>JAKAFO010000133.1 GCA_021819735.1 Deltaproteobacteria bacterium
GGCTTTTCCAGCGGCAATGCCGATAACCGCAAGGGCGTCGCTTTCGGTTGCCTGGCCAACGGTTTTATAGCATAGATGATCCACCGTCGCCATTCTCCGACCGCGAATCGGCCCATTTGGGGTGATCTGCACCGGCAATTGCGCGTGAAGAATTGGTGGCACAAGGTACGTTTCTTTGCCTATGGAGGGAGGAGTGCGTAATGATCCGAGTCACCTGGACCGGCGCGGCCGGGCTGCGCTTTGAAACCGACAAGGAAGTGATTTTGATCGACCCGTATTACACCCGGGTCGATATCTTCGACACGCTGTTCAAGCGCATTGCGCCCGACCCGGCGGCCATCGCTGCCGCGCTGCCCGATTTGGAGAAGGTGGCGGCCATCGTGGTGGGCCATACCCATTCGGACCACGCCCTGGATGTGCCCTGGATCGCGGCGCGCAGCGCTTGCAAGGTGGTGGGCAGCCACTCCCTGGAGACCCTGATGAGCCTCGGCGGCCTGCCGGGCCGGACCCGCGTATGCGCCGACAACGAGACGCTGCGCTTGACCGATTCGGCCGGCGTCACCATGATCCGCTCGGCCCACGGCCTGCTGAGCCTGGGCAAAGGAGTGCCATTGGACGGCGAGATCCGCGCCACCAGCACGCTACCCATGAAGGCCGGCGGCTATCGTGTGGGTACTGTCTTCGCACCCTTGCTCGAACTGGACGGCAAGCGCTTCCTGCATGTGGGCAGCGCCAATTTCGACGAGACGCACCTGCGGGGTCATTGTTGCGATGTGCTCTTCTTGTGCGTGCCCGGCTGGCACCGCCGGCAGGACTACCCCCGGCGGCTCATCGAAATGACCCGGCCGAGTAGCGTGGTGTTGTTCCACTATGACAATTTTTCCAAGCCCCATGTGCCGGGCGGCAAAACCCGCCGGATGCCCCTGATCGACATGCCGGGGTTGATCCATGCCACCCGGAACTGCGCGCCGGCGGTGGATGTACGGGTGCCCGAGATTGGCGCGCCGATGGATTTTTAGAGCCATGGGCGACGCGCAAAACAACAAAGGCCCCCGGCGTGACCGGTGGGCCTTTGCAAATTTTTAGCGCGGTGCCGTGCTTATTTATCCCCGCACTTCTTCTTTGACGCTCACGGCCATCTTGTAGAGAATGGTCAGCACCAAGGCGCCGATGGCGTAGACGCCGACGGTGATGCCGATCTCGGGCAGCGTGGGTGCATACTCGTTGACTTCGTGCAGGGGGTTGGGCACGAAACCGCCCGAGATCATGCCCAGGCCCTTGTCGATCCAGGTACCGGCGATGATCAGGGCGCAGGCCACGGCCAGGGTGGTTTCGTTCTTGCGCGTGATGGGATTGACGGTGAGGATGATGCCGATCACCATCAGGCCCATGGAGGTCCACATGAAGGGCACCAGGGCGTTGTGGCCGTGCAGGCCCACAAACAGGTACTTGATGTGGTCCATGTGCTCGGGAATCTGGCTGTAGAAGGCCACGAAGATCTCGCACAGGAAGAAGAAAACATTGATGCAGATGGCGTAGGCCACGGTCAGGCCCAGGCTCTGGATCTGCTCCTTGCCCGGGTCGAACTTGCTGACCTTACGGATGAAGAGGCACAACAGCACCAGCAGGGCCGGGCCGGCGGCAAAAGCCGAGCTCAAAAAGCGCGGGGCCAGGATGGCCGTGAGCCAGAAGCCGCGGCCGGGCAGGCCGGAGTAGAGAAAGGCCGTGACCGTGTGGATGCTGACGGCGAACGGAATCGAGAGGTAGATGATCGGCTTGAGCCACTTCTGATAGTGCACGCCGTTGCGCTCGGCCTCCAGCACGTTCCAGCCGACCACCAGGTTGATCAACAGATAGCCGTTGAGCACCAGGGCGTCGTAGAACAAGACGCTGTTGGTCGTGGGGTAGAGCAGCACGTTGAGCCCGCGCATGGGCTGGCCAAGGTCCACGATGATGAAGAGCAGACACATGACCAGCGCGGCGATGGCCAGGAATTCACCCAGGATGGTAACCTTGCCGTAGGCCTTGTAGTCGTGCAGGTAGTAGGGCAGCACCACCATCACGCCTCCGGCGGCCACGCCGACCAGATAGGTAAAGTTGGCGATGTAAAATCCCCAGGAGACATCCCGGCTCATGCCGGTGATGCCCAAGCCGATTTGCAACTGCCCGAGATAGAGCACGAAACCGGCGCCGATGACCCCCAGCAGGGCCACCACCCATGTCCAATAACTTTTGCTTCCTTTTAAGGCTAATTCAAGCATACCCACCTCACACGATGTAGTAGACGCACGGTTCGGTGCCTAAACTCTGTTTGCGCCGGATGGTAAAATTCTCGCGCAGTACCTGCCGTACTTCGGATTCGGGATCTTCCAGGTCGCCGAAAACGATGGCGCCGCCGGAGGCTTCCACGCAGGCCGGCATCTGGCCCTCGGCCAGCCGTTCCACGCAGAAGGTGCACTTTTCCACCACGCCCTTCATGCGGCGGGGATATTTCAGGTTGATCTCTTTTTCCACCAGGCCCTTCAGGGGCTCGACGAAGTTGAAACTGCGCGAGCCGTAGGGGCAGGCCGCCATGCAGAAGCGGCAGCCGATGCAGCGGTGCATGTCCATCATGACGACACCGTCGCTCGCGCGCTTAAAGGTGGCCTTGGTGGGACAGGCACGCACGCAAGGCGGATTCTGGCAGTGGTTGCACAGCACCAGGTAGGGGCGTTGCTCGGCCTCTTCGCTGATAAAACGGTTGGCCGAATCGGGAAAGGCGTTGTGAAAATGGGTTTCCCAGATCCACTTGATCTCGTGATTTTTCTCTTCGAAGTGCGGCACGTTGTGCAGCTTGTGGCAGGCCTCGATCATCGGCTCCAGATCTTCGGTGGTCTTGAAACGCCGGGTGTCGATCACCATGGCCCACTGGCGGGCGGTCAACACATTCGGGCCTTGGGAAAATTGGGTCTGCGACCCCTGTTCGGCAGCGGGGGCGACGGCCTTGATCGCCGGCTGAGCGCCAAGCCCCAAAGCGGCGATGCCCGCCATCTTTATGAAGCGTCTGCGGCTGCTTTTCATTTCGTTTCTCCTTGGGGGTTTTGAATATGGCAATCCCAGCAGTAGGGGATGACGGACGCATAGTTGTGGCAACGGTCACAAAATTCGGCCTTGTTGCTGTGGCAGTCCATGCAGGTGTTGGACAGGCTCATGTTGAAGGTCTTGCCTTCGGCGTTGGTGAAGTCACGCAATCCGGAACGCACCACCTTGAGCCGCCACTCGTCGAGCAGTTGCATATGCTGGGTCCGCATGAACTCGGTGGGCATGACGCACTGCTTGGCGGCCTTGGCTCGTTCGGTCAAAACCACTTTGGGCATGGCCGCCGCCTTGGCCCCGGTCACCACGTTGTACAAAAAGGGCGAAAGAAACAGGGCCATGAAGATCACCAGGCCCAATACGATCCATTTCTTATCATTCATCGGCTTCCTCCATTCCCGGCAGCGGTTCACCGCGCAGGTCCGTGGTTCGTTCTTGTTCTCCCGGCAGGACGAGGGCGTTGGCCACCAGTTCGGTCACCCCGGTGACTTGCACATCCGGCACCCAGTAAGACATGGAAGCCGGTAGGGCCGCCCGGTCGATGGCGCACACGCAGGCCAGCATGTTCACACCGTACTTTTCGTGCACGTATTTGACCGCGTTGGCCCGGGGCAAACCGCCGGCCATGCGCTCTTCCATGTTTTCGCCGGCATTCAGGCCCGAGCCGCTGCCGCAGCAGAAGGTATGCTCGCGGATGGTGTTGGCCGGCATGTCATAAAAGTGGTTGGCCACATTCTGGATCACGTAGCGCGGCTCGTCGAACATGCCCATGCCGCGCGCCGGGTTGCACGAATCGTGGAAGGTCAGGATCTTGTTGTCGTTGCGCTCCGGTTTGAGGTCCAGCTTGCCGTGCTTGATCAAGTCGGCGGTGAACTCGGACAGGTGCACCATTTTGGTCGAAGCCGCGTTTTCGAAGCGCGTGCCGGTGATGGGATTGACCGGTACCTCCAGAAAATCGGCCGGGCCGTTCATGGTGTCCATGTACTGGTTGATCACGCGCCACATATGGCCGCATTCGCCGCCCAGGATCCATTTGACCCCCAGGCGTTTGGCCTCCAGGTACATCTTGGCATTGAGCCGCTTCATGGTCTCGTGGGAAGTGAACGAGCCGAAGTTGCCGCCTTCCGAAGCGTAGGTGCTCCAGGTGACATCCAGGCCGTACTTCTCCTTGAGGAAGTGGAAGAGCATCAGGTAGCCCATGCAGGTGTAAGTGCCGGGGTCGGCGAAGACATCGCCCGAGGGGGTGATGAAGAGAATGTCGGCGCCCTTCTTGTTGAAGTTGGGCTCCACGCGCACGCCGGTGATCTCTTCGATGTCGTCCACGAAGAACTCGAGCATGTCCTTGAAGGCGTGCGGCTGGATGCCCAGGTGGTTGCCGGTGCGGTAGCAGTTGGCCACCGGCGTCGCGATCCAGTCGATGTTCAGGCCCAGCAGGTTGAGCAGCTCGCGGCCGAACATGGTGATTTCGGCGGTGTCGATGCCGTAGGGGCAATAGAGCGAGCAGCGCCGACACTCGGTGCACTGGAACAGGTAGTACCACCACTCCTTGAGCACCGCCAGGGTCATGGGGCGGGCACCGGCGAAACGGCCCAGCAGCTTGCCCATCAGGGTGAAGTCGTTGCGGTAGACCGAGCGCAGCAGTTCGGCGCGCAGCACCGGCATGTTCTTGGGGTCGCCGGTACCGATGAAAAAGTGGCACTTGTCGGCGCAGGCGCCGCAGCGCACGCAGATGTCCATGAAGACTTTGATCGAGCGGAACTTCTCCAGGCGCTCCTTGAACCCTTCGTGCAGAATCTGCTGCCAGTTTTCGGGCAGCTTCCAGTCCTCTTCGACGGGGTTCCAGGCGCGGGCATTGGGCAACCCCAGGTATTCGACGCTCTTGGGGTTTGAGGCGTAGCAGTACATGCCCTTGCGGATATTGACCGGCACGTCCATCCAGTGGGTGGAGGGCGTGCGGTAGTCTATCTTAGACAAAAGCTCGGAAGGTTTAGGTGTTTCGTCTGCCATGGTCGTTTACTCCTTTTCCTCTTCCGCGGGTTCTTCGGGCATTTTGTCCACCGGCAGTCCGGCCTCGATCATCTTGTCGCGGAACTCGTTTTCGTAGGCCTCGTACGTATGCACCTTGACCGGGTAGTTCCAGGGGTTCACGTGCCGCACCTCGCGGGTGTTGGCCGCCAGGTTGCGGGTGGGGCTCAGGAAGACGCCGCCCATGTGCATCAGCTTGCTGAAGGGAAAGTAGATCAGCAAGGTGCTGACAAAGGCCAGGTGAACGTAGAAGAGCGGCCCGATGCCTTGGGGTACCTTGAAGCTCAGGGCCTTGAAGGTGACCAGGCTCATGGTCAGCTCTTTGATGGCGGCGATGTCCACCTTGGTGAAGTAGCGCATCAGGATGCCGGTAAAGGCGATGCCCATGATGAGGAACAGGGGGAAATAGTCCTGGGCCAGGGAGATGTAACGCACCTTGGCGATGAACAGACGCCGCAGGAAGAGGTAGACGACCGCCGCCAGCAGCACGATGCCCGAGATGTAGACGCCGGGCAGCCCGAACTGGATCGCGTCGTAGGAAATCTCGAAGCGGAAGAAGCTGTCCACCGCCTCGATCGCCTGGATGCACTGGGGCACCGGCTCCAGGAAAAAGCGCATGTGGCGCACCAGGGTGGTCAGAAAAGCGTAGTGGAAGGCGATCGCTCCGAGCCACAGGAATATCTCCAGGTTATAGCTGAAGCGGCCTTCGTGGGTCATCTTCATGCGCGTGTTGCGGAAAAGCGACCGGAAGGTCAGGATTTCCAGCGCCATGCGGATGAAAACGCCGAGATTGGTCGAAGGATTGTCGATTTTGTTCTGCTTGATCCACGGCAGGGAACGCTGCTGTCCGCCCGTGGTGGGAATGGCGAACGGTACCGCCGACCGCGACCAGCCCATGACCCGGCGCGCCACTCCGTAAACAAATAGGATGACGGCCAGATAAGGTAGAACGATCCCGAACAGCCAGGGTGCCGAGGGGCCCCCCACCCAGGCGATCAGGGCCAGCACAAAAACCGCCAGCAATGATGACAAGTAAAATTTATTCATCTACCCGCACCTCACTCTTGGTCCCGACATGGATCGGGACCTTCCATATGAAAAGGGTTTATAGTTGAGCCGGTCATCACTCATTGTCCGGCTCCTTGATCTGGATCTTTGATCAGGCCTGCTCTGGCAAAGGCCTTGTACGTCGTATTTTTCATCTCGTTGGCTTTGAGTTCGTAAATCTTTTCGCGGCACTGCATGAAAATATCGAAGGCAACCAGCGCCAATCGATCGATGCGGCCGTCGAGCCGCGACCACTCTTCACCGCCGACCGGCGCAGACCCTGCGCATTCCCGACAAATGGCCTTGAGTTCGAACACAAAGCCGACGGCTTGGGCGGGAGTAAAGGCTTGAATGGCGCGAATGCGGATGATGGGATCCAGGGCGGCTCCGACCGCCGCTTCATCCAACTCTGCATTCAACATTTCAACCAGGGTATTCAGGCTTTGCCGGGTGGTTTGCCCCACCGGATTGGCGAAGGGATCCTTCTGGCTTCGTAAAAAGCGGGCGGTTTCAGGAGGGTACGTATCAATTACCCGCGTGAGCCACTTGCCGACAATGGCTTCCTTCTGCGATACCAATTGCGCCATCACACTCATGGGGCGTGTCGTCCAATTTCCCGATATCTTAAGATGAATTGCGTGCTTCCCTCGCTCGCCCAACCCCCGACAAGAACCGCCGTAACCGGAAAGCTGGCCCCTGAGCAAGCACCGACCTATAATCAAGATCGATATGCCGTGTCAAGGAGAAAGGGTCCGTTGAAAGGGCTGAAATTGTGCTGGTTATTGGCTTGGTGGGACTATTGGTTGGCCGGGCTTGCCGGGTTGGTTACCGGGGGAGTTACGAGGATCTTTGCGGCGCCCTGTAACAATGAGGTGGGGTGCAGAATCTAAAATTCAATCAGACTGCTGTGCAAAGCCATGGCAATGGCTTGCGCACGAGTGGTGCTGTTGAGCTTTTTCTTAATGTTGTCCACATGGAAATCCACCACCCTGCGGCTGCATCGCAATATCATGGAAATCTCCCAGGAGCTTTTGCCCTCCTTGAGCCAGTTAAGCACCTCGATCTCCCTTGCGGTGAGCCTCACCCCACAATCGCCCCGTGCATCCAGAATGCGCCTGAAGGCCTCAACCACAAAGGGAACGACATGGGCGAGGATCTGTCCGGTTCGGGGATCTTTTTCGTCATCGGGCCACCCCAAGGCGAGTTCGGTGCACGTCATGGTAGCAGTGTTCAGGATGCCGTGGGTCCAGCCGTCGCGCATCCCCAAATAGTACGACAGCCTGGCGGCCGGGTAGAGCTCGTCGAAGCGCTGGTCCACGGTTTGCCAGTGGACCGGCTCTAGACTGGAGAGGAAGGCGCACACGGTGGCATCGGAAAGGTAAAGCTTCTTCTTCATATAGAAATCCATATAGCCGGCGGGATAGCTGATATCCAGAATTTCAACGGACGCTTGGGGACTATCGAAGACATCGGGGATTTTGGTTTGGGCCAGAACCGCGTAATCAAAACCGAGCAACGCCTGCAGATCCGCCACCAACCGTTTGAGCCCTGGAAGGTCGCGGCACTGCAAGGAACGCTGGTTCAAGTTCAACAAGGACAAAAGATCGCTGACGCCCAATGCATTTTCAAGATCCATGGCTGCTCCCCCGCGTGCCCATCCAAAGCTACCTGGTAGCGAGCAATGTTTGGCTCACCACCACGACGCTTGCCGGCCGGAAATGCTTGAGCGGCGATTGTCGTCCAGTAGCTTCGGCCGTTGAAACTTCGTTTCGGCTATTCAGGGCAAGTAGACGTTAAACCGAGATCACCTAAACCATAGAAAAGGCTGGGCATCAATGCAATTTGAATTCATTTAAACTTCCCCATTGGGGTAAAATGCGTTCATGAAAAAATAGGGGCCATATTTCTGTCAATGTAATTCTCTTCCCATAATTAATGAAAAAAACCCCATAACCGAGCCTTTCCCAAAAGCAGTTGCGCCATCGGCCAGAGCCTAACGGATTTAAAATCCTTAATTATTACAGACGAATATCTCCAACCTGTCATTTTTAACAGGTCGACACCGGTACATTTTTCGCTTGCCTCCTGCTCGGTTCGCCCCTCCCTTACCTCTGCGAACCTTACCAAACCCGCGGTTTACAAGCCAAGCATAGCGAGCCAAGGCTCTTGGCTATTGTAATTGGCATAATGCGCTTGAGTTGACTATGAGCAGCGAACAAGAAAAGGAGGACTAAGGGATGAGAAGGCTTATTTGGTTGGTATTTTTGGCAGCATGTACGGTTTTCTTAGCAACAGCTTGCGGCGGGGGGGGCGGAAGCAGTAGCGACGGAAACACAAACCCGCAGAACATCACGCCGACGCCGACGCCGACGCCTGGGGCGCTCACCGATATCTTGACGGACGAGGAAGCGGCGCAGCTTAGCGCTCAAGAACGGCAAGAGGCCAATACGCTTTCGGGTGCCGAGCTGACCCAGCGCGGGTTGGCCCAACTGTCGGCCGAAGAGATCTTAAAAACGAAAGTCTATTTTAAATTGGCGGCCCACTATTTTGGAAATCAGACCTCCAATGACGCCGATACGGCCCGATTCTTCTACGGCCTCTCACAAGTCTTGGCCCTGGCCTACGACAGCGGCTCGGATACGCAGCGGACCGTTCGAGCGGCCGCGGTCGGCTATGACGGTGACCTGCTCGATTTCGGCGACCTGCTCGATGCCTTCAACTATCCCACTGGCCCCGTGGGAGAAACAGAAGACCCCAGAGCGCCGGAGAATTTGGATGTGGAGCTGTTCCCCAGCCTGCTTCCGGGCAACTCGCCTTCGGGCGCCCAGCTCCAGGCGTTTCTGGACGATGTGGTCATGACCGATCTGGAGGGCGCGCTCGACGCGCTGCAAAGTGTCGCCACGACCTTCAACGCCACCTGGACCGATCCATATAGCGGGACCGCAACCGAAAGCGATTACGGCGACGTCCTGGCAGCGCGGGCGGCCCTGAAAGCGGCCATGGCTGCGATCATGATCCTGAATGCCCAGAACCTGGATATCGATATCGATAACGAGGACCTTATCGAGTATCACGACGACCTTCTGGACCAAGACGAGCAAGCCAACTCGATCCAAACATTCCTTCTGAGGAACCCGGAGTTCTTTACTCCTATTGCGGACAGCATTTTGATGCAGTCCGCCAAGAGTACGCTCATCGACGCGAGCGCAGATCTGCTCAGCGCCATGGATTTCATCGCGACCGAAACCGACTCCCAGGCGGACGATTGGATCAACCTCATCGATTCCACCCCGGAGGAAATCGCGGAGGCCAAAAGCCTGATCACCGCGGCCCGAACCTCGCTGAACGAAGGAACCGATTTCACCATCGATCACGATACAGAGCTTTCCTCCGATGACACCGTGATCAATCCCGCGCCATTCTTCAGCGGCCTCAACTTCAGATCTTTATTGCCCGCTTTCGTCGGAGATGCGCCTCAGTCCTTCCCCGATCCCGCTTTAGGCGGCGTTATCGTAAGATATGAAGGCAGTGATCCATCCATTTTTAACGAGGACATAGACGGCTTTGGGACACCAGATATTTTAGAGGACTGCCCTGAATTATATATTTGGTATGGTTCCAATTCTTTCGTGATTCACTGGGATGGGTCGGATGATGCTATACAATATTGTGTTTCTAAAAGCGTTGAACCTATTACTAACTCAGAAGAAGCATTATCAAATCTAATTGCATGTACTCCTGATACTTCTTATTTTGACGAAGAATTTGTTGCAGGGGGGACCTATTTCTATCGTGTGTGCGCTGTTCCAGGGAGTTTCCCTGAAAAACACCTACTATTTTCCAATGAAGTTACAGTAACGATGTCGGAATAGGCTTAAGAGGCAGGTGCTAAGAGAGCCAAAGGCGACTGCGGATCAACCTCTGGTCGCCTTTGGCGATTATAATCAGAGACCAATTTAGAAACCTTGTGGCTAAGGCAGGCAATCCGAAGATGGTTAGCCCGACCCGTTACGACCTTATGAAAATCTTATCCCGACCGCTGGTATTGCTTTGCGTTCTTACTACCCTGGGGATCGGCTTCATGGCGCACCGCCGCCATCAATCAAGCCCCGTAATCTTTACACCAGCCAATCTTGGAGATTCGAATGCAAAACATCTTACCATTAAGGGCCTTACCGGAACCTACCACCACGGCGAGCACGCGGTGCGAAAATTCAGCATCGGCGCCCTGACCATCGGCCCCAAGAAGCTGTCGGTGTTCACCGTCGGGCGCTTTTCAAAGCTTACCATCGACCGGCTGGGCCTGGAGCTGCTGGGGCCGTTCACGGAAGAGGATCTTCCGGACCTGCTGGATGTGTTGGATTTAGCCGGGGGATCTTCGGGGGAAAAGCGGAAGACCAAGACCCCTTATGCGATCATCGAGGCCGATATCAACGGCTTCGATTTGAAGATTTCCGAGAGCGGTGCGACGATGTACGCGGTGACGGCCGCCAAAGCGATGTTCAAGCCCCAGGATTCGGTGGTGAAACTGCAAGACGTAGTCATCCACGACTCCCGGACCAACGAAACCATCCACTGCAAAACAGCCTTGCTTACCAAAGATGGGCGCCTGACCATCTCCGGAGATTACCGGCTCTCCTCGCCTTCCGGCGTGCAGATTCAAAATGGCTGGGAAAAACAGATCTTGAAAATCGGCTAACGGCCGTCGGGGTGGTATTTGCGGGCTCATCAATTTTGAGCGTTAAATTTCAGGCTCAGATTTTTCCAGGCGAGGATTTTTTGATCGGCGGTCATCAATATTGATGACGTCTGAAGCGCCGTGGCAACGATCAGACGGTCGGCGGGATCTCCGTGAAAATCTTGCAAACCGCCTGCACGAATGGCAATTGCGCCGTCCAAAGGGATCTCGCGTAAACCATTTTCAAGCAATTCCTTGCGCCAGACATCTACCTCCAGCCGCATTTCCAGCCTCCCTTTTTGTATCAACATTGCAATTTCCCAAAAGCTGATGGCGGAGACCGCGAGATTGCCGGTGCTTAATTCCGCATCGATTTGCTGCAATGCGTTCTTTCCCAGCCGCGGCCACCCTTCGTCCAGCCAGACCAGTACGTGCGTATCCAGAAGCATCATCGTTCCACTTCCCACGGCATGTCGAGCGGTTCGATCAGATCATCCCGGCTTCGCACGCTGCCTTTATGCAACCCGAACAGACTCCGAGGTCGCGATTTATAAGGAACGAGTTTGGAAATCGGCTTGCCGTTCTTTAAGATCACGATTTCCTCACCGCTTTCGTTGACCTCTTCCATCAGCTTGAGGCATTTGGCCTTAAAAACGGATGCATTGATGGTTTGCATACACAGCTCCTTGGTATGAATCTAAATGACTATAGTCATATCCATGGTCATTTTCAAACAAAATGATCCTATAGGGAGCTTCTAACCGACTTTCCGCTCATTTTTCTAAAGGCTTTTAGGCGCTTTTTTGGCTTTCGGGGTCAATCCGATCCCGAGGGCGGGTTGATCGGGAAGATCTCGTCCAAGCGAAAAAATTCCAGGGCCGGGCCGGGACGTTGGCTCGCCTCCACCATTTTGGCAGCCACCTGTTCGGCCCGGATGGGCCGGTAGCGGCGCAGGCCCGGCAGGGCGCAGAGCGGCGGCAGAATCCAGCTCCACAATTTTTCCCCGGGACGAGGTTCGGCGCGGTGGCCGAGCAGCAGAGAGGGTTGGAAGATTGAAATCCGTTTGAAGGGCAGAACGATCACGCGCTGCTCCAGCTCGCCCTTCATGCGCAAGTAGGCATTGCCGCTCTCGGCATTGGCGCCGCTGGACGAGACCAGCAGGTAATGGCGCACGCCTTGGGCCGCGGCCAGTTGGGCGGCCATATACTGATACTCCACATCGACGATGCGCTGGGCCGCGATGGAGCCGGCCTGCTTGCGCGTGGTGCCCAGGCACGAGAAGAGCAGGTCGCCGGCAAAAGCGGCGGCGTGATCCTCAAGATGGTCGAAGGCTACCACCTGATTCTGGACTTTGGCGTAAGAGTGGCGGGTCGGCCGGCGGGTGAGGGTTACCACCTTGTCGATGGCGTCGGCCGCGGCCAGTCGATCAACCAGAGCCTGGCCCACAAGACCCGTGGCGCCGATGACGATGGCAGTTTGGCCCATGGATAAACTCCTTATGCAAAGCGAGCGGTTAGGGCTGGCTGTTGATCTGCGTGACCTGATCGTTCAGGGTCCAGAGATCGTAGAGATAGCCGAGGCCGAAGATGCCGCCCGACACCAGGTACAAGATCCCGGTGAACCACTTTCCCATGTAGAAGCGGTGGATGCCGAGCAATCCCAGGAAGGTCAGCAACACCCAGCCGGTCGTGTAATCCAGCCGGCCCGCGCGGAACCTCAGATCGGCCTGGCGGTCCATGGATGGAATCAGGAAAAAATCGACGATCCAGCCGATGAACAAAAGCCCTAAAGTAAAGAACCAGATGGTTCCCGTGATGGGCCTGCCGTAGTAAAACCGATGCGATCCGGTAAAGCCGAAGATCCACAGGATGTAGCCGATGGATTTAAGATGCGTGTCTTTGGGATGGTCCATGGTCGCTCCTCGAATTCAAACTTTTCTTAATTGACTGATCGTCATTCGAAATCGCACAACGCCGCCACTGCCTCTTCTTCCAGGTCGTCGCTCAAACACTGCCAGATGACGGTCTGAGCTTCCAGACGCGGCACCATGCGCAACGATTTGCCGCGCAAGGGGTCGCCGTTGAAGACCATCAAGAGCGAACGGTCTGCTTGCATGACGAGTCCGTAGGCATCGGATTGCCCCATGCCGGGCAGGG
>JAKAFO010000134.1 GCA_021819735.1 Deltaproteobacteria bacterium
GATCACCCCAAATGGGCCGATTCGCGGTCGGAGAATGGCGACGGTGGATCATCTATGCTATAAAACCGTTGGCCAGGCAACCGAAAGCGACGCCCTTGCGGTTATCGGCATTGCCGCTGGAAAAGCCGGCGATAAGGTCGAACCTAAAGATATTGTTGCATTGACCGATAAATCCAAAATAGGGATGGCCGTGCGCCCGAAGGGATTCCCCCAGCGGCCTTGGCGATGGGATAAGGATCGGATATGCAAATAAAATTGGAGGATCTGGCACCTTTCCAGGAGATTTGCCGGAAAATCTGTTTGAATATTCCGCCATCCTATCGGTGGCAATGGGATCAAAAACGGGGCATGGCGGTGGTGGTTTTGTGCGGGGAGGAGACCGAACTGGTCTTTTTTCCGCTGTTCAAGGAGTTCCGCCACCACTGGAGCTTCACCACGGCGCCGCCCGACACCGAGGATATCAGCCAGTGGGTCAATGACCGCTTCGGCCTCATGCCGGGCCAGGCCGTTTTTACCTCGCTGCCCTTGTACAATCTGGTTTTGTGCGTGGCCTGGTGGCCCTGGGGCGAAGACGAGAAGGTTTCCATGCGGGTGGGCTTGATTCCCATCCATGGCATCAAGCTGCGCGAGAATGTCGCCTACGAGTGCCTGCGCCGTTGGCTGAAAATCGAAACCCCCGATCCCGCCAAATAGGTCCCGCAAAATAGGTTGACGCTTTTGCCGGCCGTGCCTATAGTCCGCCCTTCTTTTGACCCATGCATCCCGACGCGCCCTTGTGAACAGAGAGAGCATCCGCGGCTCGGCAAGGTCGTCATCGGATAGCGGAGCCAAGTCCGATCGATGTCCCCCAACGCCAAAACAAACGTCAAAGTGCTGTTCGCCCTGACCCTGGTCCACTTCACCGGAGATTTCTACAGCTCATTCACCACCCCGCTCTTTCCCCTCTTCGTGGAGAAATTGGGCCTTTCCCTGACCCAGATCGGATGGATCGCGGGCATCAACCGCCTGCTGGCCTTCGTGGTGCAGCCCTCGGTGGGGTATCTGGCCGACCGCTATCAGACCCGGGGCTTCATCATGGTGGGATTGCTCATGGCCGTGGTGTTCATTCCCCTTTCGGGGATCGCCACCGGTTTTTGGACCCTGCTGCTGGTGGTCTGCGTAGGTTCCATCGGATCGGCCATGTTCCACCCCTCGGTGACCGGCCTGGTGCCGCTCTATTCGGGCGACAAGGCCGGGTTCGCCATGTCGGTGTTCAATACGGGCGGCACCTTGGCCTTCGGCCTGGGCCCGTTGTTTATCACCTGGTATGCGTCGCGATTCGGCTTGGAAGCCATGCCCTTGACCATGGTTCTGGGATTGATGGCGATCGGTTACCTGTTCGTGGTCGTGCCCGCGCCCCAGAGCGAAGGCATGGGTGCCCTGGGTTTTCTGGGTTCGATCAAAGAGAGCCTGGGGCCGGCTTGGAAGAGCGTGGCGCTGATCTGGATGGTGATGGTGCTGCGGGCCATCGTGGGCCAATCCTTTCTGACCTTCATGCCGGTGCTCTATGTGCAAAGGGGCAATTCGGTGGTCGCGGCCGGCGTGATTTTCACCCTGTTCACCATGTCGGGCACGATCAGCGGCTTGATGGCCGGCCACTTGTCCGACCGCATCGGTTTCAAAAAGATATTCCTCGTCACCCACACCCTGATGGCGCCGATGATGCTGCTGTTCCTGCACCTTACGGGGCGCTGGATCTACCTGGGCGCCGTGCTGGCCGGCATGTCGGTGCTGGCCACCATGCCCTTGGGCGTGGCCCTGGCGCAGCGTTTGGCGCCCAAGGGACGTTCCATCGTGTCGAGTTTGATGATGGGGTTTGCCTTTGGCTTGGGCGGGATTGTCACCCCCCTCGTCGGCAAGCTGGCCGACCTGTTCACCATCGAGCCGGTGCTGACGGCCATCGCCCTGCTGCCGCTGCTGACCCTGCCGTTGATCTGCGCCTTCCCCAAAGATCGCTGAAGCGTCAGCGGCCGGATTGGGGCGTATATAATTCAGGGTAGAGAATGGCGGCGCATTCCGGGCAGATGCCGTGGGAGAAGTCGGCCTCCGAGTGGGTATGGATATACTGCTCGATGGGCTGCCAGGTGTTGTTTTCATCCCGGATCTTCTTGCAGGAGGCGCAAATCGGCAGGAGGCCGCTGAGCCGCTTGACCTCCCCCAGCGCCTTTTCCAACTGGGCGATCAGACGCTCCCGTTCCTTGGCCGCCTGATACTTGACCAGGGCGATCTCGATGGTGTAGCGCAGTTCGACATTGTTGTACGGTTTGAGGATGTAGCCGTAGGCATTGGCCTTGACGGCCCGGTCCAGCAAGGACGGTTCGCTCAGGCAGGTGATGTACACCACGGGCACATCCATCTGGTTGCGAATCAACTCGGCGGCTTCGACGCCGTTCATGTCGCCTTCGAGCAGGATATCCATCAGCACCAGGTCGGGCCGATGCTCGACCGCGCCACGCACCGCGGCCGCCCCGCTGCGGGCGATATCGCAAACGTCGTGCCCGAAAGATGCCAGGCGGGCCTCCAAGACAGTGGCCACGTTGGTGTCATCCTCGACCACCAGAATTTTTGCCGGAGCGTTCATTCCATCTCCCATCCAAGAGGTTCACCAGGAGCACCGCCGAACCGGCCGGTGAGCCCATGGGGGTTTGGTTTCATTTTTGTGCACGGATGTCACCTTTCAGTCATCCGGGCGCCGGGCTTTGCCGGACTGAATTGGGTGCATCCGAATTCAGGCGCGTCAAAAATCGGTTATGATTTCAGCCGCGACTTCCGCCAAACCCGTGACCGCCCAAGCCGAAAGCCATCATTATATATAGGCTGCAGGCAAGCACGCGGGTGGCCATGGTCAGCTATGCAAGATTTCAGCCAATATGGGCGGTTGGGAGGTGAACCGCAAGGCAGGGTCAATCTTCCTGGTGAAAGCGCTTGATGATGTAGCCGCCCGATTTTTCGTCGGGCTCCAGTTCCATGAGGTCGCGGGCCGCGGCTTCCTCCAGCAGCTTGTTGAACGAGCGGAAACCGTAATAGGACTCGTTGAAGCCGGGCCGGCGGCGCTTGAGGGTCTGCTTGACCATCGAACCCCAGATTTTTTCCTCGGAACCGCGCTCTTCGGCCAAGGCCTCCAGGGTCTCCATGATCAGGTCCAACACCTCCTGGGTGCGCTCTTCGGGGTCCTTCTCGGGAGCCGTGGCCGTGGAATTGGTGGTGGCGGTGGCGGCGCTGATGGCGCTGGCGGGGGCGGCGGCGGGTGCCGCGGCCTTGGCGCCCTGGCGCGTGGTTTTACGGGGAGATTTCTTGCGGGCTTTCTTCTTGCGCACCAGATCGTCGTAGTAAATGAACTCGTCGCAGTTGGCGATGAGCAGATCGGAACTGGAGTTCTTGACCCCCACGCCGATCACGGTCTTGTTGTTTTCGCGCAGCTTGCTCACCAGGGGCGAAAAATCCGAATCGCCGCTGACAATGACGAAGGTGTCCACGTGGGCCTTGGTGTAGCAAAGATCCAAGGCATCGACCACCATGCGGATGTCGGCGGAGTTCTTGCCCGACTGGCGCACATGGGGAATCTCGATCAACTCGAAGGCCGCTTCGTGCATCGCGGCCTTGAACTCCTTGTAACGCTCCCAATCGCAGTAGGCCTTCTTGACCACGATGCTGCCCTTGAGCAGCAGGCGTTCGAGCACCTTGTCGATATCGAAGGCATCGTAATGGGCGTCGCGCACTCCCAGGGCCACATTTTCAAAATCGCAAAAAACCGCCATATTCTCGGTTTCGGTGCTCTTGGCCATGACTTCTCCTCGTTGCTTCGTGTCCATCCGGGCATGGAACACAAGGTGGTGTTTCAGGGATGGACCCTAGCCATACAGTTGGCCCAAAAAGTAGTTCATCTGCTTGTACCACCAAGGCCAGTCGTGGTTGACATCGTGACCCCAGATGTCGATCCAGGCGGCAATGTTTTTCTCCCGGCAGATGGCGGCCAGATGCCGGGTATCTTCCAGGGACTCCTCGTCCCAGGCGCCCTGCCCGGCGCAGGCGATGATGGTGCGCCGGGCGTATTGCTCTAAATACCACGGGTCGGACAGATTGGCCAGATAGGTCAGCGGCGAATTGAAATAAACATCCCCCAGTCCGTCACCGTCCAGGCCGAACTCCGGCCGGTCCAGGCGGTAGAGCCCGCTCAGGGCCAGCGTGCCCTGAAACAGGTCGGGGTGTTTGAAGAAGAAATTGACGGCATGGTAAGCGCCCATGCTGCACCCATTGGTCATGGCCCGGACCCCGGGTTGCCGGCAGTGGTCGGCGATGAACGGCACGACTTCGCCGGTAATATAGCGATCGTACGCTTCGTAGCGCGCATTGCGCCGGGCGGGCGGCACCGCGAAGTCGTACCACGACTCGTTGTCCAGGCTGTCCACGCAAAAGAGCTTGATGCGGCCGGTGTCGATGAAAGGGGCGATGGCTGCGATCATGCCCATGCCCTCGTAGTCGAAATAGCGGCCCCGGGAACAGGGGAAGACGATGAACGGCGCGCCCCAGTGGCCGTAGACCTTCAAGGCCATCTCGCGCCCCAGGGCCGGACTGTGCCAGCGGTGTTCTTCGATCTGCATGCAAGGGGACCTTTCAGAAGCCAGGCTTCAGAAGTCAGGCGTCAGGAGTGAAGGGTGAATCTCTTGTTCTGAATTCCGACTCCTGAATGCCGGATCATTTCAGTTCATGAATAAACGTTGTGATCTCTTCGACGACGTCCATGTCCGGAGACCGGAAGATATACCCGATATCGCCTAATGCACTGCTGAAGACACCGGGCACGCGCGCCACCTGGACGATGCGATCGCCGTAACGCGCAAGGATCGCTTCGTGGCCATGGCGGTAGTTCAACTGCTGCTTGCGGCTGGCGTAGCAGCAGTGGTACTTGCGCGTGTACTTCAAATCCGCGTCGCCCAAGGCCAGCAGCCGGGCCCAGGCCCGATAGATGTCGATGTCGCAGGCGTAGTTGAACATGTCGGTGGTGTAGCCGCCCGGGGGCCGCATGTTGACCTCCAGACCCACATATTGCTCCGGGCCGGTCTGGAAAAATTCAATGTGAAAGAAGCGCTCGCGCACATCGAAGCTTTGCACGCAGCGCCTTCCCAACGCTTCCAGGGCCGGCGGCAGCTCACGCAGGGAGTAGTAGCTGACGTGGCGCGCCTCGTTGACCGTTTCCATGATGCCCTGGCTAAAGACATGCGAGGTATGGAAGACCAGCCGCCCGTCGCGGTCGGCCAGGCCGTCGAACGAGCAGATGTCGCCGCGCACGAAGGCCTCCATGATGTAAGGCACCGGCGGCTTGTTTTGGAAGAAAGCGGCCAGGTCCCGATCGTTGTCCAGCCGGTAGGTGTTGAGCGCCCCCACGCCGGCGTCGGGCTTGGCCACCACCGGATAGCCGGTTTCGGCGATCAAGGCGCGGGCCTCGTCCGGCGTGTGCACCACCCGGCCGGGGGCTACGGCCGCGCCGGCGGCCCGGAACTTCTCTTTCATCAGCGACTTGCGCCGGATGTGGCCGATGGCAGCGCTGCGGATGCCGAAAATATTGAAGTCGTCCCGCAGGCGCGCCTCGGTCTCCAGCCAATACTCGTTGAGCGAATCCAGGCGGCCGAGCTTGCCGTAGCGATGGGTGAAGTAACCGCAGGCGCGCACCAACTGGTCGTAGTCGTGCATATCGTCCACGCGGTAGTATTCGGTCAAGGCCTGGCGCACCTCGGGGGCCAACTGGTCGTAGGGCGTGTCGGCGATACCCAGCACATTGGCGCCGGCCGCTTTCAAGTGCGCGCAGAACTGATGGTACTGGGGTGGAAAATGGGGCGATAGATAAACGACATTCATGCTCAGATCCTCCGCTATCCTTCTATTTTGCGTTCAAGGACCAGTCGTAGGGCAGATAACGGACGTCGTAACCGCCTTGGGCCAGGTATTCGCGCTCCGGCTGGGGCAAGTAGGAGGCACAGAAGTTGGCCACCGCCCGTTGCACCGGGGTCAAGCCGTCGAAACCCCGGGGCGGATCGTAAAGCGCGCGAAAATCGTCGCCGAACCATTTGAAGATCGCCGAAAAGTAAACCACGCCTTGGCCCCTGGCGATGCGCAAGCCCGCCGCGGAGTTTAGATAGCGTCGGGCCTGATCGTCCAGTTGGGCGTTCAATCTTTCGGCGACATAGGCCTCTTGGCGCAGCGCGGGGCACCCTTTGGCCGCGCAGACCAGGGCCATATGGATGCGCGGTTCGCGGTAGCGTTTGCGCAAGATGTCGTGTTCCAGGGTGTCCAGCGTGATGCGCCGGCCGAAGAGGCCGACCACCGGCTGGTCCCACGGGCCTTTGAAAAGGCCGCCGATCTGCTTGATGCTCTCGAGTGGATAGTGGTCCAGGATCAGGCGCAGGGTGGCGGCATTGTAAAGATTGAGCAGAAAGGCCAGCCGCTGATTTTCGGGCCATGCATCGAACCGGGCTTCGGTCACGCCCGCGGCGCTTTGCAGATATTCGTCCAGCGCTCCCGGGTCGGCCAAAAGCCGGGCATAGTCCACCCGGCCGCCGGCGACGACGGCCTTCAACAGGCGGTCGTAACCGGCATGCGTGGCGTCGAACTGTTCCGCCGCCGCCGTGCCGCCGCCCAAGACCGGGGCCATGAGAATCGCCAGGGTCAGGGCCAGCACAACGGCCGGCCGAGCATGGATCGTCTTCATATGGACGGGCCTGCCTTTCGATCGACCCTTCCCGGTCGCTTATTCGGCCGCCGCCACCACCGAGGCTTTGACGATCGTCACCGGCTCCTTGGGCACATCGTCGTGCATGCCGGTCCGGCCCGTGGCCACGGCCTTGATTTTGTTGACGACGCCGTGGCCTTTGGCCACTTTGCCGAATACCGCATAGCCCCAACCGCGCATGTCTTTGCCCGTGTGGTTGAGGAAATCGTTTTTCTTCACGTTGATGAAAAACTGCGCCGTGGCACTGTGGGGGTCCGACGTGCGGGCCATGGCCACCGTGTAGGTATCGTTTTTCAAGCCGTTGTCGGCCTCGTTCTCGATGGGCGCGCCGGTGCTCTTCTCCTTCATGTCGGCGGTCATGCCGCCGCCCTGAATCATGAAGCCGTCGATCACCCGATGGAAGATCGTGCCGTCATAGTGGCCGGCTTCCACATAACTGAGGAAGTTGGCCACGGTCTTGGGGGCCTTGGCCTCGTCCAATTCCAAAAAGATATCGCCCATGCTGGTTTCCAGTTTGACCACGCTAAACTCCTTTCCGGGATCATGGGCGTCGGCGCCGCCCATGCCGTTCGATAGTTCCGTCCGGCCGTCGGCCGGACTCATGGGAACCCCTTATACATGAAATAGACTGCGATTGCCACCGGGCGCGCCGCTTTTTGCCGAACCGTTTCGGCCCGGCACCGCTTTAATCCGGGCGTGCATATTTCCAACCGTTTTGGCTGAACGGCGAACCGGGTCCAACGGCTTGAAATAGGCCCGCAAATGTTGGTTTGCGGGCTTGCAATGGGCCCGCGTGTGGTGCTATGGTTTTGCTCACTTGTGCCCGCCGATAGAACCAGCGGACGAAATCCTCATATCAAGATCGCGGCCGTTAAGGACCAGGAGAATCGCATGCAGTTGACCATTACCCAGAGCAAGACATTGAAACCCAAGCCCGACGAGACCAAGCTCGGCTTCGGCACGGTGTTCACCGACCATATGTTCAATATGGATTACAATCCCGAAAAAGGGTGGCACAATCCGCGCATCGAACCCTATGGCCCGTTGGTCATGGAACCGTCCACCATGGTGTTGCATTACGGCCAGGGCATTTTCGAAGGGCTCAAGGCCTACCGCACGGCCCAGGGCAAGATCCAGCTTTTCCGGCCCCAGGAGAATTTCAAGCGCTTCAACTATTCGGCCCAGAAGCTGTGCATTCCGCAATTCGACGAGGCCTTTGCCCTCAAGGCCCTCAAGGAGCTGCTGAAAGTGGAAAAGGCCTGGGTGCCGAGCGCGCCCGGCACGTCGCTTTACATCCGGCCGACGATCATCGCCACCGATCCGTTCCTGGGAGTGCGCGCCTCGCACACCTACCGCTTCTTCATCATCCTGTCGCCGGTGGGGGCTTACTATCCCGAGGGGTTCAACCCGGTGAAGATCCTGGTGACCCGCGAGCATGTGCGCGCCGTGCGCGGCGGCATCGGCGACACCAAGACCATGGGCAACTACGCGGCCAGCCTGCTGGCCGGCGAAAAGGCCCATCAAGCCGGTTACACCCAGGTGCTGTGGCTGGACGGCGTGGAGCAGAAGTACGTGGAAGAGGTCGGCTCCATGAACATCCACTTCGTTATCGACAACGAGATCGTGACCCCCATCCTCAACGGCAGTATTCTTTCGGGCGTCACGCGCGATTCGGTGCTGGCCCTGGCCCGGCATTGGGGCATGCCTGCCAGCGAGCGCAAGATCAGTATCGACGAGGTCTTCGCGGCCTATGAGCGCGGCCGCTTGACCGAAGTTTTCGGCTCGGGCACGGCGGCGGTGATTTCCCCGGTGGGCGAGCTCAAATACGAAGAGAAGCGGATCGCCATCGGTCAGGGCAAGGTCGGACCGGTGGCCCAGCGCCTGTTCGATACCATCATGGATATCCAGTACGGTCGCGCCGACGATCCGCTGGGCTGGATCGAAGCGGTGGAGTAAAAGCGAAACAGAAAGTTTAACGCCAATCCAATGCAAAGGAGCGTTCCATGAAAGTGCGCAAAGCGGTCTTCCCCGTGGCCGGTCTCGGCACCCGGTTCTTGCCGGCGACCAAGGCCATGCCCAAAGAGATGCTGACGGTGGTGGACAAGCCCTTGATCCAGTATGCCGTGGAAGAGGCGCTCTCGTCCGGCATCACCGAAATCATCTTCGTCACCGGCCGCAGCAAGCAGGCCATCGAAGACCACTTCGACCACTTTTGCGAACTGGAGCAAACCTTGATGGCCCGCAGCAAAAACGCCTTGCTGCGCGAGATCAGCCACCTGGTGCCCGAATCCGGCACCTTTATCTACACCCGCCAGAACGAGCCCTTGGGGCTGGGCCATGCCATCTGGTGCGCCCGCCACATCGTGGGCAACGAACCGTTCGCCGTGCTGCTGGCCGACGACCTGATCAAATCGGACAAGCCGGCCATCGGGCAGATGATCGAGCAGTTCAACCGTTTGAACGCTTCCATCGTGTGCGTGGAGGAGGTAGACCGCAAAGCCACCGCCAGCTACGGTATTCTGGACGCCGATCCGCCCAAGGATCGGCTCACCAAAATCCGCGGACTCGTGGAAAAGCCGGAACCCGATGCGGCCCCTTCCAACCTGGCCATTATCGGTCGTTATATTCTGACCCCGGAGATCTTCTCCATCCTGGAACGCAAGGAGACCGGCGCCGGCGGCGAGATCCAGATCACCGACGCCATGGCCAAACTGCTCGGCCAACAATCGTTGTACGGCTATCGCTACCAAGGCATCCGCTACGATTGCGGCACCAAGGTCGGCTTCCAGATGGCCAATATCTCCTACGCCCTGGACCGCCCCGACATGCGCGCGCGGCTGCTGCCCTTCATCGAGCAGATCTGCAAGCAGTGAGCGGGTCCCATTTGCTCTAGTCCCACGGAGTACCCATGTCCGCAAAGGCAGCGCGGCGCGACCCGATTGTCCAGGAACCCGGCCCCGGACGGCATCTGCTTTTCTTCCGGGGCGATGTGGTGCTTTTCCGCCTGCGGGTGACCGCGGAAAGCAGCGGTCGGGCCTTTGTGCGCACCAACCTCGGCCATGCCCGAACGATCCGCCGGGAGATCATCCGCAGCGTGGAGTTGAACGAAGCGCCGCTGGCCCGGGACTGGTTCGATATCCCCATGAAGTGCCTCGAACCGGGCGTGTTCGAGGCGCGCCTGGCCCTCAACGAGGTGGGCCACTTCGAGGCCAAGTGCCTTTTCATGCCCGCGGGGGCCGCCGATCCGCTCTGGCCCGAGGGGCCCAATACCGCCATCAATGTGGAGCCGGCCGATACGGTCTGCGGCAACATCGTCTACAACGCCTTCGTGCGCCAGTTCGGGCCGCACAAAACCTGTGTCCGCAACGATGCCTCGGCCACGGCCGAATGCGTCAAACAATTGGACGGCGCCGGCTTCACGGTCATTCCGCCCTCGGGGACCTTCCGCGACCTGATCGCCGAACTGGATTTCATCATGGGGGTGCTGGGCTGCCGTCTGCTGCAACTGTTGCCCATCCATCCCACGCCCACCACCTTCGCCCGCATGGGCCGCTTCGGGAGCCCTTACGCGGCCTTGAGTTTCACGGCCGTGGACCCGGCCCTGGCGGTCTTCGATCCCAAGGCCACGCCCCTGGAGCAGTTCATCGAGCTGGTGGATGCCGTGCATGCCCGGGCCGGCAAGGTCGTCATCGATATCGCCATCAACCACACCGGCTGGGCCGCCAGTCTGCACGAGACCCATCCCCAGTGGCTGGCCCGCAAGGAGAACGGCGAGATCGAAAATCCCGGGGCCTGGGGCGTGGTGTGGGCCGACCTGACGGCCCTGGACTACCGCCACAAAGAGATGTGGACTTACATGGCTGAGGTCTTTTTGACCTGGTGCCGCCGGGGCGTGGACGGCTTTCGCTGCGATGCGGGCTACATGATCCCACTGCCGGCCTGGCAGTATATCATCGCCAAGGTGCGCGACCAGTTCCCCGACGCCCTTTTCCTGCTCGAAGGCCTGGGCGGCAAGATCGCGGTGACCCGGGACCTGCTCAACCGCGGCAATTTCAACTGGGCCTACTCGGAGCTGTTCCAGAACTATGATAGGGGCCAGATCGAGTGGTACCTGGGCGAGGCCAACGAGATCAGCGCCACCGAGGGGATCACGGTCCATTTTGCCGAGACCCACGACAACAACCGCCTGGCCGCGACGTCGCCGCGCTATGCCCGCATGCGCACGGCCCTGTGCGCCCTGCTGGCGCCCCACGGGGCCTTCGGGTTCACCAACGGCGTCGAGTGGCTGGCCACCGAGAAGATCAATGTGCACGATGCCTGCGCCCTGAACTGGGGCGCGACCGATAACCAGGTGGCGGCCATCGCCCACCTGAGCCGGCTGCTCAAGACCCATCCGGCCTTCGGCGCCGATGTCGCATTGCGCCTCATCGCCCAGGGCGAAGGCAATTTCGTGGCCCTGGCCCGGCATCACCGGCCCAGCGGCCAGGGGGTGCTGGTGCTGGTAAACCTGGACACCGACAAGCCGGTCAACACCTCCTGGGACACCCGGCACATCGATTTTCTCCAGGCGCCGTTGGTGGATCTGATCGCCGGCCAGCCGGTGCCCTCGCGTTTGGGAAAGCGCATCGGCCATCTGGTGCTGGCGCCCGGCCAGGCCGTGTGTCTGGCCAATGCCGATGACCCCTGGCGCAGCGCGGCGCCGGCAGAGGCCGGGGCCACGCCGCCCCAGGTGATCCGCCAGCGGTTGCGCGCCAAGGCCCTGGAGATCGCGACGGTGTTGGCCTCGGACCCGCCGCTGGACGACCCCGACGCCTCGGCTCTGGCGCTGCAAGCCGATCCCGAGGGGTTTTGCCGAAGCCTGAATGCATCCCAAAACGCGGCCAACGTCATTTTCTGGGACTTTCTCCAAGACTTGCGGCGCCAGGTGATGGTGCCGCCCGGGTTCTTGCTGTTGGTGCGCGCGCCCCATCCGTTCCGCGTGCGGATCACCCAGGGCGAGCGGGTCCTGGCGGCCGAGGAGAGTTTGAGCGACGCCCACAACCGGCCCTTTGCGCTGCTGGCCTCGCTGGAAACGCCCGAGGCCCACAGCCCTCGGGACCTGGAGCTGGCGCTCTTCGAGGCGCCCCAGCCCAGGCACTGCAAGGCTCCGCTGCTCTATCTGGCCGACGGCGCCCAGGCCCGGGTGCGCACGGCCTTTTCGCGTAACGAGTGCCACCGTCTGCCCCTGCTGGCCCTCGGCACCAACGGCCGCGGCGCGACCATGCGCGTGCGGGCCGATGGTGGTCTGGAGAGCCGCTACGATGCGCTGCTGTCGGCCAATCTGAATCCCGACTTTCCCGAAGACCGCCACGTCATGCTCGCGCGGCTGCGCGCCTGGGTGGTCTACCAGGGCTACTCCCAGGCCGTGGCCCCGGAAGTGCTGGAAGAGTTCGGCTTCGATTACCGCGGCGGCGCCTGGTGGCGCTACCAGATGCTCGCCGGCCAGGGCGAGCACATCGTCCTGCGCCTGCGCGCGGCCATGCCGGCCGCGCCGGCCAACACCGTGACGATTCAGGTGGAGCGGTTGCGCCGCCTGAGCGGCAAGGGCGAGCTGGCCGACGATCAGGCCGTGACCCTGATCGTCCGGCCGGATATCGAGGACCGCAATTTCCATCAGGTGACCAAGGCCTTCGCCGGACCCGAGCACCAATGGCCGGCAGCGGTCACGCGCTGGGACAAGGGCTTTCGCTTCAGCCCGGCCCCGGAGCGCAATTTGTGGATGCGGGTGGACAACGGCCGCTTCCACGCGGCCCCCGAGTGGTATTACATGGTGCACCGCCCCCTGGAGGCCCAGCGCGGCCTGGACCCCGATTCGGACCTGTTCGGGCCCGGCTACTTCGCCTGCCCGTTGCGGGGCGGCGAGCGGATCACCCTGACCGCCCACGTGGCCGGCGGCCAGAACCTGGAGATGCCCGCGGTGCCCGAATTCAACCCGCCGCCGCCCTGGGGCGGGGATCTGCCCCTGGCGGAGGCCATGGCCGCGGCCCTGGACCAGTATGTGGTGCGCCGGGGCGACTTTCACACGGTCATCGCCGGCTTCCCCTGGTTCCTGGATTGGGGCCGCGACACGCTCATCGTGGTGCGCGGCCTGATCGCCGCCGGCCGTCTGGACGTCAGCCGGGCCATCCTGCTGCAGTTTGCCCAGTTCGAGGAGCGCGGCACCCTGCCCAA
>JAKAFO010000135.1 GCA_021819735.1 Deltaproteobacteria bacterium
CCAAAGCCCTCCAGCTTATCGCGTGCCTGGTCGAGGATCATGGCATCGATTTTGTTGCGACCCACGGAGATGGTGGAGGTAGTACTTTGCTTATCCTTCTGCACATCTTCCATCCCGATTTCAAAGACATCCATTTCGCGATTGGTGTTGCGCACCGCTTCAATGAGGGGATTGGAGGTGATCAGATTGCGCACGGCCGGATCGATGATTTCGTTGAGCCGGTTGGTCGCCATGCGGTAATCGACGCCAATGGTTTCGAAAAAGCGTACCGGATTGACGATTTTCCAGCGGGCAAAGGGATCTACCCAGATATAGGTTTTGTCCTTGGTGGGAATCTGGCCCGGATCACCGTTCCATGCTTGCAGGTTTTTAGGATAGGTGATCGCTTTTTCGATGAAGGGCAGCTTGAAATGGAGGCCGGGCGCCAAGGCGACACGGCTGACCTTACTAAAACGGGTGATCACCACTTGCTCGGTTTCATCCACGGTGTAGGCGCATGAGAGCCCCACGACGATAACAAACAAGGCCACGATGGCCGCTACGGCTTTCAAGTTCATTTCTCGACCCCTTTCTGGTCCCTTCCGAGGTTCAGCAGGGGCAGCAGGTTTTTCTGTTCATCATCCACGATATACTTGGGGCCGAGCTTGGGGAGCAGATCTTTCATGGCTTCCAGGTAGAGTCGGCGCATGGTGACATCCTTGGCTTTGGAATACTCGGCGTAGACCGCGCTGAAACGGGTCGCATCGCCTTTGGCGCGATTGATGCGGTCCAGGGCGTATCCTTCGCCGGCCTTGATGGTCCGCTCGGCCTCGCCGCGCGCGGCCGGAATCGCCTTGTTGTAATCCTCCTTGGCCTGATAGATCATTTTTTCCTTTTCTTGGGTGGCCTGGTTGACTTCGTTAAAGGATTGTTGCACGGGGCCGGGCACGTTGGTGCGTTTGAGCTCCACGTTGACGACCAGCAAGCCGGTTTCGGCCTTATCCAGCTCCGCTTGCAGGACTTGCTTGGCCTCGTCCGCGATCTCCTGTCGTTTGGTGATTACCTCGTTGATGCTGCGATCGCCGACCACCACGCGCATGCTGGCCTCGGAAAGGTCTCTGAGCAGACCTTTTACGTCCCTGACCTTGAAAAGAAAATTGAAAGGATCTTTCACCCTATATTGTACGATCCAGGGGACGACGGCCACATTCAAGTCGCCGGTAAGCATAAGCGCTTCGCTGGCGTCTCCGGAAGCGCCTAAGGTGCGTTCGCGCGCGTCCGAAGCGTCCGCTTGCAAACCAAATTCTTCCCGAAAAACTTTTTCGATGGCAATTTTGTTGACCCGTTCCACGCCGAAGGGCCACTTGAAGTTCAAGCCGGGTTGGGCGGTGCGAACGAATTGCCCAAAGCGCTGGATCACGCCTACCGAACCTGTTTGGATGGTAAAAAAGCACGAATAGACAATGGCGGCAATCAAGATGATGAGTGCCAAAAAAATGGTGCCCCCGGGAAGTTTTACATTCTTGATCTGCTTCAGAACATCTTCCATCTGGGGCGGGGGGCCGCCTTTGTGCTGTTGCTGCTGATTCAGTTTTTCCCAATCCCAAGCCATGCGCTCTTCACCTGCTCTTTCTAATGATATCAAGCCCTTTTAAATTGATGCCCAATTTAAGGCCATGCCGCTTGTAAGTCAAGGGAAAATCGCCCCGGAACATGGAACGCGACCCGGGCTGTGAAGTGCCGCTTGACAGGCGGGCGCCTGCATCTGGTAAGAGGGATGTGTGCAAGAGGACCCATCGATGGGTCAAGGCGTATTGCCATTGACTGCCTTTACGTGGAGCCGATCGTGACAGAGCATCGCAAGAACAGGAAAACTTTTGCGCCCATCGGCGAGGTGCTGCATACGGTGTTGCGGCAGTGCCGGCCCCAGCAGGACCAGGCCTTGCTACAAGTCTGGGATATTTGGGATCAAATCGTTGGCGCCGCTATTGCCCCCAATGCGCGCCCCGCGGCCTTCAACGGTAATGTGCTTCTGGTGCACGTGGCATCAGCCACCTGGCTGCACCACCTGCGCTTTCTGGAGCGCGAGATGATCGCCAAACTGAACGCGACCCTCGGGGACGGCAAGGTCAAAGCCATCAAGCTGAAAGTGGGAGATTTTTGAATTCTTCCGAGTTGACCCGCGATACTTTCTTCGACGGCCGATTGGTCGTCACCCAAACTGCCGGTGGTTATCGCTTTTCCATCGACGCGGTCCTTTTGGCTGCCGGCATCCGTCCAAAGCCGGGAGATTCCATACTTGATTTGGGAACCGGTTGTGGGATCATCTCCCTTATTCTATCCTTCCGCTATCCAGAGGTGCATATTCATGCCGTGGAGCTCCAGCCCGAGCTGATCGAATTGGCCCGCGGCAATGTGGCCGACAACCACATGGCGGATCGTATCGACGTGGTTCAGGCAGACTTGCGGTTACTACCCGGCGGGCGGTTGAGGGAGCCCTTTGACTGGATCGTCTGCAATCCGCCTTACCACCGCTCGGACACAGGGCGCATCAATCCCAATAATCAACGCGCTCTAGCGCGACACGAAATCGCCATGGATTTAGCCCAACTGCTGGCCTGCGCCCGGCGCATGCTGCGCACCGGTGGCCGCTTGGCATTGATTTATCCGGCCGAACGAACGGCGGACCTGTTGGTTCAAATGCGTCGGGAGGGAATTGAGCCAAAATCCCTCCAAGGCGTGCATTCCCAGAGCGGCCAAGAGGCCCGGCTGGTCATCGTGCATGGTATTCATGGTGCCCGGCCGGGATTACGTATGGCAGCGCCACTGGTGGTCTATCGGTCGACCGGCGACTATACCGATGCGGTAAAGGATCTGATGCAGCCGTAAATCGCCGTGGCGGCTCAGAAAGGAGATTGACACCCAAACCCAAAAGGGCTATTGAAGCAACCCTGCATGCGGCTCCTGAGCATCTTAGGAGAGGTTGCCGAGTGGCTGAAGGCCCCGCTCTCGAAAAGCGGTATCCCGTTTACCCGGGATCGTGGGTTCGAATCCCACCCTCTCCGCCATTATTAAGCGCCGAAACGTTCCAAAGCACGATGCTTGGTAACTGCCGCTTGCATTTTCGACTTGATGCGGAGAGATGTCCGAGCTGGCCGAAGGAGCACGACTGGAAATCGTGTGTGCCGTCAAAAGCGGCACCGTGGGTTCGAATCCCACTCTCTCCGCCACACCTTTTATAATATACGCAATTGCTTTTCCCAAAACTTCCCCACCTCACGACGATTGCCAATATTGCGGTCGGCATCCATGTGCGCTATAAGGGCCAGACGGATGGTATAAATTCCCAAGGACCCTTTGCAACATCATGAGCTACCTGGTTTTTGCGCGTAAATATAGACCCCAAGGCTTCGATCAGGTGGTGCAGCAAGACCATGTGACCCGAACCTTGATGCATGCCATTTCCGCGGGCAGGGTCTCCCACGCCATTTTGTTTACCGGACCCCGAGGGACAGGCAAAACCACGGTGGCGCGCATTTTGGCCAAGGCCATGAACTGCGCCCAGGGGCCCACGCCCACGCCCTGCAACACCTGCCGTTCCTGCGTGGAGATCACCAACGGCCACGCGGCGGACGTCTTCGAGATCGACGGCGCCTCGAACAACAGCGTCGATCAGGTGCGCGAGCTGCGGGAAAACCTGAAGTACATGCCGTCCCACAGCCGCTATAAAATCTACATCATCGATGAAGTGCACATGCTCAGCCTGGCGGCTTTCAATGCGCTGCTCAAAACCCTGGAGGAGCCCCCCGCCCACGTGCTCTTCATTTTCGCCACCACGGAGCCACAGAAGATTCCGGTTACCATCCTTTCCCGCTGTCAGCGCCATGATTTGCGCAGGATGGATCTGGCGGCCATTGTGGCGCAGATGGAGCGCATCTGCGAACAGGAAGGGGTCGCCATCGAGCAGGAGAGCCTGACCTTGATCGCCCGGGAAGCCGGCGGTAGCATGCGCGATGCCCTGAGCCTTTTGGATCATGTCCTGGCCTGCGCCGAAGGAGCGGTCACCGGTGCGCTGGTGGCCGAACTTTTGGGTGCGGCGGAACAGCGGCATCTTTTCGAATTGTCGGCGGCGCTGCTGGCGCGGGATATGCGGCAGGCGCTGGAAAAGGTGGATGGCGTTTGGCGGCAGGGACTGGAGATGAAGCGTTTCTACGCCGATCTGGTGGCCCATTTTCACCACCTGGTGATGGTCAAGCTTGGAGAACGTGCCGGTCGGCTGGTGGATCTGCCCGGGCATGCCATCCAGCAGATGCAAGCCCAGGTCCGTGACATCCCCGAAAGCTACCTTATTCAGGTGCTTGACCAGCTTTTTGCGGCCGAACCCTCCATCAAACTCTCCAGCCAGCCCAAACTGGCTTTAGAGATGGTTTTCCTGAAATTGTTTCAAACGCCGCCGCTTCTACCCATCGATCGACTGATCGAGCGCCTGGATAAACTGCGCTCCACTGCCACCGGCGGCCTTGCGTCTAACCATCAGGCCACTGCAAGCAATCTTGCGCCGGCCGAAGTGAAACCAGAGACCGTGCCTGTCGTATCTCAAAAATTAGGAACAAATGAACCGGAACCGCGCCAGGAGCCAAAACCGTGCCCATCCGGCGCGCTCTGGGATCAACTCTTACAGCGTGTTGGAGAGGAAAAACCCTCTTTGACGGGATTTCTTCAAAAATGTCGATTCGGAGACCTTGGCGAAGAGCGGTTGACCATCGAGGTGCGCGGCAATGAATTTACTTTCAACAGCATCAAAAAGCACATCCGCTACTTGGAAGAGGTTTGCGGCCGGTTGGCGGGCCGGACTATCTCAGTTGATTTGTCGGCCCAACCCGAAGATGCCGGAGTGAAGCAAAAAGAGAAGCAAAAGGCTGAAGAGCTCAAGCAAAAGGCCTTGAGCCATCCGCGGGTCATGGAGACCATCGAATTGTTCGACGGCAAAATTATCGATGTGAAAGTACCTTAAAACCCGGCGTGGCCGGTCGAGGAGGGAGATATCATGAAGGGTATGGGAAACATGATGAAGCAGGCGCAGAAGCTTCAATCCCGCATGTTGAAACTTCAAGAAGAATTAGCGGATCGAACGGTGGAGACCACCGCCGGCGGCGGCATGATCAAGGTTGTGGCCAATGGCCGTCAACAAGTTGTTTCCATCACCATGGACAAAGAGGTGGTCGATCCCAACGACGTGGAGATGCTGCAGGATTTGATTCTGGCGGCCGTGAACGATGCCTTGGCCAAAGCCCAGGAAATGGTGGCCTCGGAAATGGGCAAAATCACTGGCGGATTCAATCTGCCCGGAATGCTGTAACAGGCATATATGCAACACTACCCAAAATCCATTCGGGAGTTGATCCGCGGCTTGTCCAAGCTTCCCGGCGTCGGCGAAAAAACCGCCGAGCGCCTGGCGATCCATATTCTGCGGAACTCGCTCAACGATGCCGAAGCACTGGCCCACAGCATCGTGTCGGTTAAACAGAAGATACGGCTGTGCGCGAAGTGCTACGGTCTGAGCGACGATGAACTGTGCGATATCTGCCGGGACCATTCCCGGGATGAAACCTTGCTGTGCGTGGTCGAGCAGCCGGCCGACATGATCGCCCTGGAAAAATCATGCGCCTTTAAAGGGTTGTATCACATCCTGGGTGGCAGTCTGGCCCCCATGGAGGGTGTCGGACCCGGTGACCTGCGTCTGCGCGAACTACTTGAACGGATCGGGCCGCAGGGCGTCAAGGAAGTCATTCTGGCCACCGGCACCAGTGTCGAAGGTGAAGCCACGGCCGCCTATATCGCCCAGCAACTGGCCGACCGCAATGTGCGCGTGTCACGTATCGCCTCGGGGGTGCCGGTGGGAGGGGATTTGAAGTACATTGACCAGATGACCCTCAAATGCGCGTTGGACGGCCGCCATGCCCTGTAGTGCCGCCGCTTCGGATTTCTTCGAGTGCACCCAATGTGGCCACTGCTGTAAAGGATATGGCGGTACGTATGTTTCGGAAGCCGATATTGCCGCCATCGCCCTTTTTTTAGGGATTTCCAGCGCAACCTTCCGCAAGCACTATTGCTCGCTCTCGGGTGGTAAGGCGCTATTGACGCAGCGTTCGGATGGCTATTGCATCTTTTTTAAGCACAATTGCAGTATTCATCCGGTAAAGCCTCGCATGTGCCGCCGGTGGCCTTTTATTCCGGGAGTTTTGGCAGATGTCGATAATTGGCGCGCCATGGCGGACTCCTGCCCGGGAATTCGCGCCGATGTAAATTTAAATGCGTTGCGCCTTTATATTCAACATACTCTCGACCTTGAAAACCGGTGACCATACGCCGTTCCAAGGAGATCGAAAAGGAAGCCCATGATCGGCGTATTCGATTCAGGCATCGGCGGGCTGACGGTGGTGCGGGCGTTGCTCGATCGCCTGCCCGGTCATGATATCACCTATCTGGGCGATACCGCGCGGACGCCCTACGGCAGCAAGAGCGCCACGACCATCGTCAAATACTCTTTGAAAAACACGGAATTCCTATTGCGCCAGGGCGCACGGTTTATCGTGATCGCCTGCAATACAGCCTCCAGCTATGCTTTCCAGGCCGTGCGCGACCAGTTCAACGTGCCGGTCTTCGAAGTCATCGGACCGGGTGCGCATTTGGCGGTTGCCCGTTCCAGGCGCCAGAGCATCGGTGTCATCGGCACGCGTGCCACAATCGCCAGCGGCGTTTACGAAGCGAAAATCAAACAGGAAGCACCCGAGGCCCGGGTGTTCGCCGTGCCGTGCCCGCTGCTGGTGCCGCTGGTGGAAGAGGGGTGGATCAACAAGCCCGAAACGGCCATGATCGTGCGCAAATACCTGCATCCTTTGAAAACGCGCCAGATCGACACGTTGATCCTGGGGTGTACCCACTATCCGGTGTTGCGGCATGTGATTCAGCGCAAAATCGGCGCGCGCGTGGCCTTGGTGGACTCGGCCGAAGCGATTGCCGAGCAGTTGGCTGCGTTTCTTGGCGAGCCCCCGGCGTTTGTTGCGCAGAAAGACACAGGCCGGCGTTTGACCCTTTTTGTAACCGATGTGGCGGAGCAATTCCAAAAGACCGCCCAGTTGATACTACGGCAGCCGGTGATCATCCATCAGGCCGATCTATAATTCTCCGGAACTCTCCGGCCGTTCCGATGGTGATTCGGCAAGATCGATTTTAGCCAACGGCAGGCCATGGCCATTTACTAGTCAACGCTAAATAATTCCTTATAAGATGAGGTAGTTCCGCCTTGACAGGCATGTTTATCTATGCCATCGTGAGAACCATCGCAACGCCGAAAAATCGGACGCCTTTTGGGCATTCAACAGACATGAGGCTAATCTTATAAAGGAGGCCATGATGCACCGCAAAACGATCGCGCTTTTGGCAATGTTAATGCTTCTGGTATCGTGGGGATGCATGGAAAGCATGGTGCAACCCGAAGCTAAAACCGATACCGGCGAAGCCATGGGACTTCCACCATACACCGGGCCCCGGGCCAAGGTCGCCGTGGCCGATTTCGATTGGAAAGTGGGTGAACAAGGCAGCAACACCAGAATGACGTTCGGTGGGCAGACCGTGGAAGTTTCCCACACCGAGTCCAGTGGATATACCACGGGCCTGAGAGATATGCTGACCACGGCCATGGTTCAGACCAAGCGGTACCGTGTCCTGGAGCGGCAAAACCTGGAATCGCTGAAGCAGGAGATGGCTTTGAGCGATTCGGGCTATACCGATAAAAGCGGAAAACAAAAGGGGCAGGTCCGAGGAGCTGATCTGCTGGTTATGGGCGCAGTGACGGGTTGGGAACCAGGCACTTCCGGCGGCGGCGGCGGTATCGGCGGCGGAACGCTGCAAAAAGCCACGGCCCTTTTCGGGGCAGCAAAAGGCGCCTACAACAAATCCTCGATGGCCATGGATCTGCGCATCGTGGATACCGAGACATCCGAAGTATTGGCGGCCACCCGTGTCGAGGGCGTGGCCAAGGATGTCAACCTGGGCGGCTTTTTAGGCGCCTTGGGGGGCTCCGGCGGCATGTCCGGAGGATTGGGCGCCTACGCCAAAACACCCATGGAAAAAGCGATCCGCACCTGCATCTATAATGCCGTGAAATTTATCGTAGACAATACACCTCAACAGTATTTGAAATACTAGCACCCGAAGAACATCCCAAACCTCCCGCTACGTTTCGACGTGCGGGAGGTTTTTTATTTGAAGGCGAAAAGAGGGCAGGGCAATGAACAGCCATCGAAGGCGGGGTGAGTTATCTCGGTCGCAGCGGCATCAGTTCTGCAGAGCCAAGGCAATGCGTTCCTGCGCCGGCAAATCCTTGCGCTCCAGGGTTGCGCGCATGGCTGCCAGCCGCTGCTCCAAATCGGCCACGGTCATCTCCAGATTCTGGATGGTTTCGCCGGAAACTTGCTCGGTGGCCTCCATGGCGATGCGCAGGTCGCTGGCATTCTTCATCAAATGCTTCAGATTCTGGATCTTGGCCAGGCGCAGGATCAATTCGTCCATGTTGATCGGTTTTTGCAGGTAGTCATTGGCGCCTTTTTTCATGGCCACGATGGCGTTGTCGATGGAGCCGTGCGCGGTGATTAAAATCACCTCGGTTTTAAGATTGTTCTCCTTGGCGGTCTCCAATACCCCGATTCCGTCCACACCGCCCGGCATCATCAAGTCCGTGAGAATCACATCGTAGTAAGCGTGGGAGATCATGCGCACCGCATCCACACCTGAAGCGGCGGTTTCCACCTGGTAATCGTCTTTGGTCAACCGCTTGGTCAAAAGGGAGCGGGTTACCGGGTCATCATCGACCACTAATATTTTGAGCGCTTGCATGGTTTAAGTCCTCCACAGACCGTCGAACATCACTCTTCTCTTCTATCGCAATTGGTAGAAGATGGATTTCAAATGGCGTTTGGGAATGAAGCGCGGACAAACGCCGGTCAGCGATTCGGTTGCACCGATCATCAAGTATCCATCCATTTCCAAACTGTCGGCGACTTTGTTGAATACTTTGATCCGATCCTCAAGAATAAAATATATGGCCACGTTACGGCAGAATATGATGTCGAATTTGCCGAGCGAGGAAAACGATTCCATCAGATTGAACTTGCGGAAGGTGGCCATGGCGCGGATTTCATCGCTGATCTTCCAAGATTCACCTTGGGTGGTAAAGTAGCGTTGGAGCTTTTCCCGCGGCAAGCCGCGTTCGATCTCGAATTTATTATAAACGCCGTAACTCGCCTGTTTAATGGCTGTATCGGAGATGTCGGTGCCGAGCAATTTGATGCTGTAGTTGTGGTTCGGGCCCAGCAGTTCGCGCAGCACGATGGCAATGCTGTAAATCTCCTGGCCGGTGGAGCATGCTGCGCTCCAGATGCGGATCGGAACCGGGCTGCCCTTGGGAACCGACGTCGACCGGTGGTCGATCATCTCGGGAATAATCTTATGTTTGAGCAGATCGAACGGGCTGGCGTCCCTGAAAAACAAGGTTTCATTGGTGGTGATGGCATCGATAATTTGCTTTTCGAGCAGTTTTGAGGAGTCCGCTTTGGCTTTGTAGTAAAATGTGGTGAACGAATCGCATTTTTCGCTCTCGAGCAGTTTGCCTAGGCGTGTTTCCAATAAATAGGCTTTGGATGCCTCGATGTTGATGCCACATAAACCGTAAATGTATTTCGAAAAGAGCTGGACTTCGGCAGGCGCGATCTTTACGGCGTTTCGGATTCCGGGAAATGGCTTGGGAACTGCTTTGGGAACGGAAGCGGCCGGTTCTTTCGTATTGACGCTGGAGAAGTTACCGGGTGTCGTGAGGCTCATTTGGGTTCATCTCTCTATCGATTATTCCTGATGCCATCGGCCATTTCGCCCACTAAGCATCGGCTTTTGGCTTTGAAACCGTTCGATCGCGGAATGAGACGGTTCTGACGATCTCCGCGGCAATGCGATCCAAGGGGGCAACCACATCGGCCAAACCGCTTTCGACCGGTTCCTTGGGCATGCCGAAAACCACGCAACTGGCTTCGTCCTGGGCGATGATGGTGGCGCCATTGTTTTTCATCTGCTTCAGGCCCACCGTGCCATCCGATCCCATGCCGGTCATGATCACGCCGGTGGCGCGGCCCACATAATGGTCCGCCACCGAATGGAAGAGATAATCGACGGACGGTTTGCAATTGTTTAGCGGCGGATCATCCGTGATCTTGATGACGCGCGCTTTGCCGTCGGGGCCGGCCACGATCTTCATCTGCTTGCCGCCGGGTGCGATATACGCCACGTTGGGCATCAAGGGCTCGCCCTGTTTGGCCTCGCGTACTTCCAGGGCGCATTTGCCGTTCAAGCTGTTGGCCAGCGACTGGGTGAACAGGGGCGGCATGTGCTGCACGATCACGATGGGAACTCCCAAATTGCCCGGCAATTGAGGCAACATCTTGGCCAGGGCGCTCGGTCCGCCGGTGGAAACGCCGATGGCGATGATGGCGGAATTACCCAATATGCTCTTGGCAACCGGAGCAGTAACATTGGCGACCGCACGCTGAACAGAGCGAAACACCGGCGCGCCTTTGGGAATCACGCCCAGGCGTTCCCGGATCTGACGGCTGCGCGCAAAGGCTTTGATCATGGGCGCCAGAGCTTCCCTGACCGCCAGCTTATTTTCGGCCATGGTCCCGGATTGGGGCTTGGGGATAAAATCGAAAGCTCCCAGTTCCAGGGCCCGCATGGTCATGGCGCCGCCTTCCTGGGTCAGCGTGCTCAGCATGATGGCTCCCACCCGGGGCGCCTCCTGCTGCAGATGCTGCAAGACCTCGAGGCCGTTCATTTCCGGCATCTCGATGTCCAGGGTCAGCAGATCGGGTTGCAGGCTTTTGATGCGCATCAAGGCCGATTTGCCATTGTAAGCGGTGCCGACCACTTCTACGTCGGGCAGCTCCATCAGCACGTCGCTGACGATCTTGCGGTAGACCACCGTGTCGTCAACGACCAATATTCTCAACTTTTCGGTCGGTTGCATCTGGTTCGAATTTGTCTGCGACACAAAAGCCATTGGTGCTCCCGGAGGTCCCATCGCGGATTAGTTGTCTTCGGCCAAAACCCGATCCGCGTCCAGAATGCCGATCAGTCGATCCTGCATTTTAAATACACCTTTGAAGAAAACGCCTTGGACGCCGCCGATGTTGGCCGGCGGCCGCTCAACCTTTTCCCATTCGGCTTCCACCACATCGCCGATGCGCGACACCAGTAACCCGATGTATTCGTTGTCCGAATTGACAATGATGTTCCGGGAGGATTCATTGACATCCACCGAAGTCAGGCCGAGTTTTTTGCCCAGATCGATGATGGTGACGATTTGGCCGCGCAGATTCAAAATGCCCATGACATAATCCGGCGCCTGGGGCACCTTGGTCATCTCCATCAGCTTGTTGATCTCCTGGACTTTCAGGATATCCATGCCGCAGAGGGCGTCCCCCACATAAAAGGTGGCCAGTTCCACGGTATTTGAAGCCTTGCGATCCCTATTCCAGGTTTGGGATTGTAGCGTTGCTCTGTTTTCCGCCATCTGTTGTCTCCACGCGCCAGCGCATCGTGCGCTGGTGGTTAATTTAATCGAACGCCATTAGGCAACGCCATTAGGCAGCCTTAAGAAACCCTTGAATGCTCCTGATTAATTTTTCACGGTCTAATTTGATCTGGTAGTCGTCGATGCCCGCGGCCTTGCCCCGGGCGATGTCTTCCTCGCCGGCCAAGGTGGTCAGGGCAATTACCGGCAGATGGGAGTAGGCCGGGCTCTCCTTGATCTTGCGCGTCAAGGTGAACCCATCCATCTTGGGCATCTCGATGTCGGTAACCACCAGGGAAATCTCTTCCGATTTCTCCTGTAGCAGATCCCAGGCGATCACCCCGTCTTCCGCTTCGATGACGGTAAAACCCTCTTTTTCCATGGAGGCTCGAACTTGATTGCGGAAGAAGCTGGAGTCCTCGGCGAATAGAATGGTGGCGGCTTTGCCGGCTATCGTTTTGGGCACCTCCACCGCCTTAAACCACTGCGGGTTGAGGGTCTGCACGAGTTCGACGATATCCACCAGTAAGGTGGTATGGTCGTTGATGATGGTCGAACCCATGATGCCGGTTTGACGTAGCGTCGAACCGTCGATATTCAGATTGGCTTCCAGGGCATCCACTGGACCGATGGCCAACAGTCCGATTTCCCGGCCGGCGACCACGAAGACGATCACCAGCAGATTGTTCTGGTCGGCCAACGGTTGGACCGTTGCCACTTGGTCGATGCTGAAGAGCGGCAGGCTGCCGCCCCGGTATTTGATGACGCGTTTTCCGCCGACGACTTCGATGTCGTCGCGTTTGATCTTTTCGATGCGTTCCACGAGGCTCAACGGCGCGGCGAACTGCTCGTTCTGGGCGCTGCGGAAGACCAGCAAAGATTGCTTGTCGCGGTTGGCACGCACGGCCTCGCGCTCGGATTCGGCTACTTCGGCGGCCCGGGCCGTGCCTTCCACCGTGGATAGGCCGGCCATCTGCGCCAGATTGGCCACATCCAGAATCAGGGCCACGCGCCCGTCGCCCATGATCGTTGCGCCGGCGTAGCCTTTGCATTTTTTCAAATCGCGGCCCAGGGGTTTGACCACGATCTCTTCCGAGTCGTGCAGAACGTCCACCACCAGGCCGTACTTCATGGTGCCGGTGGAGACCACGACCACGTTCAGGGCACTGGCGGCATGGAAGCGCCGTCCGTCCGAGCGCCGCTGCAAATTCTTCCCATCGTTCTCCGCCGGTTTCTCGGACGCCGTTTCACCCTCTTGGCTCGAGATCAGCGGGCTCTTTTTGGAGCGGCGGTCCGCCAGGCTCTTGCGGCGTTCGGCATGGGTCTCGCCGGTTTCAGGATCGGTGAATTTGGATTCAACGCCGATGATCTCGG
>JAKAFO010000136.1:0-3272 GCA_021819735.1 Deltaproteobacteria bacterium
ACATCATGTGGGAAAAGATCTGTAAGTATTATGGGAAGAGCGTTACCGTCAAATCGATGCTGAGCGATTACCAATACGGCCTGTCCACGCCCATTATCGCGAAGCTGAAACGCTGGCACCTGATTCCCCATCTGCGTTCAGCGCGGACGCTGCAGGAAATCCGGGAACTCAAAGCGGTGGCGGCATTTTGGGATAAGGTGTTAATTCAGAACCTCGAAGAACTCATTCAGCGCAACTACGGGTATCTGCTATTTCAATCCATCGAAAAAGCAAAATGCGAGCTCTCCTTCAGTTTTGAAACCAAAATAACGTTTGGAGAATACGGGATGACCCTCGATGAAGCGATCGATCAAAAGGAATTCGAGGGCTTCATCGAAGAGAAGGTAAAACGGCTTCAAACGACCATCGACACCCTGTTGCGCGATGCAAACCTGAGCAATAGCGATATCGATCTTGTCTTTCTGACCGGCGGCAGTTCGTACGTTCCCAGCATAAAGAGAATTTTCGAGAATCGTTTTGCGGCCGACAAGATCAGGCAATCCGATGCCTTCACCAGCGTGGCCAATGGGTTGGGCATCTATGCTTCCAGGTTCCGTTAATAATCGCTCTCAATGACCTGCCGGAACGCCATTGGCCCGATGCCCAGCGCGCCGGGGATGCGTGCGGACCATTTCCAGACTTGCATCCGGACCCATTAAATCGCAATATGATCAAGAAACGAAAAAATATCCATAGAGCGTTCAGCAACCTTCACGATGCGGTCAAAACAGAATCTCCGTAAAATCCAAACGCCATGGTGGATAGAGATGCAGACCGATACGAATTATGAAATCCTGCGGCTAAGGAACGAAATCTCTTTACTGGGCCAGATATTGAAAGATACGGCGGTCCCAACCTTTGCCATCGATCAACACAGCAGGATCACCCACTGGAATACGGCTTGTGAAGTGCTCACAGGTATCACCGCCACTGACATGCTCGGCTCAGATCGTCACCAGGAGGTTCTTTATGAGAATCGCAGACCCTTAATGGCCGACCTTATCGTCCGGAATGCGGGCCTAATGGAACTGCGGGGGCATTATGAGGGAACGATCCGAAAGTCCCAGTTGATCGCAAATGGCTACGAAGGCGAAGATTTTTTCCCGAAGCTTGGCAAATGGCTTTTCTTTACTGCCGCGCCGCTGAAGGATGCCACGGGCAACATTGTGGGGGCTGTCGAGACCATTCAGGATGTTTCGGAACGGCGCATGGCCGAACAAGCGCTGAGCCGCAGCGAAGCCCTTTATCGCCTGCTCTTCGAGTCGGCCAACGATGCCATTTTTCTCCTGGAAGAAGGCAAGGCCGTCGACTGCAACCAAAAAGCCATGGAGCTTCTGAAATGCAAACGTGGCGATATCATCGGGTATACCCCCTTGGACTTCTCTCCTGAACTTCAGGAAACGGGTTTGCGGTCGATCGATGAGATCGAAAGAATTCGGGCAATGGTCACTCAACCTCTTCCCGTTTTTTTTGAGTGGCGTTTTCTAAAAAAGGACGGCAGTGAATTCGATACCGAAGTGAGCCTCACCCATTTTGAGGTTTTCAACACCGATTATGCAATCGCCATCGTCCGGGATATCACCGAAAAAAAACGGCTTATCCATACGCTCAGAAATCATGAACAAGAGCTGGACGAGAAAACCGTGTTCCTTGAAAAAGTAAACCAGGCGTTGAAAGCATCGTTGGATCACCGGGAGATCGAGATCCGTTCGGTGGAAGAGAATCTTAATTCAAAGATAAAGCAATTCATCTTCCCGTATTTGAGCGAGTTGGGCCGCTGCAAAATCGATCCGGATGCAAAAGCCTATTTGAAAATTGTCGAAACCAACTTAAGCGATCTTGTTTCGAAATATTCGCGCACCATTTTTTCCAAATATGCCGATTTTACACCTACCGAAGTCCGAATCGCCGATTTAATACGCGAGGGAACCGATACCAAAGAGATTGCCCGCCTGATGGGGGTCTCTCCCAGTTCCGTTCAATGGCATCGCAAGAATATACGGGCCAAGCTTGGCCTGGTTAACAAAAACACGAATCTTTACAGCCACTTAAATTCCTATCCGAAGTGATCGGCCCAGTTTCGTAGTTCCCTGCCAAGCCTTTGATGGGGGGCTTTGCCCCCCATTCTGCCCCCCATTGTTTAGCGTTAAGTCTGCCTTATATCCGGCGATACTATGGAATCGAATAGGTTGCGGGCTTTGCAAGTTCCTCAATTTGTCAAAGGGAAAGATTAGAAATGAAAATCAATTGGAAATCCATTTCGTCGAAGCTCATCACCGGTGGGCTCATCCTGGTCCTCATTCCCGTTTTCGTTGTGGGTTACATTTCTTACCAGAAAGCCCGCGGCGCGCTGATGAAACAGTCCAAGGAACAGGCCCAGGGCATTGCTTCGGATTTGGCGCGGTTGACGACCAACATCCTCGAAAGCGAGATGGGCAAGGCAGGCGCCATGGCCACCCAGAAGAGGATTCGGGATTTGGCCGAATCGGTGGCTGCCAACGGAATTCAAGGTTCCCAGGAGCGCATCGAGGATGCCTATCGCGCCCTTGGGAAACAGTTTTCGCAAATGGGGTCCAATTACCAGGGCATATTTGTTGCCGACGCCAATGGCCGGATTTACGACGGCATCCTCGAAAATGGCGACCGGTACCAGAACATCGACATCGCCAACCAGGACTTTTTCAAGGAAGCCAAGGCGTCCGGCAAGACCTTTATCAGCGATATGATCATATCCAAGGCGACGGACAAGCCGGTGCTGACCATCAGTGCGCCGATCCAAAACGACCAAGGCCACTTCCTGGGGCTGTTGGGACTGGTCATCAAGGCCAATTACCTCACGGATTTGATCTCGAATCGTAAAATCGGTGAAACCGGCTATGGATTTATGGTCAACCGCGCCGGAATCATGCTGGCCCACCCCAAAGCCGAAAATATTCTCAAACTGGATCTGACCACGATTGCGGAAATGAAGAGCATCAACGACAAGATGCTTTCCGGTCAGACAGGCGTCGAATCGTATCGCTTTAAAGGGATCGACAAAATCGCGGGTTTTGCGCCGGTGCCGCTTACCGGCTGGTCTGTCTGCGCAACCCAGGATGAGAGCGAGTTCCTCGCCGCCTCCACGTCCATCCGCAACTCGACCCTCTTTATCGCCGTCATCACCATTGTCATTGTGGCCGTCATCGTTATGCTCGGCGCCCGCACCATCACCGCCCCCATCATCAGGGCGGTGG
>JAKAFO010000136.1:3372-12958 GCA_021819735.1 Deltaproteobacteria bacterium
ACCGGCGCCGACCAGGTCAACAAGGCCATCCAGCAGCTCGATCAAGTCATTCAGCAGAACGCTTCCGCATCGGAAGAGATGGCTTCCACGGCCGAAGAGCTCTCCAGCCAGGCCGAGCAACTGCAGGATGCCATCGGCTTTTTCAAGCTCGACGAGATGGACGCAAGGGCCGTCAGAGGCAGAATATCGAAGCTATCCGAAGGCAAACCCAAGTCAACCCCGGTTTCAGGCAAACACCCGCAACAGCCATCCAAGAAAATGCAAAGCCGCTTGTCTAACGGAAATGGAAATGGGACCGGCAATGCGCACTCCGAAAGCGGCGTAACCCTTAGCATGGGCAAGCCGGGCAACGGAGAGGATCTGGACTCGGAATTCGAGCGGTTCTAATTCAGTTCAGGCATGCACGGGTAAACCTTGGAAAGGGTCGAAAATGTCCGCAAATACGGTCAAAATAGCGCCGAATCAATACCTGACCTTCAAACTGGGCGCCGAGATGTTCGCCCTGGATGTGGCGCAAGTGCGCGAAATATTGGATTTCACCACCATCACCAAGGTGCCGCGCGCGCCTGCGTTCATGCGGGGTGTGATCAACGTGCGCGGCAGCGTCGTGCCGGTGGTGGATCTGGCCTTGAAATTCGATATGGCCCAAGCCGAGAAAACCTTGGAGACCCGTATCGTGGTGGTGGAGGTCGTGCACGAAGGCCAGGTAACCGTGATCGGCGCAGTGGCCGATGCCGTCCGCAATGTGATCGAGATAGACCCTGCCCGGATCGAAGCCACTCCCCGGATCGGTGCCGCTCGCAATAGCGATTTCATCAAAGGCATCGGAAAGCAGCAGGATGCCTTCATTATTATTCTGGATGTGGACCGCATCTTCTCAGCCGATGAGTTGGCCGAGGTCCAGCCAACGGCGAATCGGAGCCGGGAAGACCAGGGGCAACGGGCCGCTTAATCACTCATCCCACTCCGGCGAGTAAACCTCCACCTGGCGCTTTTCGTTCACACTGATCGAAGTGGACGGATACATCGAATACCAGATGCCGATCTTTTCCCCGGCCGGGTTCAAGATCCAGGAGCCCTGGGCGGGGTAGACGCGATACCAGACATCCGGCTCCCAGATAAAATCCACCTTCGATGCGAACTCCGTGGTGTTGGGCTTTACCGGGTCCCACCAGCGGGTGACCAGTTCGTATTGGGGGGCAATCCCGATAATGGCATAGGGCATGCCGGAACGGCCGGAGCTGTAGTAGCGGTAGTCGGCCGGCACGGCGTTGGCGGTGAACATCCGCGTCACTTCGCGGTCGAAGGCTAGACTGCCATGGGGACCGGAGGCGCAGCCCCACAGGAACAGGCCCAGGGCCAGGCCTGCAAGGGCGGCGACCCACCATGAGCTCTTGGCAGGCGCGAAGGAACCGTACGATTGCATGCGATGACCTCCAAAACAAGAAGCGATGGCTTACTTCAACTCATAAGTGAAGCTGAACTGCCGGGCCTTGTCGTCGCTCAATTTGGTGCCCACGACAAAGGTATATTTGCCCGGCTGCTTCAAGGCGATGTCACCCCTGAAGAACCCATCTTTCGGGCTCAAGGTAATGGCGTTGCCGGTCAGGCCGTCCGGGCCGGTGACCTTGACCGCGGCCCGGCCTTTGGTGACCATGGTGCCATTGCCTTCTTCTTCGAACCCTACCATGAAGTTGTGGGTGGCGCCAGCGGCAGGTTGAGCCGATCCCGGATGCAGATCTTGCAAGTGGGCCATGGCTTTGATGCCGTCGGTGGTCACGGTGTCGAGCATGATCATGGCGCCGCCCGTTTGCATGCCCTCATGGCTGCCGACATGCCCCGATGGGGTGCCCATGGGTGCCGCGCCGTGGCCACTGTGATCGCCGCCCTGGGCCAAGGCCCCGTTGGCGCTGCCCAAGGTTAATAGTAGACTCGTCAAAAGGAAGAAAATGGATTTCATGGTATTGCTCCTTCCGCTGTGTTGAGTATTTGTCCGTCCGCATGTTCTTCGATGTCCCCTTGGGCCGTGGGTGTCCGGCTGGGGTCCAGGCGCCGGCCGCGCCACAGGTAGTAAATCACCGGGTAGACCAGCAGCTCCATCAAGCCCGAGGTGACGACGCCGCCCACCATGGGCGCGGCAATGCGCTTCATCACGTCCGCGCCGGCGCCGTGGCTCCACATGATGGGCAACAGGCCGGCGATGATCACCGCGATGGTCATGATCTTGGGCCGGATGCGCTTGACCGCGCCGTGGTGGATGGCCTGAATCAGGTCGCCCCGGGTACGCAGACGGCCATTTTTGTGCCACAAATCGTGGGCCAGGTCCAGGTAGAGCAGCATGACGACGCCGGTTTCGGCGTCCAGGCCGGCCAGGGCGATCACCCCCACCCACACGGCGATGGAAGTATTGTAGCCCAATAGATAAAGGTACCAGAAGGCGCCCACCAGGGAAAAGGGCACGGCCAGAAAGACGATGCCGGTCTTTATCACGCTTTGGGTGTTCATGTAGATGATCACGAAGATGATCAGCACGGTCAGGGGAATGATTACCATCAGGCGCTGCCGGGCCGCCTGCATGTATTCGAACTCCCCGCTCCAGACGATGCTGTAGCCGACCGGCAGCTTGATGTGGCTGTTCACGGCCTTCTGGGCGTTTTGGACATAGGTGCCGATGTCGACCCCCTGAATATCCACGTAGACCCAGGCCGTGCGCCGGGCATTCTCGCTCTTGATGCTGTCCGGATCGTTGTGGATCGTGATCGTCGCCAACTGGCCCAGGGGGATGTGCCGGCCCCCGGCCGCCGGAACCAGCACGCGCTTGAGCGACGGAAGGTCGCTGCGAAAATCCCGGTCATAGCGCACGTTGATGGGGTAGCGCTCCAGTCCCTCCACGGTCTCGCTGATGTTCATGCCGCCCACGGCCGACTGGATCACCTCCTGGATGGTGCCCACGTTGATGCCGTAGCGCGCCGCCGCCGTGCGGTCGATGTGGATGTCGAGATACGAGCCGCCCACGGTGCGCTCGGCAATGGCCGAGAGCGTTCCGGGCACCGTGCGCATCACGGCCTCGATCTGCTCTCCGATCCGGCCCAGCACCGCCAGGTCCGGCCCCATCACCTTGATACCCACGGGCGTCTTGATGCCCGTGGAGAGCATGTCGATGCGCGTCTTGATGGGCATGGTCCAGGCGTTGGTCAGGCCCGGAAACTGGATGGAACGGTTGAGTTCATCGATCAATTGATTCACCGAAATGGTCTTCTCTTCGGGCAGCACCCGGCGCAGCAGATTCTTCAGCGGCTCGCTCCATCCCGGCCAGGCGGAATAGAAGCGGTGGGCCGGCACCTTGCGCCACTCCCCTTCGGGCTTGAGCATGATGGTGGTTTCGATCATCATCATGGGCGCCGGATCGGTGGCCGTCTCGGCCCGGCCGATCTTGCCGAAGACATGGTGCACTTCGGGGAATTGGCGGATGATGCGGTCGGTCTGCTGCAAAATCTCTTTGGCCTTGGTTACCGAAAGGCCCGGCAGGGTGGTGGGCATGTAGAGCAGGTCGCCCTCGTAGAGCGGCGGCATGAACTCCGAACCCATTTGGCTCAAGGGCCAGGCCATGGAGAGCATGACCGCCAGGGCGACCAGCAAGGTGACCCAGCGCCATTTGAGCACCCAATCCACGGCCGGATGATAGATCCGCAGCAGCAGCCGGTTCAAGGGGTTGGCGTGCTCGGGTTTGATCTTGCCGCGGATGAACCAGCCCATCAGCACCGGCACCAGCGTGATGGAGAGGATCGCCGCCGCGGCCATGGCATAGGTCTTGGTGAAGGCCAGGGGCTTGAACAGGCGCCCGGACTGCTCTTGCAGGGTGAAGACCGGCACGAACGAGACCGTGATCACCAGCAGCGAGTAAAACAGGGTGGGCCCGACTTCGGCCGCCGCATCGGTGATGATTTGCCAGTGGGGCTTGCGCCCGCGGTCGCGCTCCAGGTGCTTGTGGGCGTTTTCGATCATGATGATGGCTGCGTCGATCATGGCGCCGATGGCGATGGCGATGCCGCCCAGGCTCATGATGTTGGCGTTGATGCCCTGGTAGTGCATCACCATGAAGGCCATCAGGATGGCCACCGGAAGGGTGATGATGGCCACGAAGGCGCTGGGAAAATGGAAGAGAAAGAGGATGGTCACCAGGGCCACCACGATGCTCTCTTCCAGCAGCTTCTCCTTAAGGGTGGCCACCGCGCGTTCGATCAGGCCGGAGCGATCGTAGACCGTGCGGATCTCTACTCCTTCGGGCAGGCCGGACTTCAAATCTTCCAGCTTGGCCTTGACCCGCGCGATGGTCTCCAGGGCGTTTTCGCCGAAACGCATGACGATGATGCCGCCCACCACTTCGCCCTGGCCGTCCAACTCGGCCACGCCTCGGCGCATCTCGGGGCCCAGGCGCACTTCGGCCAGGTCCTTGACCAGGATGGGCGTGCCCTGGGGCGTGGTCATGACCACCACTTGTCGCAGATCTTCCAGCGATTGGATGTAGCCGTGGCTGCGCACCACGAACTCGGTTTCGGCCATCTCGATAGCACCGCCGCCCACGTCCAGATTGCTGCGCTGGATGGCCATCATCACCTCGGTGATGGGGATGTTGTAAGCGATCAGTTTATTGGGGTCCACGGCCACCTGGTACTGCTTGACGAAGCCGCCCAGGCTGGCCACTTCGGAGACCCCTTCCAGGGCGGTGAGTTCGTAGCGCAGGAACCAATCCTGGATGGCGCGCAGCTCTTGGAGATTATGGTGGTCGCTGACCAGCACGTACTCGAAGATCCAGCCCACACCGGTGGCGTCCGGCCCCAGCACCGGCGTCACCCCCTGGGGCAGGCGGCCGGAGACATAGTTGAGGTATTCGAGCACGCGCGAGCGCGCCCAGTACATATCGGTGCCGTCCTCGAAGATCAGGTAGACAAACGAGTAGCCGAAAAACGAATAGCCGCGCACCACCTTGGCCCCCGGCACGGCCAGCATCTGGGTGGTCAAAGGGTAGGTGACCTGATCTTCCACCACCTGGGGCGCCTGGCCCGGATACTCGGTGAAGAGAATCACCTGCACGTCGGAAAGATCGGGGATGGCGTCCACCGGCGTGTGGTAAAGGGAGTAGATGCCGCCCGCCACGATGAACACCGTGGCCAGCACCACCAGGAATTTATTCTGGATCGATCCGGTGATGATTCGGGCGAGCATTGAATACTTCCTTATTTAAAAAGGTCTTCGTTATCCTGCGGCGCCGAATGACCTGCATGCCCCGGCGCGGCGTCGTCCGGCGCGGTTTTGGCCTCGGTCATCTTCTGCATGGCCTCGCGCAGTTTGCTCTCCGAATCGAGCATGAACTGAGAGGAGGTAACCACGCTCTCTCCTTCGCTCAGGCCGGAGAGGATTTGCACGTAGCCCTGCTCGTCGCTCAGGCCGGTCCGCACCGCGCGCGGCTCGAAACGGCCTTCGCCGCCGGCCACGAAGACGGTCTGGCCCTTGCCCGAATTGAGCACGGCATCGCCGGGAATGGCCAGGGCATTCTTGGCCGGTCGGCCTTCGATCAGCACGTTGGCGTACATGTCGGGTTTGAGCGCGAAGCCGGGGTTGGCCAATTCGATGCGGGCCTGGACGGTGCGCGTTTCATTCTGCACATAGGGGTAGATGTAAGCGATCTTGCCGGTCAGGGGCTTGCCCGGCGCAAAGGGGATCTCGACGGTGGCCGGCAGGCCCGGCTGCACCCAGGGCAGTTCGTATTCATAGATCTCGGCGTTGATCCATACCTTGGAGATGTCCGAGACCTGCAGCAGCTCCTCGCCGCCCATGACGCGCATGCCCTCGTTGGCCTGCTTCATGGTGACCACGCCGGAAAAGGGGCTGAAAAGGGTCATGCGCTTGCGCACCTGGCCGGTTTTTTCCAGCTCCTGGATCTGGGTGGCGTCGATGTCCCAGTAGGCGAGGCGGGTGCGCGCCGCCTCGAGCAGGCGCTGCGCCCCTTCGGCGGCCGAGGCCAGCGAGCTGCCGGCCAGGCGCCGATGCGATTCCAGGGCCAGCAAATACTCCTGCTGAGCCGCCACCAGTTCGGGGCTGTAGATCTCCATCAGGGCCTGCCCCTTTTTGACGAACTGGCCGGTCTGGTTGACGTACAACCGTTCGATCCAGCCTTCGATCTTGCTGTTGACCGAGAAGCGGCCCTGCTCCTCGTAGGCCACCAGGCCCACGGCGCGGATCGTGCGGCGCAGGTCGCGCCGTTCGACTTGGGCCGTGCGCACGCCCATATTCTGCAGGGTGACCGGATCGATCTTGATGCCGGTGGTCTCGCTGCCCTCGCCCTCGTAAACCGGCACCATATCGTGGCCCATGTAATCTTTGCCGGGTGCGTCGCGCACATAGGTGGCATCCATGGGCGATTTCCAGAATTTGACCTTACGCTCGCCCGAAGCCGCGGGTGCCTGGGCGGCTCCCGGCACTGCCGCGCCATGGCCGTTGCCCAGCGTCCCAAGCCAGTACCCGAGCCCCAGGGCGAGTAGCACGCCCATCACGATGACCATGTAACGTTTGGCTTTTGAGCTCATGTTATTTTCCTGTCGATCGTTCGACCGGCGGCAGGGCAACCCCCACCACCCCTTCCAACTGGGCGAGCTGCATCTGGTGTTCGGCCACGGCCTCGAAGTACTGTCGCTCGTAACCGAACAGGGCCATCTGACTGTCGAGCACGTTCATGAAATCGGCCTTGCCGACCCGGTAAGCGGCCATGGCGGCGTCCAGGGCGCCGGTGGCCTGGGGGATGATGGCCGACCGATACAACTCGGCCATGCGCCGGCTGCGTTCCAGGCGTGCCAGGCTGTCGGCGATGCTCTGGCGGATGGTGTTGCGCAACATGTTGAGTTCCTGGGTGGCCATGCGCGTTTCGGCCATGGCCTCGGCTACCATGGCATGCCGCCGCTGGCGGTTGATGGGCAGGTTAAACGTGACACCCAGGCTGTACATGTCGTCCCCGGGTTCTTCCATGACAGGATCGCGCTGCATGTATTCGAAGGCCACATTGAAGTCCGGGTAGTACTCTTTTTGGGCCAGGGCCTGGCCGGTTTTGCCCTTTTCCACCTGGGCCGCCAGGCGCTTGACCAAGGGGCGATGTTCCTGGGCCAGGCTGGACAGCTCCTCGATGGAGGCCGTCAGCGGCACGATGGTCACATCGCGCACCGCGGGCAGCTCGCTTTCGGCCGGTTGGTAGAGCAGGCTGTTCAAGAGTGCCGCCAGGCTGCGGCGCTGCTGCTGCAAGGCGATCTGCATGTCTTCCATCTTGGAGCGCTCCACCTGGGCCTTGAGCACATCCTGCTGCAGGGCCTTGCCCACGCCGTACATGGTTTCGGTGAAGCGGATCAAGTCGTCGAGCACCTGGATGTTACGCGCCACGATGGGCAGGGCCTGATCCGCATAGAAGATGCGGTAGTAATTCTCCTTGATCATCCGGGCCAGTTCGATTCGGCGTTCCTCGAATTGCCAGCGTTCGGCCTCGGCCTCCTGCTCCGCGGCCTGACGCGCCAGGGCGCGCTTGCCGGCGAAGGGAAGCTCCTGGCTGATGCCGACGACCTTGCCGGTCATGGGATCTTTGTCAAAGGCGAAGGGGTCGTTCACCAATGCGTTCTGGATCCGGAACATCACCATGGGGTCATCGAGCGTTCCGGCCTGGGCGGCCTTTTCGCGCAACATGTCCCAGCGGGCCTGGCTCGCGTGCACTTCAGGATTGTTGGCCAACCCTTCCTGGACCAGCTTCTCCAGTGCGGCCGACGGGTCGGCGGCTAAGGCACCGGTGGCAAACAACGCCATTACGATCATGGCCGCCAAGTATGTTCGCAGAGTGTTTAGATTCATTTAACTTGGCCAAATTAAAAGTTATTCGGAAAACGCAATTACGTTCAGTAATTGGCATCGATAGGCGGCTTGTCAATGTTCACGGCGCCGGCCTGCCTTGCGTCGGCCCCTATCTTATTCTATACGATGAAGCACGGAGTTTGCATGATGGATGCTCCCGAGAACATTGATATCTACGCCTGCAAACAGCAAAGAGGTTCGCATGTTCAAGCTGTGGGACTTTCTGCTCAGCAAAAGCAAAATCAAGGACGAGATCGGCGCGGATGAAAGCGTCTTTCAACGCAAGTACCGCGGTTTCAAGGAACTGCTGGCGGCCAACAACCGCGCCCTGGAATTGATCGCCGACCTGGAGCACCACTTCTATCAGAACAAGCCGTTCACCCTGGATTACATGGTCAGCCAGGCCGAAAAGCTGATCGCCGAGGTGTTCACCATCGTCGAGGATCTCAACGCCATGACCCAGGCCAAGTACGAAGATTTGTTCGACATGGCCGAGAGCATCAGCGTGCGCGTGCTGGCCGAGTTGGTGCGCAAGAGCAAGGTGGAAAAGACCAACCTGGTGTTCCCCCTGGAGCAGCTCAGCCAGGAAAACGCCGCCTATGTCGGGGGCAAGGCCGCCAACCTGGGAGAGGTCTCCAACCGCGTGAACCTGCCGGTGCCGCCGGGGTTCGCCGTGACCGCCTATGCCTGCCTCTACTTTCTGGAAAAGAGCCGCTTGTTGCCCTTTATCCAGGAGCAGCTCAAAGACCTGGACGTGAACCAGACCGAATCGTTGATGGCGGCCTGCCAGGCCATTCAAAGCCGGATCATGGCGGCCGACCTGCCCACCGACCTGGCCGCGGCCCTGAAGGAGGCGGCCGAGGAGTTGAACGCCAAACATGGCGACAACCTGCGCCTGGCCGTGCGCAGCAGCGCCACCAGCGAGGACGGCGAGGCCAGCTTCGCGGGCCAGCACACCACGGTGCTCAACGTCACCGGCGCCAACCTCTTCTCGGCCTACAAGGAGGTGGTGGCCAGCACCTTCAGCCCCCGGGCGGTCTTCTACCGCCGCCGCAAAGGCTACAGCGACCAGGATGTGGTGATGAGCGTGGCCTGCATCGCCATGGTGGACGCGGCCGTCAGCGGCGTCATGTACACCGTGGACCCCAACGATGCCCAGCGCCCGGTCATGCTGATCAGCGGTTTGTGGGGTCTGGCCGCCTATGCCGTGGAAGGCTCGGCGGCCATGGATTTCTTCGTTTTGGACAAGGCGAGCGGCACCCTAGTGCATCAGGAGATCGTGGAACAGGCCGCCCAACTGCGCGTGAAACCCGAGGGCGGGGTCCATGAGATCCCCGTGCCCGAGCCGTCGCGCGCCATCGCCTGCTTGCGGCCCGAACAGATCGCACAATTATGGGAATATGGCCGGCGCCTGGAAGAGCACTACCGCCACCCCCTGGACATCGAGTGGGCCATCGACGGCGGCGGTAAGCTGTTCGTTTTGCAGGCCCGGCCGTTGCAGTCCGCCCAGCACGCCTGGGAGCCGGCCCCCGCAACGGCGGCCGAGGCCGATGCCCAACCGCGCCCGGGGCATGCCGTGCTGCTGCAAGGCGGCGCCTCCGCCTGCGAGGGCACGGCCTCCGGCGCGGCCTTTGTCATGGCCACGGATCACATGCTGCCCCTGGTGCCCGAAGGGGCTATCGTGGTGGTGCGCGAAACC
>JAKAFO010000483.1 GCA_021819735.1 Deltaproteobacteria bacterium
TGCCGACTCAAGGGCAAGCCTTCTTTCCCTGTACTTGTAGGTTTCGTGCAGGCTTATTTCAAAGATCAACAACCTGATTTGGCTTGGATTGCGTAGTATTTACTTTCTAACCCCGTGAACGGTTACATTGTTTTTGCTTTCATGGTTTGTACTCCTTATTGTGTCTGAGTCGACGGCGGGCAATGCTCGTCGACACTTTCTCGATCTGCCTGGAGACAATAGCATTCTACGCTTCCATGAGCAGGGAGACAAGTAAACCCTCCCCGTGCAAGGTCTCATCAGGCCTCGAAGTATTTGGAAAACGGAACTGGAAGCGAACGTCTAAGGCAGGGGTACCCGTGGCTGAAGGCACCTGGTCTTTGTCAGCGGGGAATCCCGGGATCGGATTAGCCAGCATCCGTTTTCAGAAAGGTCTAAGCATCAATAGAAAGAGGTCAACCTATTCTCGCTGCTTTTGCGCTTCCAGGAACGCCAGCAGGGTTTGGGTGAAAAGCTCTGATTGTTCCACGTTTTGCAGGTGGGCCGCGTCGGGGATCACCACCAGGCTGGACCCGGGAATGCGTTCATGAATGAAGCGCGCATGGGCCACGGGCGTTCCCTGGTCGTGCTCACCCACCAGGATAAGGGTGGGCGTGGTGATGGCGCGGATCGTCGCGCGCAGGTCGAGATCGCGAATGGCGGCGCAGCAGCCCAGGAAGCCGGCCACGGGCGTGGCCAGGTAAGTGGCGCGGATCTTGCGGACTGCCTCGGGCAGGCGTTGCTGGCCGGGCTGGGTGAACCAGCGGTCGATGGTGGCGTCGACCACGGCGGCCAGGCCCTTGGCCCCGACCAGTTGGATGCGCTCGTTCCAGACCTCCGGCGGCGGCATGTGGCTGGAGGTAGAGCAGAGGACCAGACTATGAAGGCGATGGCCGTGGCGGGCGCCGAGCACCTGGCCCACCATGCCGCCCATGGAAAGGCCGCAGAAGTGAACCCGCGTCAGACCCAGGGCATCCAGCAATCCCACGGCATCGGCAGCCAGATGTTCGATGCTGTAAGGCCCGGCGGGTACAGCCGAGCCGCCATGGCCGCGGTGATCATAGCGCAGCAGGCGAAAGCCGGCGGCCGTCAGCGGCGCCACCTGGGGCTCCCACATGGTCAGATCAGCGCCCAACGAGTGGGAGAGCATGACCAGAGGCCCTTCTTCCGCACCGTCCCAGCGATAATTGAGCGTGATGCCGTTGGCTTGAATCTGGGACATGGCAGACTCCTTTCCTTTTCTACATCTCCATGGCCGTGAATCCCGAACGGGCCACCTCAACGATCTTCTCCTTGCCGATGGCGGCGATAAAGTCGTCGATGCGCTTGGAAGTGCCCGCGATCTGGGCCACGTACAAACCGTGCTCGCGCCGGTCGAGGATCTCCAGGACAAACCTTCGGTCGAGATCGGCCAGCAGCTCTTTTTCGCCTTCGAACTTCACGATGGCCACCTCACGCCAGAAGCTCTGGTCGATGTTCAGCTCCTTGGCCGAGACCACTTCGGTCATCTTCTCCAACTGCTTGATGATCTGAAGCGTTTTGGCGTCGCTGTCTTCCCGCAGGGTCAGGGTCAGGCGGCTGATGCCGGGCTGCTGGGTGGCGCAGACGGTCAACGTCTCCACGTTGTACATCTTGCGGCGGATCAGCATGGAGATCTTGTTCAGGACGCCGGAGCGGTTGAGCACGAAGGCCAGAATCGCGCGGCGTTTGGGCAAATCGTTAACGCTCATGAAGTACTCCTATTTTCTTTCCTCAATCTGCCGCTTGGAAACGATCATGTCCGCGATGCCCCCGCCCGACGGCACCATGGGCAGCACGATTTCGCTGGGGTCGCAGCGCAGCTCGAGCATGAAGGCGCCGGGGTGGTCGGCGGCCTGGCGCAGGGCATCGGCCACTTCATCCTTATCCGTCACGCGCCGGTAAGGGATGCCGTATGCCTGGGCGATAAGGCCGAAATCCGGGCTCTTGAGGGGCGTGCCGGCGTATCGGCCGTCGTAGAAAAGGGTCTGCCACTGGCGCACCATGCCCAGGTAGCCGTTGTTGAGCAGTACGATCTTGATATCGATCTTGTACTCCATGACGGCGCCCAGTTCCTGGAGGTTCATCTGAAAACCGCCGTCGCCCATGACGGCCCACACGCGCTCGCCGGGCCGGACCAGCTTGACGCCCACGGCCATGGGCAGGGCGCAGCCCATAGTGCCGGCGCCACCCGAAGTAAACCAACTGTTGGGCGTCTGGAAGTTGTAGAAGCGCGCCAGGATCATCTGATGCTGGCCCACGTCGGAGACGATGATGTCCTTGCCGGCGGTGATGTCCGAGAGCCGGCGCACGATATACTTCATCAGCAGTTGGCCTTCCCGGCCGATGCCGGCGGCGATCTCTTGCTCGACTTCGGCGGCCGTCTCCCGGCGGAAGCCCTCGATGCTCTCGAACCAGGCGCGGCGGGGCTGGGAAGTGATTTGCGGGTCCCGTGCCAGCAGCCGCAGCACGTCGCCCACATCGGCATTGAGGGCCACCGTGGTGGCCACGTTTTTATCGATCTCCGAGGGGTCGATCTCCACGTGGATCACTTTGGCCGTGGGGGCAAATGTCTCCAGCTTGCCGGTGACGCGGTCGTCGAAGCGCATGCCCAGGGAGAGAATCAGATCGGCGTGCAGCAGGGCCCGGTTGGCCTCCACGGTGCCGTGCATGCCCACCATGCCCAGGCTCAATGGGTGATCCACGGGCAGGGACGACAAGCCATGCAGCGTAAAGGCGATAGGAATACGCGCCTTTTCGGCGAAGACCCGCAGATCGTCGCCCGCGCCGCAACTGACCACGCCGTGGCCGCACAGGATGATGGGCCGCTCGCTCTGGTTGACGAGGGCCACGGCCCGCCGGAACGCCTCGCGCTCGGGGGCCGGCGAGTAGTAAAAGCCGGGCAGCTCGGGCCGGAAATCCACCGGATCGAAGCGATAACCGTCCGCCGCCTCCTGGGTCTGGATATCCTTGGGAATGTCCACCAGCACCGGGCCGCCGCGGCCGGTCATGGCTACATAGATGGCTTCGTGAATCGTCTCTTCGATCG
>JAKAFO010000484.1 GCA_021819735.1 Deltaproteobacteria bacterium
AACATGACGGCAGCCCAAACCGTTTTGGGTCTCATCAATTTGTGCGCCCGGGCCAAGCTGAACCTATGCCTGGCGGCCAATGAAAACCAGATGGCCTCGCTCAAAGGATTCAAGGAGACCAGTACCATTCCCACCAAATTCTCCATCGAGGACGCCAAGCGAGCGTTCTCATAAGTCATTGCCGCGACTCAGCCCCACCCGAGACCCCGCGCGGGTGCTCCGCATCCTTTTTTGCTTCCAACGATTTGCCTGATTTTCAATTGGATAGCGCCCGACAAATTAACTAAAGTTTTTTCACGATGCTGCGGATAAATAGGGTTAGGAGTGGACGGGCCTCTTGGATCCGATTCCGGTCAACGCGCCGCAACTTATAGAACTGTGATTTAAAGGAGTACCCCCTGATGACCATTCAAAACGATGAAACCTTGCAGATGTATCTGGAAGAATCCCTGGAGCATCTGACGGGCATTGAAACCGATCTACTGGCGATAGAGGAAAATGGCGCCAACATCGATGAGGGGCTGGTCAACAAGGTCTATCGCGCGGCCCATTCCATCAAAGGGGGAGCCGGGTTCATGGGACTGACCAACATCAAGGACCTGACCCATGAAATGGAGAACATTCTTGGCAAGATCCGCAGCCGGGAGATGGTTCCCACGCCGGATATCATCAATGTGCTGCTCAGGGCCGCGGACGCCCTCAAGGCGTTGATGAACGATATCCTCAACAGCAACGATATCGACATCAGCGAGCACGTCCGCTCACTCAAGGCGGTACTGGAAGCGGGCGCAGCGCCGGCGGTCGCATCCGCGCCCAAAGCGGCACCCAAGCAAGAGGCCGCGCCCAAGAAAGCCAAGGCGGCCAAACCCAAAAAGGAGCCGGTTACCCAAAGCCCTGTTCCCGGTGTCGATGGGGAGACTTTTTCATTGGTATTTCCCGATGGCCGGCCGGCTTTGACGGCTGAGCTCAAAAAAGTCACCCCCTTGTTCCAGCAGGGCAAGTGCATCTACCTTGTTAAAATGGAGGTGGGCCCCCATATCCAGAGCAAAGGCAAAAGCTGCAAGGGCGTGTTGGAGGAGATGGAGCAAACCGGCCTCGTCTTGGGCGCCAATTTCGCCCTGCGCCCGGCTGCCGAGTTGGAGGCCGACTGGGTACCGGACAGCCCCATGATTTTGCTCTTTGCCACCATTTTAAAACCGGCGGATATCAACGTTCTCTTTGAGATCGACGAGAAGCTGATTCTCGAATTGCGATCGGATCTGGCGCTCTACCGCTTGAACGGTGAGCCGGCAACCACCGCCACTGAATCGGTGCAGGCCGCGCCGCCGGTTGAGACGCCGGCCGCTTTGCCCGAAATCAAGGCCGAGCAATCCGCCCAGCCGGAACCCGACGTGGCGGAAGTCGGGGTCCAAGATCATGAGCAACTCGTGGAAACTTCGAACACCTGCGTGGCATCGAGCGATGCCCCGAACGAATCCAGCGCGGACAAAAAAGCGGCCAAACTCGAAGCGGAAACCAGCCTGCGGGTTCACGTGAGCCTGCTGGACCAACTGATGACCCTGGCCGGCGAACTGGTGTTGAGCCGCAACCAGCTGCTCCAGTCCATGGGCTCCAACGACAAGCGCGGCTCGGAAGTGGCCGGCCAGCGCATCGACCTGATCACCTCCGAATTGCAAGAAGCCATCATGCTCACGCGCATGCAGTCCATCGGCAATGTGTTCAACAAATTCCCGCGCGTGGTGCGCGACTTGTCGCAGACCTTGGGCAAGCAGGTAGAGTTGACCCTCGAAGGCAAAGATGTCGAACTTGACAAGACCATCATCGAGGCCATCGGCGACCCTCTGACCCATTTGGTGCGCAATTCCGTGGACCATGGCATCGAGACACCCGACGTCCGCAAGCGCCTGGGCAAGAACCCCGTGGGCAAAATCTTCCTGAAGGCCTACCATGAAGCCGGACAGGTCAACATCGAGATCTCGGACGACGGCAAAGGCCTGGATGGCAACAAGATCGCCGCCAAGGCGGTGGAGAAAGGACGCATCACCGAAGAGCAGGCCAAGATCATGTCTCCCCGGGAGAAAACCAACCTGATTTTTCTACCCGGTTTTTCCACGGCCGAGAAAGTCACCGATGTTTCCGGTCGCGGTGTCGGCATGGATGTGGTCAAAACCAATCTGGATCAATTGGGCGGGCTGATCGACATCGAATCCGAACCCGGGCATGGTACCACCATCCACATCAAGCTGCCCCTGACGCTGGCCATCATTCCGTGCCAGATCGTGGTCACCGGCGGCGAACGCTACGCCATCCCCCAGGTCAACCTGGAGGAACTGCTGCGCATCCCGGCCGAACAGGTCGCTAAACGCATCGAACGGGTGGGCAACGCCGACGTGGTTCGTTTGCGCGGCAACCTGCTGCCCCTGATCCGCCTGGCCGAGATCATCGGCGTTGAACCCAAATTCTCCGATCCTGAAACCGGCGAACCCCGAGCCGACCGCCGTAAGAGCCTGGCGGACCGACGCTCGAAAAAGAGCCCGCTGATCTCGATCCAAGATGGAGAAACCGCGACCGAGAAGCCGGCGGAGAACGATGGGAAGAATTTGCAGCAGCGCTCGGACGGCCGGCGCTTCCATGCCGCCAGTGCCTTGAACGTGGTCGTGGTCTCCACCGGCACCATGAAGTACGGCCTGGTGGTGGATGTTCTGCACGACTCGGAAGAGATCGTGGTCAAGCCCCTGGGCCGCGATTTGAAAAAATGCAAAGGCTACGCCGGCGCAACGATCATGGGCGACGGGCGCGTGGCCCTGATTCTGGATGTGGCCAATCTGGCGCAGATGGCCGGCCTGTCCACGGTGGAAGGCACGGCCCGGGCCGCCGAAGTAGCCGAATCCGAGCGCGAGGCCGTGCGTGCCAACCGCGACAAGCAATCTTTGCTGGTCTTCCGCAGCGCCCAGAACGAGCAGTTCGCCGCACCATTGAGCCTCGTGGAACGCATCGAAAAGATCAAACGCGACGACATCGAAGTCGTCGGCGGAAAACGCGTCATCAAATACCGGGGCGGCAGCCT
>JAKAFO010000137.1 GCA_021819735.1 Deltaproteobacteria bacterium
CCGGCTACCCCCGAGGATGAAGTACCTGATGACTGCTTGTGTACCTCATCTGGAGGTATTTGTCCAGATTTGTTTGTAGCTACTTAATAATGTTTTAGATACCGGTCAGAATAAAATCACCCTGCTTTTTGTTGACCGCTTGTGGAAATGGCTGTACTGACATGACAGTCACTTTTAGAGTGAAATCTGCTTCAACACCTTCGTTCGCAACCAGAATACGCCGCTCCTAAATTGCGATTGAGCTTGATGGGTATCCAGAGGGAGTGAATTCGTGGAATTTGCTGCCGGCGTGTTTTACCTAAGCATCATTACGGCAAGTACACTTGCCGTCGTGCTGCTCATTCAATGGATCGGCCAGCTTCGTAACAAGGCCGTTGACTTACAGATCCCCTTCCCGTTGCGCAATAGCGTCAACAAGATTTTGCTCTGGCAGCGCAATCGGTCCGAAGTCCAAAAAGTGCTTGGCGCAATTATTTTGGCAGTTGTCGGTTCACGTCTTTTTATCTATCTTCTGGGCGGTATCTGGTCGCTGTATTTCACAGACGGCCATACCCTGGCGTTCCATTCGATCTGGCAACAGTGGGACGCCGGCCATTACCTGTTTATCGCCGAAAATGGGGATGTCACCTCTCCCCATGAAAAAGCCGTCCTGATTGCTTTCTTCCCCTTGTATCCGTTTTTGATCAAAGGCTTTGGGTTTATTTTTCGGGACTATTCGGTTGCCGGGTATTTTGTTTCTACTGTTTCGTTGATGGCGGCCTGCTACTTTCTCTATAAACTGGTTGAAGAACAAATTTCCCGGTCGGTCGCAGTCAAGGCAGTCTTGTTTCTGATCGTTTCCCCATTTAGTGTTTTTTTGGGCCTGGTGTTCACCGAAAGTCTCTTTTTGGCCCTGGTGATTGCGTTTTTTTATGCGCTGAAGAAGCAGCGTTGGCTGATTGCGGGGGGCCTCGGCTTTTTTGCGGCGCTCACCAAAAATCAGGGCGTTTTGCTGCTCATCCCCTTTTTAATGGAAGCCCTGGTGGTCTTGGTTCATCAACCACGGAGCCGGGAGGAGCGGTCGGTACTGTCGCTGGGCTTGAAAACGCTAACCCCCGTGGTCTTAATTCCGGCCGGATTTTTAGTCTATATCCTGATCAACTATTGGGTCACCGGCAATCCTTTCCAATTTCTCGTCTATCAGAAAACACATTGGCACAATTCATTCGGTTTTTTCGCGGGAAATATCAAAAACCTGTTGCTCCAGGCATCCTCTTATCCTGACCACCAATTTCGCTTTTCTTTAATGGTGCTGCAGCCGGTCGTTTTCATGTTTGCGCTATTTGCGCTGTGTGCAGCGGTAGCCAAGAAAATTCCGCCTTCCATCAATGCCTTCAGCCTGGTTTTTTTGCTGGTGTCGTTTTCGCCCACCTGGTTGCTTTCCGGGGCAAGGTACTCTACTGCCTTATTCTATATTCCCATGCTGCTGGCGATCGTTTCCACAAACACCAGTCGTTTGATCGTTTTGAGTGGTCTTTCCATGTCGTTTATGAGCTTTTTTGTGATTGTTTTTGTTGAAGGGGCCATGTTTTGACTGGGCCATCGGCCCTGACCATTATGAATCAGACTTCATAATAGTCTTGACTATTATGAAGTTCGCTGCATAATGGCCACATGGAACGCTACCTGAATGAATACATTCGAAGGGATCTGAAAGAAAAAATCGTCCTGCTCTCCGGACCGAGGCAAGTGGGCAAGACCACCTTGGCCAGGCAACTGACATCCTCCCATGTTTATTTGAATTATGACGCCGCGGCCGACCGCCGACTCCTACAGTCCCAGGAGTGGGACCGGGATTGCGATCTGGCGGTCTTTGACGAGCTACATAAGATGAAACGCTGGAAAGCCTGGATCAAGGGCATTTTCGATACCGAGGGCACCACGCCCCAACTGCTCGTCACCGGTTCGGCGCGTTTGGACACGTACAAAAAAGGAGGGGATTCCCTGGCCGGCCGTTTTTACGCCTACCGGCTGCACCCGTTGACGGTTCACGAGATATGCACCTTTTTGGAAGAATCCCCGCAAACGGCCCTCGACAAATTGCTGACCCTCGGCGGTTTTCCGGAACCCTATCTAAAAAACAGCGAAACCTTCGCCAAACGATTCCGGCGGATGCATACGGACACCATCGTCCGGGAAGATTTGCTCGACCTGGAAAAAGTGCGGGATATAAAGTCCATCGAGATTCTGATCGACCTTTTGCGCGGTCGTATCGGGGCAACCACCTCCTTCGCGACGCTGGCCAACGATCTGCAGGTATCGATTCATACGGTGAAACACTGGCTTCAGATTCTGGAAAATCTATATATAATATTCAGCGTGCGGCCCTATCATAAAAACATTGCCCGCTCTTTGTTAAAAGAAGCCAAATACTATTTGTACGATACCGGCGCCGTGGAAGGTGGGATGGGCGCCAGGCTGGAGAATGTCGTGGCGTGCGCGTTGTTGCGACAACTGCACTTCCTCGAAGATACCACAGGTAGTAAGACCGCTCTACACTATCTCAGGGACAAAGAGAAAAACGAGGTGGATTTTTTGATAGTCATCGACAACAAACCGGTGATGATGGTCGAAGTCAAGAGTTCCGGCGACGACTTTTCATCCGCCTTGTTCCGTTTCCAGGGCTTCTTGGCCCAGGCCAGGGCATTTCAGGTAGTCTACGGCCTGAGGCGCAATAGATCCCGAGGGGATGCCCGAATGCTGCCCGCCCATGAATTCCTAAACAACCTGCCCTCGCTGATCTCCCCTTGACCGGCATTTATCCAAAAAACTTATTCGGCAGCCAAGTGGCGATCTGGGGAAAGAGCATGACGAGCAGCATGCCGATGCATTCCATGATCGTAAAGGGGATCACCGAGCGGTAGATATCGCCCATGGTGATGCTCGGCGGCACGATGGCCTTGAGGTAGAAGAGGTTGAAGCCGAAGGGCGGCGTCATGTAGCCGATGTTCATGTTCATGATGAAGAGGATCCCGAACCAGAGCGAATCGAAGCCGTGGGCTTTGATGATCGGCATGAAGACCGGCACGGTGATCATCATGATGCCGGCCGGGTCCAGCACACAGCCCAGGATCAGGAGTAAAATCTGGATGAAGACGATGGTGCCCCAGCGCCCGCCGGGCACATACTGCATGATGCTTTCGATGAGATGGGTGGCCCCCATGCTGTGATAGGCCGCCGTGAAGGCGTAGGCGCCGAAGAGGATCCACATCACCATGCCGGTGAGGCGGAAGGTGCGGATGCTGGCTTCCCAAATCAATTTCCAGCTCAGCCGTCGATAGACAGCCGCCGAAATCAGCGAGCCCAGCAGGCCCACCGCAGCGGCTTCGGTGGGGGTGGTCAAGCCGTAAATGATCGAGCCCAATACGGCGAAGACGATGGACACCGGCAGGATGATCGCCTTGAGGGCCTTGAACTTCCTGGGCCAATCGCCGCGCTGTTCGGGCGGCAGGGCCGGCCCCAGGTGGGGCTGGAAAAAGCAGCGGACCAACACGTAAAGCGAAACGATGCACAGCAGCAGCAAGCCCGGCAGCACCCCGCCGGCGAACATGCGGCCCACCGATTCGCCGGTGATCAAGGAATAGAGGATCATGATCACGCTGGGGGGGATCAGGATACCCCAGCCGCCGCCCGAGTTGATGCAGCCCACCGCCATATACTTGTCATATTTGCGTTCGAGCATGGAAGGCAGGGCGATGGAGCCCATGCTGACCACGGCCGCGCCGCTGATGCCGCACATGGCCGAGAAGATGGCGCAGATCACCAGGGTGCCGATGACCAGGCCGCCGCGCACCGGTCCGAACCACAAGTACATCATTTCGTACAAGTCGTTGGCCGTACCCGACTTTTCCAGGATCATGGCCATGAAGATGAACAGGGGGATGGCCACCAAGGTGAACTTCTCCATGGCGCCCCAGGTCTGGGCCGCCACCATGTAAAAGGCTTCGGGGCCCCAGGTGGCGTAAAGAAAAATGATGGAAATTCCACCTAGAACGAACGAGAGCGGCAGTCCTGAGAAAAGAAAGACGAACAGGGACATGAAAAAGAGAAAAGTCAGAAGTTCGATGCTCATAGCGTTTCCTTCTCCTCGGACTTGGCCGTTGTCAGGTTCGCGCCCGGTATCAACACACAAATGTCGCGGATCAGCTTAACGATGCCCTGCAGCAGGAGCAACAGAGCGCCCAAGGGGATCATCAGCTTGAAGGGGTAGACCGGCGGGTTCCAGGCCGATTGGGAGCGCTCCCAGGTGACCAGGGACTCCCAGGCCAGTTGGCCACCGTAGATCAACAGCATGCCGCAGAAAAGAAGAAAGACGAAAAAGGTGATGATGTCCAGAACAGCCTTGGTTTTCGGGCTGAACCGCGCATAGAAGATATCCACGTTGACGTGGCCGTTGAAGCGCAGAATGTATCCGCCCGAAAGAATCACGTAGGCACCGAAGATCAATTGGGTCAGCTCGTTGCCCCAGACCGTGGGGGCGTTGAAGAAGTAGCGCCGGATCACTTCCATCATCACCAGCACGAACATGAACAGCACGGTCAGCGAAAGCGCCCGGCCGATCCAGTCGTTCAGATTATCGATAAATTGCAACACCGCATTAAGTGTTCGCACCCGCCGCCTCCCCTAAAGAATGGGGGCCTCCATCCGGCGGTGGCGATGACCACCGCCGGACAGGCCGATTAGGTTGTCGTCTTGAAAAGAGTGGTCCGGCCGATCAATGGGCCGCTTTGAGCTTCTGGACTTCCTCGGTTCGATCCGTGGCGTGGAAATCCCTGAGCATCTGGACCGCCTTGGCGCACTCGGGGCTGCGTTTGGCGACATCATCCCAGGTAGCCTGGGCCGCTGCTTCCATCTTTTTCACATCCGCGTCGCCCAAGGTGATGAGCTCCACGCCCTTTTCTTTCTGAACCTTGGCCAAGGTCTTCTCTTCCAGTTGCTCGTACTCCTTGGTGCGCAACCAGAAATGCTCGTCCAGGGTGTTCTTGACGATGGTCTGAACGTCGGCCGGCAGGGCTTCCATGGCTTTGATGTTGATCAGCCAGATGTCGGTGGCCGCCACGTTGAGGGCCGGGCGCAGGTGGAACTTGTTGACTTCATAAAAGCCCATGCTGTCGCTGCCCTGCACCGCGCCCCAGTGGGCGCCGTCCACCACGCCCGACGTCAGGGCCGCATAGATCTCGCTGCCCGGCAGCATCATGCCGGCCGCGCCGAGCGAGGTCAGGTAGACTTGCAGGATGCCCGACGAGCGCAGCTTAAGGCCCTTGAAATCCTCGAACTTGCGTATCGGCTTCTTCAGCGAGAGTTCGGTGGGGTAAACTTTATCCGGCGAGTAGTACAGGCCGTGCGGGGCAAAAGCCTGCTGGACCATGTCGTCGAAGCCCATGTTTTTATGATAGTAGGCGCACTCCCAGGCGGTCTTGAAATTCATGGGCAGGCCGGAGGCCACATCCATCAGGGGCACCTGGTCGCGGGGATAGGCCGAAGAGGTGGCCACGATCTGGATCATGCCGCGTTTGGCGGCGTTGAAAAGCTCCTTGGACGGCACCAGAGCTTCGGCCGGGAACAACTCGATGTCGAGTTGACCACCGGTGCGCTCCTTGAGCTTCTTGACCAGTACCTGGGCGCTGTCGGCGTAGGAGGAACTGGAGGCCGGCCAGTGGGTTTGCATTTTCCATTTGATGACCTTGTCGGCCGCCAGGGCAGGTTCGGGTCCAGCCCATGCCATCAGTGTCAAGCAAATCGCGAGAGTAGTCAACGCACCTGATAAACGAATCTTGCCGGTCATATCCATTCCTCCTTACCTTTATGAATGTTGGATGGAAATGTACTACCCTTGGATAAAGCGGGCGACCGCCTTCTTGCAAACGAGAATAGCGGCGATGATGCTCGGAGAAGTAAAACCAATATGGCAGAGGGTTGAAGCGGTGTCAACGTGCAACACGCTAAAATTTACGTATTATAAGTAAAAACGGATGGATGAAATTTGGAATGGACCGAACTGTACGATAATGACGAACGCTATTTGGCGGATGAAAAAACCGACCTGCTCAAAAAAACGAACCGTTCGGATCTTTATGATCCCGAACGGTTCGTGAAAAAGCGGAGCTCCGATTTTGCTTACGGGTGGGGGGCTATACCATCCCCTTGAAGGCGAAAAAGGTCAGCGACAGCAGGCCGGCCGTGACCAACCCGATGGCCGTGTCCTGAAGCGGCTTTGGCACCCGCGCCAGCAGGATGCGCTCGCGCACGCCGGCAAACAGGATCAGGGCCAGGCCGAAACCGACCGGATAGGCGAAGGATGAGACCAGCATTTGAAGAAAATCATAATCTTCCTGCACGTTGATCAGGCAGACGCCGAGCACCGCGCAGTTGGTGGTGATCAGCGGAAGGTAGATTCCCAAGCCGGAGTAGAGGACCGGAATGCTTTTCTTCAGGAACATCTCGACGAACTGCACCAGGGCGGCGATGACCAGAATGAAGACGATGGTCTGAAGGTAGACCAGATCGTATGGGACCAGAACGTACTTTCGGGCCAGCCAGGTCATGACGCCGGCCAGCACCAGCACGAAGATTACTGCCATGGCCATGCCGGTGGCGGTTTCCATGCGCTTGGAAGTCCCCAGGAACGGGCAGTTCCCCAGATACTGGATCAGCAGAATGTTGTTGAGCAGGATACAGCTTATCATGAAAAGGAAAAGGTCGCCCATTGGAATCTCCTACTTCTTGCCTAGCATGTTCATGACGCAGAGCATCAGCCCCAGACAAACAAAGGCGCCAGGTGCTTCCACCAGGAAACCAAAGGGCTCGAACGAGGCGCCCATGATCTGGATCGGTTTTTCATATAAGGTGATGGCGCCCGTACCGAACAGCTCGCGAAAAGCCGCCAAAGTTGAAAGCGATAAGGTATAGCCGATTCCCATGCCCAAGCCGTCCAGGGCCGAACGCAGCACGCCGTTTTTGGAGGCAAAGGCTTCGGCCCGGCCCAGCGGGATACAGTTGACGACGATCAGGGGAATGAAAATGCCCATTTTTTGGTAGAGCGAGTAGGTGTAGGCCTGCATCATCAGCTCCACGATGATCACGAAGGTGGCCACGACGATGATGAAGCAGGCAATGCGCACCTTGCCGGGAATGATCTTGCGCAAGGCTGAAATCAAGACGTTGGAGCACACCAGCACGAAGGTAAGGGCAACGCCCATACCGAATCCGTTCTCCACCGATTTGGTCAAGGCCAGGGTGGGGCACAATCCGAGTACCAGACGGAAGGGCGGAATTTCTCTCCACAAGCCCTTGGTAAATTCTTGGACAATGGTATTGGCCATGATGCTCTCCTACTTATTGACCGTTTTGAGACCTTCGAGGATCTGCGGTTTCAGTTCTTTGTAGAGGACACCGGTTTGGGTGACTCCCTCGGCCACGCCGCGTGAGGTAACGGTGGCACCGCTGAGAGCATCGATCTGACCCCCGTCGGTCTTGACCTTGAACGTTTCGGATATCGCTTTGCCCTTGAACTGATTGGTGAACTCCGGATCGGTTTTCGCTCGCGACCCCAGACCGGGCGTTTCGGAGTGAGTCGTGATGCCTACGCCCGCGATCCGATCGGTTTCTATGTCCACGCCGAGCATCAGCCCCATCGAGCCGCCAAATCCTTTGCCGCTGCCTTCAAAAGCCACGTATTTGGGTTTGCCGTCCACCATGCCCACAAAAATGGTGCGTTCTTCCTTGGTGCCGGCGTTGAGCTTGAAATAGCTTTCCACAGGGTTGTTGCTGGTGTTGGACAGCACGCTCATGACGGCAGGCCCTTTGACGAACTTGAGCTGTTGCTTTTCGATACGGTCTTTGGTGATATCGCGCAAGTATGACAGCGATCCTCCTGAAAAGACGCTCAGAAGCGTCAAAACCACGACCATACTGATCATCTCTTTCATCTTACGCAGCCTTTCCTAAAGCCTTTGGCCTGATTTTGTCCAACAGGGGGTTGATCAGGTTGATCACCAGCACGGCATAAATGACGCCGTCGGGGTAGGCGCCGATGTTTCGAATCAACATGACCATCAGCCCGCCCATGAACCCATAAATCAGCATGGGAATTGTATTGACCGGCGATGAACTGTCATCCGTGATCAGGAAGAAGGCGCCGATCAGGGTGTTGCCGGCGAGCAGGTGAAACAGCGGGCCGGCATAATGCGAAGGATCGGCGATGAAGAAAAGCCCGGCCGTGGCGAAAACGCCGAAAATGAAGGCCACCGGCATCTCCCAGCGTACGAACCCTCTGGCGATCAGATAGATGCCGCCGATAGTTAAAGCCAGGCCGGATACGGCCCCGATGCCCCCGATTTCGCGTCCGATCAGTAAATCGCCCAGACTCAGGGCTGAAGCGGCTTCGGGGCCGAAGGCTTTGGAAGCCACAAGCGGATCGTAGGCCGGGAAGTCAAAGTTCATGTTGAGCAACTGGGCATCGAAGTCGAAGTAATTCTTCCAGGCAATTGCCAAAATGGCGTAGGCGAGCACTGCCGGGTTGAACGGATTGCCGCCGATGCCGCCGAAAATCTGCTTGCCGATCAAAATGGCCACGAAGGTGCCGGTGACCACCAGCCACCAGGGAGCCGTGGCCGGCAGCAGCATGCCGAACAGCAAGCCGATGAGGGCCGCGTTGCCATCGCCCACGGTGTTGGGCCGTTTGGAGAGCCGGGTGATCGAAAATTCCCAGCCCACGGCGCTGGAGACGGCCAGGCAGATCACGGCCAGGGCCGGTACGCCGAAGACCGAGAGCCCCATGAGCACCGCGGGCAGTGCCGCGAGGATGGTGTTGTAGTGCCGTTCGGGCACCGCGCTGCCGATGTGCCAGAAGGGCGCATGGGAGACCAGGAGCTTTTTCTGGTTATTCATTGATTTCCTCCGCCGGAACGGTGCGCGCAAGTTCGAACTTGGCCAGCTTTATATACTGGAGGATGGGCATGCGGGAGACACAGACCAGGCTGCACAATCCGCATTCCACACAGGAGTAAAGGTCATATAGATCGGCGCCGTCCTGATATTGTCCCATCTCTAGGAAGCGCACCAGCATGTTGACGGCGATTTTGGACGGGCAGACGCGGACGCATTCGCCGCAGTTGATACAAGGATAGTCGCTGGAGAGGATGACCTGGCCGGCATCCTGGACCATGATGGCGTCGGTATCGGCCTGGACGGGCTGATCCTCGGAGTAAACGGCCGTGCCGGTCATGGGGCCGCCGAAGATCAGGCGGTCGCGATCCGAGAGGGTGATGCCCAGCGTCTTGAGGATGGCGCCGATGGGGGTGCCGATGCGGGCCGCCACCATGTGCTTGTTGCCCTGTTTGTCGAGCACGGTGAGCACCTTTTCCAGGGGCACGCGGCGTTGGTCCAGGGCCGTCCCGATGGCGGCCACCGCCTCGGCGCGCATGAAAAGCACCCCTTGGCTTTCGAAGGACTGGCCCTGGTTCAGGATGCGGCCGAAGAGCCGGTAAAACAGCATCAGCGGCTGGGCCGAGGGGTAGCTGGCCGGAACCGCGCGCACCTCGGCGGCAAAATGGCCGTCGAAGTTCTGGAAGCTTTCGCCGGGAACGGCCAGGATGATCTTTTCGACCCCGGTGGTCTCTTTCAGCACGTGAATGCCTTTTTCCACCGCGGCGGTCCGGCTTTTAAGCACATAGAGGTTGCTGTCCACCAGCAGGTCGGTGTCGCCGCCATATATAATGATGGTATGGACCGGTTTTTTGGGGTTCAGCAATTTGTCCAGTGCAGGCGCGCCGGGTGCCCCGCAAAGATAGTCCGCCAGGGTTGCCGGAGTGATTGAAGCACAGGCCTGGCTGAAGGCTTCATCCCACTCGTCCCGGGCTTCGGTGGCGATGGTGAGCGCCGTGAATTTGCGTCCGTAGTCTCCCAGTTGGGGGGCGATGGCCGTGATTTGGCCGGTGAAGGTGGCGACCACGGCCGGTCCCGGGGCATCGTCCCAGGCGAGGCGTTGACCGGTGCGCACGCGCGTACCGATCTTCAAGGAGCTGGACGGTGCGGGGCCCATCTCCCTTGGCAACAGCAAGGTCGCGCTGGCCGGTCGGGGGATCGTGATCGGCTGAGGAAGGACGGTGCTCAACAGCTCATAGTTGAACTTGGGTTTGGCGTAGCCGAAAATGGGTTTGGATAACATGGCTTACCTTTAAATGGGATGAGACGCTAATGGTGACCTGTATATCCTGCAAGCGTTACAATACATGACATTTGGCGCATTGGTCCGCGCCGGATTGGGGGCCTTTGCCATACTGTTCATGACACCCGATGCACTGCTTGTGAAAGGCGTCGGAGCGTTTCATGATTTCAGGCGTTTCGATCTCGGCGGCATCCTCATGGCAATCCAGGCACGATTCGGGGATCTTGGCGCCTTGCGGTCGGGGCGGATGGCACAGGCCGCAGGAGACCGGCTCGATCTCCTCGTCGCCGTGGGGATGATGGCAATCGGTACAGGCCAGGGCGTAGCCTTTAACGGTGGCATGGAGTTGATGGTCAAAGAGAACCTTGCCCGCATTGGTTTGGTACATGAGGCGGATGGGCTCCTTGGGCGCCTTGACCGGGAAGGCGGCATAACAGACGAGCGCCACCAACAGGAGCTGGACTGACACGCCGTACACGATCAGCCGGTGCTTCTTTGAAATCATCTGCGCAAGTTCCTTATAATGTAGTATGCAAAAGCCACATGACGCTGGAAAAACCAAGGCACCGGACTAACATAAGGGTTTTGGGCTTTCAAGTATTTTGTTCCATTCTAAATGAAATAATTGAAACCAAAGGCAAAATCGAATACTAGGGTCCCACGGAAGAGAAACCCGGCGAAGCTAAAATGCAACGCCCGAAGGCCGGCGGACCCGGGTCTTGCGATTCGAAAGGAAGAAAAAATGATCGAAACGGCCGATTTTGTTCCTCTGCGAAGCTTTACCAGCGACCGGTCCTGTTTCGCCTGTGGCTCCGAAAATCCCTTTGGATTGCACATGCAACTGTATTCCAACGGCCAAATCGTCATGGCCCGCACCATCGTGCCGGGGCATCTGTGCGGCTGGGGCAATCTGATTCATGGCGGCATCCTGACCACCCTGCTCGATGAGACCATGAGTTGGGCGGCGATCCATCTTTTGAAAAAACTGATTTTGACGCGTACCATGCAAGTGGAATTTTTGCTGCCGGTGGCCCCCAACACCACCGTGCGCACCGAAGGCCGCATCGACCAACAGATCAAGAATACCGAAGCTTTGGTCAGCGCCACGCTCTATGACGAGGCCGATCGGGAGTGCGTTCGCGCCACGGGGCGCTTCGCCCTGCTGAGCGCCAAGATGATGCGCCGTCTGAAGATCATGGACGCCCGGACCATCGCCGACTTCGAGCAACGCTACGAACAAGGTTGAGGGCTAGGCGATCCATTGGATGACCGGCTTTTTGCGCGACGCGGTGAAGGCGTACCGGTAGGCGGGATAGCCCATCACGAGGCAGGCGTAGACTTTGCGTCCCTTGGGCGTTTGCACCAGCCGGCGCAGGGTCCTCGAAAATTTCAGAGCGAGACAAAGAAATCCGATATAGCAGGTGCCCAGCCCCCGGGCATGGGCGTAGTTCATGATGTTGGCGGCGGCGATATTGCAGTTTTCCGCATGAAAGGCCCCTTTTCGCGGCCCATGCACCAGGATCAACACCGGCGCCCGGTGCAGCACATAATCCCGGCCCTTTTCCGTTTCGGCAATGTAGTAACCCATCGGCTCCAGGTAACGGTCCAGGCTGTTGGCCGGCGATACCGTTTTGAACAAACCGTAGATCCAGCGGCCCACGCCTTTGCCGGTCTGGGCATGGAGCCAGCGGCCGACCCCGAAAACCGCTTTCGAAATGGCGTCCAAGCGCGACCGATTGCAGATGACCGTATAGCCCACATTCTGCTGATTGCTGGCCGTGGGCGAATGGCCGGCCAATTGGATGATGCTCTCAATGACATCCGCCGGCACCGCCTTGGGCCGAAACTGCCGGATGCTTCTGCGGCCGCGCACGATCTCCGCGTAGATCTCAGGGATCAGTCGATCGCGATCGGTTCTACGGACCTGTTGGGGATCGAGGGCGTCATGCACGATGGCCCCGCGCGGACAGACGGCTACGCAGTGGCTGCACCGGTTGCACAGCTCGGGCGCGGCCATCACCGGCCGGCCGTGCTCCTCGCGCCAGGCCCCGGCCACGCACTCGCGCACACACAGCAGACACGGTTTACAGCGATCTTCGAGCACCCGGATGGACATGGCCTTATCACCCCAATTCTCAAGAAGTGCCTCCTTGTCGGCGGGAGGGCATCATCTCACGTATGCATGTGAGCCGCTCCGATTTACATTTTTAACCGCCGTCACGCAACAGCGATTGCAGCGATTGGATTTGATGCGAGGAGGCATCGATGCCGGCCTGGTGCAGCAGGTGGCGCAGGCCGGCGCCGCCCGAGTGGCTGCCCATGGCCAAACGGCGCTGGTCGCGGCCGATACTCTGGGGGGCAAAGGGTTCGTAGGTGCGGGGGTCCCGGAGCAGGGCGTGGCAGTGGATGCCCGATTCATGGGTGAAGCACAGGTCGCCCACGATGGGCCGATCCGGGGCAATGGCGCGGCCGCCGGCCAGGGCCACCCGGCGGCAGATCGCGAGCAACCGGCGGCAGTCCAGGCGACTGCCCAGCGTCGGATGCCGGTCGAGCAGCACCGCCACCTGCTCTAAGGACGCGTTGCCGGCCCGTTCCCCGAGCCCGTTGACCGTCACGCTGAGGGCCTCGGCACCGGCTTCGACGGCGGCCAGGGCATTGGC
>JAKAFO010000138.1 GCA_021819735.1 Deltaproteobacteria bacterium
CTGAGGAATTCATTGGAGTCGGCCTTGATCAACTCCATCATCAGCTTCTTGTTGCCGATCTTGATGCCGCCCTTGGCATTGACCTCTTCGGCCGCCATCTGCGCGCCGTTCCACAGAGCTTTGCCCTGGATGAACTGCATGGGTCCGATGACGCCGACTTTAACCGTTTCCTCGGCCAGTACCGGTGCACACCACCAAGTTAGGATTAATAGCAAGAATAGAAGGCCGAACCGAAGACACCTTTGCATAAAACTACCCCCCTTTTTCAGATGCAATTTGGGCTTTCGCTTAAATGGCGGTTACATAGCATACAGCCGGACAAAAAAATAGAATTGCGCCATCCTTTGCTTCTATCGCCCGTTGGCGGAGAAAATTTAGTATCGGCGACGTCCAATTATGATTTTAGCTCTAATATTTGGACTAGATAAGGGGCCAGGCGCTGTTAAAATCGAATCGAAGATCCCCTTTTAATAAATTTTTTGGCAATAATACGGGAATGTTGGATGTAATGTCAACTTCTGTGTCGAACTCGTTCCGATATTTTTCAAGACATAGGCTCTGCGGAGCCTCACGGCCGGGAGTCCGGTAACTTTTAGGGTAGCTTCCTGTAGGTCACAGGTAACTTCAAGTGAAACAATGCCCCCTGACCCAGTTCGCTATCCACCGTGATGTCACCTCCCATGGCGCGGGCCAATATCCGGGCGACGGCCAGACCCAGGCCATGCCCGTTGCGGGCCATGCCCGGGTAAGGAGTTACCTGTTTATAGCGCTGAAATATGGCTTCGTGATGCATCGGGGCGATCCCCGGGCCATCGTCCCTCACCGAAACCGAAAATTGGTTCTGTCGGCAAGCAAGATGAATCAGCAGATGCCGGCGTCGGTAGAAAAAGCTGTTTTTAATCAGGTTGCCCGCGATCTGACGGAATTTAACCTCATCTTGTTCCACGTTAAGACCTTCGGCCCCAGGGGCGATTTCCATGCGGATACCTTTGCCCGCCAGGAGGACCAGGCGCTCGGGGTCCGAGGGGATGTCTTTGATTTCCTCATATAATTGAGGATCATTGATTTCGACCACCTCCACCACAACGCGTTGCAGAGCAGCCAGAGGCTCGAAGGGGCGGCAATGGAAGCAGGCATTGTGGGTGCGACCGACCTCCAATAGCTCGTTGAGCATGTCCCGGGATTTGCGTGCATTGCGCAACATGCGCTGCAAAATGCGCTCCTGAGCCGCGGAAGCCGGCTTCTCCATGAGCATGCGAACCCCTGTCTCTACAATGCCAACGGGGTCTTTGAGTTCGTGGACCAGGAATTCGATGTTTACGTTATGGAAGAAGTCATCCGCTTTCGCTGCGATCGGGTGCTCTTCGACCGCATCGGAAACTTTCCCATGCTGTCCGAGGATGTCTTCCATCTCATACTCGATATCCAGCAAGCGCTCCAGGTTCCGATGGGTTCGTTCATAAATATCGCTCCAGGACTTATCCGGAAGACGGTTCAAGTGCTTGGCGAGAAGCTTTAGGGAGGCAATCAGAACGGATACGGGCGTCTTCATCGCATGGGAGAGATGGTGAATGACCTGATCTTTGGCTGAGTCAAAATCTTTAACCCGTTCATGGGAAAGGTTTAATTTTTGACGCAGGACCGAGGCTTCCATGGCCGCAGCCGTCACACCGGCCAGGGCTTGAAGCCTCTCTTCATTACCCAAAGCCTCGCTTGGCGTGTCTATGGCCCAGATCAGGCCGAAATGTTCCAGGCCGGTGGACAGCGGTGCGATTAGGCTTTTATCTAAAAGCTCGCAAAGCCTTTGATTCAGCGCCGAAGGATGGAGGCCGGCTTTCAGGAGATCGATGATGGCCGCGGAATTACCAGGAGCGGCCTGGCGCCATTTTTCAGGATCGCACGCAAGGCGCATGGTGCGTATAAAACTCTCCAATTGCGCACTATCCGTCGATAGCGCCGCAATGAAGAGTCGGCGTCTTTCGCCATCGAGTAGCAAAACGGCGCCGCCTCGGGAACCAACGATAGTGTTTATCTTGCCGGTAACTGCTCGCAGAAGCTCTTCGCGGGTCGAAAAAGAATGAAGCTGCCGGCAAAAAGAGACCATGGCGGCATAAGCGTCGGGTTGTGAAGGATGTATTTCCAGGGGGCCAATCGGCTCATCCATGGCGTCTGTGTGCTTCCCCGTTCGATCGTGAAAAGCGGCATATTAGGGGTTGAGCGAATGCCTCAAATAATGTAAAGCAAACCATTATAGCTTGTGCAGCTTGTGTTCCAACCGAGTGCAATACTCATTCAACATGCCTTTTTAACTGTGGATAAATTGGATAGGCCTGTCAAGCAAAAAGCTTTACGGCCATGGCTGCCTGCTTTGCGATCCCGCTGAGATCGCTGCATGCGGTCGCCGCTGAGCGTGAGGTGTGTGTGAAAATCTGGAGCTGGCTTAAAAGAAACTGGATTGCCCATGGAATCGGTTCTCGATTTGGACGGGTCGCAAGTTATGCTCGGACGAGATACCTGCGGCACAGGGCTTTGAGCAGCCGGGATGAGCGGCGTCGTCTGGAAGCGGCGCATCGATTGGGGCAATTGCCTATTTTAAGGCAGATCGCACTGCAAGCTGAATCCAAAGCCGTGCGCGCCGCGGCTACCGATTCTATCGACCATCCCGCCTTTCTGACGGCGATTGCCTTGAATACCTGCGATTTGGAGCAGGGGCGCGCGGTCGTAACGCGCATCCCGCAAACTTTGCTGCTCCGTCGCATTGCGCGGTCCGCCCGACAGGATGCTATCCGGTTGCTTGCCGCTGAAAAATTGGGTGATGCCAAAATGCTCAAGCACATTGCCCGACATACTGAAGATCCGGTCTTGCGCTTGAAAACGGCACGCTATTTGAAAGATCCTGAATTACTGGCCGAATTGGCCCTTCAAGAAGCGGATGGAGATCGCTCATCCACCATGCGGCACGAAGCGCATGCGGCTCTTTTGAATTACCTCGATCAGTTGGCCCGGCAGCGCAACACGAGCGCATTGCTCTCCTTTCTATGGGCCCAACCGCATTTGCCTTTCAAGCTTCATGCTTTTTTGCGCTTGCCCGGCGACCATATCTTTAAATCGGTTTTGCAGCACTTGGCGCGACAGAAGTATTCCCTTGTCCCATCCGAGATGATCCAGCAGGTTTTCTCCAAGATCGAAACCGCCGGATGGCGCCTTACTACGAATCTGGAGATGTTGCCTTGCCTGCATTGCACTGGCCAAGGCGTGTTACTCAAAACGATTTCCTCCACGCCAACAAATTATGTGCCAGACCGCATGGCTTGCGCCCATTGCGATGAGCATGGCGAAACAGAAATTTGCATGGTCACTTGTATCGGAGATGGCAACCATCGGGTGGTTTTTAAGCTGCCTTCCTCTGCTGGCCTTTGAATCACCGTTTGACAAGTGGTTTGCGCTTTCCTTAATATCGGCGAGCCGATGGGCAGGGTAAAAAGGAGCCATCCAAGATGAGCGAGCGTTTCACCATTATATATGAGTTTGCTCTGCCGGATAAGGGCAGCGAACTGTTCGAACTGATTTTCGATGCCGGTACCATAGAGCTTGTTACACCTGCCGCGGAGGAACCCCCTTTTTGGACACAACTCGGATATGAACAGTGCCCGCATTGCCCGGTGACCAGCGATAGCCATCCCCACTGTCCGGTGGCACTCAATCTGGTGCCGGCCATCGCTCATTTCGATCAATTCATGTCATTTGATCGCATCGACGTGCGGGTGAGCTATGCCGAACGGCATGTGGTGCAGAGTACCTCGGCTCAAGAAGGGTTGAGTTCCTTGATGGGATTGCTCATTGCGGGCAGCCGTTGTCCCTATACCCATTTTTTCAAGCCGATGGCCCGCTTTCACCTGCCGTTCGCCAGCAAGGATGAAACCATGTGGCGCGCCGCGGCTACCTATTTATTGGCCCGCTACTTTACCCCGGATGGCTTGGTGACGGCAGATATGCAACTGAATGGGCTGGTAAAGATCTATCATGATGTCGCCCGGATGAACGACGCCATGGTGCAGCGCCTGCGCGCCGCAACTTCCAAGGATTCAGCCGTCAACGCATTGGTTCATCTGGATGTATTTGCCAAATTCCTCGTGTCACCCCTGGACGAATCGTTGACCCAGCTCAGATCCATCTTTGATCCTTTTTTGGTATCCCTGCGAATGACAGGCCCTTGAAAAATCTGTCTATGCCGCCACCCCCATGCGGCGTTGCCCTGCGACATTGTACCGGCTCTCAAGCGGGAGCAGCATCAGCGATTTAACCGCGGGCGGGAATGAATGCAAGGGCCGAGGCTAAAGAAATTCCACGGCGAACCCTTCATTGTTTTCCCATTTGATGCGGCCTTTGCGGCGTATGTGCTTGCGGCCATCTGTAAAGGGGATGTTGATCGTGATGACATCGCCTACGGATACCTGATTGACGCTGGAGGTTGCAATGAAGGCGCCGCCGATGCTGATATTTTTCAGAATGCCGCTGTAGGCGCGATCTTTGATGGCAAAAACAATATTGGTCCCATAGTCTTTTCGTTCATGTCTGCGCTTGAGGCCCCAGCCGGTATCGATCATATTCGGCCCGTCCTTATTGAGGTGCTTTTAACTGCATGATATTGACATGAAAATTATTTAAAGTTAAAGCCCCAGCCTGTCAACTGATCTTTGGTCAACGCTACCCGAAACACCACAAGCTGAGAATTCAGCGCTGGGTCCGGATACTCTGCTCGGCACTTCATCCTCTCTTCATTCCGGCCGCCCGATACGAAATGCCGAATATGTTATAGGAGAGGAGGGTAAAATCCGGATGAAACGCATTCAAGATCTGCCGGCGCGTGAACGTCCCCGGGAGAAACTTTGCCATAAAGGCGCCCAGGCGCTTTCGGATATGGAACTTCTGGCCGTTCTGCTGGGCAGCGGTAGTCAGAAATGCGATGTTTTGACATTGGCGGAGAAATTGTTGCGCCAGTTGGATCAGGTCGGCGCATCGCCCAGCGTGGATGATTTGCTGGCGGTGCATGGCGTTGGCAATGCGAAAGCCTGTCTAATAGTCGCCGGTCTGGAGTTTGCCAGACGGCGCATTCGGCCCCACGGTTTCAAGATCGCCTTCCCGCCCGACGCCTACCCTCTCATCCGGCACATCGCCGACCGTCATCAGGAGCATTTTTTATGCATCTCCTTGAACGGTGCCAATGAAGTCATCGCGCTGCGTACGGTTTCAGTAGGCCTTGTCAATCGTGCTTTGGTGCATCCGCGGGAAGTCTTCGCTGATCCTATCACCGACCGCGCCACGGCCATTATCGTGGCCCACAACCATCCATCCGGCAATCTGGCGCCGAGCCAGGACGATCTTTCCGTGACCCGCCAGCTCAAAGAGGCCGGCAATACTTTGGGAATACGCCTTCTGGATCACATCATTTTCAATCAGGAGAAGTACTACAGCCTGTTGGAAAACAATCAAATGTAAAATTGAATGCCTCACGAGGAGGCCTTGCCCTGGAATCCAATAAAAAGGCAGAGCCTTTTCAGGCTCTGCCTCCATTTCTAACCTGCGTTGCGATAAATTGATTGCCGTTAAAACAAAAGCTCTGCCGTTACAACTCGATTAGCCGGCGACATCGATGCCCGGGTCGCATCCCAGATGCTCATCGGGATTCGCACATTCGAAATTCTTGGAGCGCGTATCCACATGCCCTTTTTCTCTTTCCTGATCATATTCTTCATAGTTTTGAACTTTTTCGGCCATAAGGCACCTCCGTTATCATTACGTATTTTCTGTTGCGCTTTTCACTTGGCATGAAGATGGCCACGCCCGTCCCCGTTGGCAACGGCAGCCGGGTGAGGGGAGGAGGGTAGGGAAAAACTGCCACTCAGGACCTGATTTCCACCTTATCGCGCAGATAATCCTTAACCGTGTGGAGGGGTACTTCCCGGCGATGGAAAATACCGGCCGCCAGCGCGGATTCGACATCGGTCCGGGTGAAGACTTCGTGAAAGTGTTCGACGGCTCCCGCACCGCTGGAGGCGATCACCGGAATGGTCACGGCCGACTTTACCGATTGGATCAGTTCAATGTCAAACCCCGAATTGGTTCCATCCCGATCGATGCAGTTGAGTAAAATTTCTCCGGCGCCCAATCGCTGGCATACGCGGGCCAGGGTTACGGCATCCACCGGTCGACCTTCCCGGCCACCGTTGATGGTGCATTGGTACCAACAGTACCTTTCACCTTGGGGCCCGGGCAGGCTGGTGGCGATCACCGTTTGGGGAACGGCATCGGGGGCTTTGACATAAACCCGGCGCGGGTCGATGGAAATGACAACGGCCTGGCTGCCGTACACCCGCGAGATCTCCTCGATGGCGCTTTGGCCTGTGGCTTTGCCGGTCTGCAAATAGGCCTCCACCACCCGCACGGCATCGCTGCCGATGGAGATCTTGTCAGCCCCCGAACGGAAATATTCGGCCGCGACTTCCAAGGCACTGTAACGCCGGCCATTGGCATCGGTATAGTTTCGGATACCGCCACCGATGGTCAATGGGACAAAAACCTTGCGCGACGTCTGTCGGAGCACTTCGAGCATGGGCATATCTTCCAAGGGGAAATCCCGAAACCCGGTGATGTTGAGGAAAGTGATCTCATCGGCACCCTCTTCGTAGTAGCGCTGGGCCAATTCCACGGGTTTGCCCAGATTGCGCACTTCACCTTCTTGGCGCACGTCGTATTGGTCGCCCTTGGTAACCACCAGGTCGTTGCGGTCGTTGGCGCGCACATCCAGGCAGGCGATGATGCGTTTGGCCAAGTGGGTCGGCGCTGACCGCTGTCCCACCTCTACGGGGGCAAGCGATAGGTCCAGGAAATTGCGCAACAGCCGCAAACCGATCGTTCCGCTTTTTTCCGGATGGTATTGGGTGCCGATGATCTGGCCGCGCTGCACCGCGCTGACAAATTCATCGCCATAATCGGTGGTGGTCAGAATCACATCCTTTTCCGCGGGGACCACGTGATAGGAGTGAACGAAGTAAAACTTCTCATCGCCGCGTAGCCCCTGAAAAAGCCTTGACGGCTGATGGATGCGAATGCCGTTCCAGCCGATGTGCGGCACGGCCAGATCGGTAGTAAATCGCTTGACTTCGCCTTTAAAAATACCAAGCCCTCGGGTGCCGATCGATTCTTCGCTGCTTTCGAACAGGGCATGCATGCCCAGGCAGATCCCCAGAAATGGTCTTCCCGATCTAAGATAATCCGTCAGGGGAGCGACGAATTGCTTGGCGTGCAGGATCTGCATCATGTTGCCGAAGGCACCCACGCCTGGAAAGACCAGCTTTTCAGCCGAGAGAATATCTTCAGCACAGGCGGCTGTTCTGACTTGTTCGCCCAGGCTTTCGATGGCGTTGACGACGCTGCGGACGTTGCCGGCGCCATAGTCGAGCAGAGTAATCATGTTCCGTCCCTTGTCTTTTTGGGGGCCGCTGCCCCATTACCATGTTGTGTGCTATTATCGTACTTGATGCCGTAAAACAAGGGAGGGCGCTGTCACTGCCTGACGCTCATGGAAGCCCAAAATGGAACATTCAAAGACACGAATACTATATCGCGACGATGACCTTGTGGCGGTGCATAAGCCGGCTGGGGTCAAAGTGCACCACAGCCGAGGCGATAGCCCGCGACAGGCGTTCATGCTGCAAATGACCCGCGATCTCACAGGTCGCAAGGTCTTTCCCGTGCATCGCCTGGACCAACCCACCGCGGGGGTGCTGCTTTTTGCTTTTTCATCCGAGGTGGCGCGTCTTTTGGCCCAACAGTTTAAGCTCCAATCCATTGCCAAGCGCTATGTGGCGGTAGCCCGCGGGATCGTGGACCCGGCCGGGACTATCGATTATCCCCTTGTGCCCGATGCGTATGCGCCCAAGGCAGGGCAAATCCCGAAGGATGCCGTGACCGATTTCGAACGCTTGGCCACGGCCGAACTGCCCATTGCCTTGGGGCGGTTTTCAAGTTGTCGGTACTCGCTGGTGGCCGTTTGCCCCCGCACCGGTCGCATGCACCAGATTCGGCGCCACTTTCATCACATCAGTCATCCCTTGATAGGCGATACGGCCTACGGCGATGGTCGTCACAATCGGCTCTTTCGAGAGCAGTTCGGATGCCATCGGCTGTTGCTGGCTTGCGTTGCCGTGGCGCTCAACCACCCGGTTACGGGAACACCGCTACACCTGACGGCACCCTTGGAGCCGGCTTTTCAAGAAGCGATTGGGCACCTGGGGTGGCTGGGGGTTCCTTTGGAAAAAACGGTGCTTATCCCAAAAGCGGCAAATGCCGATACCCTTATTGAAACGGATTCGAAACCGCAGTTGGCAAGGGAGGTCCCACATGTTGACTAACATGGAGAAGTTGACCATCGTCCGCGTCGGCAATGTCATTTCCTACAGCACCTTGCACCAGATCGGCGAGCGGCTTTTGGATGCTTTTGAGGGTACTATTCAGGATGTCCAGTTGACGCACCACGAGAGTCCGGTGACGGGCAGCATCGATGCCTTTCTGCTCACCATGATCCTGCATACCGAATTCAAGGGCCACACCTTGGGGATCACGGATGCCGATCTGAAAACAAAGGACGAAGACGAATTTTACCAGGCCATTATCGGAGGCAAGAACCCGCGCAATGATGTGGCCGTGGTTTCCACCCGCAAATTGAGCCCTGAGCGCATCCAATCGGACAGCGATTACCGGTTGCTGGTGGATCGCACCCTGAAAGTTTGTCTGCACGAAGTCGGGCACAACATGGGGCTCACCGATCACGGCACCTACACCTTTGCCGCGGACGGTGCGCTGTGTCCCATGAGTAAGGGCGAGTTCAATCGCTTTGGGTACCAAGGATATGTACGGGCCGTGGTGGACGGTCGGGGAGACCGGTTTTGCCCGAGCTGCAAGCGCTTCCTCGAAACCATGCATACCCGCGCCGTTTCCTTGCATTGATTTCGATGGTCTGCCGCCGTTATCGAGCTATTCTTTAGCCCCGCCAAGGCATTTGTGCAGGTAGGCCAGGCTCTGATCGAATACCTCGTCTTGCATATGCATGAAGGCCAATCTGAAAAAGGATTTGAAAGCGGGCGCAAAGGAGAACTCTTCGCCTTGGCACCAGGGAGGCTTGGCAAGCTGGAGATGATTGGCGTTCCGGAGCCACAGGCTGTAGCCGGATTGACCGGGATCGAAGGCGCAATCCGGGCATTGAGCGATCACCGCCTGTAATCTGCTGCGCCGGCGATTCACCTGCTTGCGCACCTTTTCGATATGCCGGCCGTATAGTCCCTGCTTGAAAAATTCGCGCATAAATTTCTGGAGTAACCCCGACGAGGCGATGTCCGAGGAGTATTTGGCGAAGACAAAACGGGCCAGAAGATCTTCGGGTACCACCATCAGGCCGAGCCGAATGCCGGCCAAGGTCGTTTGGGCAAAGGATTTGATGTGAATGGTTCGATCGGGCGCCATGTCCACCAGGCGCGGGGCGCCGGGTTTCAATTCTCCCAGATAGTCGTCTTCGATGATGAAAAAACCGTGGCGTTGGGCACGCCGGGCCACGGCCTGTTTTTTCTCCACACTGTAAGAGATGCCGGTGGGGTTGTGCACCGACGGCATGGTGTAAAAAAGCCGGATGCGATCCGATAACCGCCGGTCCAGTTGCTCCAAATCCGGACCATCTTTTTCCAGGGGTACGAAATGACGCGCACGGAACAGCCCGATGGCGCCGGGGTAGGTGGGATCTTCGAAAAGTATCGACTCCGAAATTTTGGCTGCAAAGACTTTGGACACCAGATCCAACCCCTGCTGGGCGCCGGAGATGATCAAGGTGCGCTCGGCCGGCAAATGGTAATGGCGGCTGAGCACCTGGCGCAATTCCGGATCGCCCTCCACGGGGGTCGGGGCCAGGGCGCGGGCCTTTTCAACGTCGAACAGGGCGTTGAAGATGGCTTGGGGTTGCTGGTAGGGAAAATAGTGCTCGCCTAAATAGTCGGTCCGAAAATCGAAGGCGCCGGGCACAGGATGAATTTTGTCCGGAAAACGAACGTAAGAACCGCTGCCCACCTTGTTTTCGATGAGCCCCTGGTGCTTCAAACGTTCAAAGGCCTTGTGCACCGTGGCCTTGGTAACGCCGAAACTTTGGGTCAACTGGCGGATGGGCGGGATTTTCTCGCCCGGTTTATACTCGCCGGCATCGATGCGTGCCTTGATGGCATCGGCAATTGTCTGGTATAGGGGCGTTTTTGAATTCATACTTGACACGCATAGGACAAGTTATTAATTGTACCACTCTACTTATATGAATGTAGCGGGTATTGCAATAGACCCCAAAGCAGCGCGGCCGGGGCATTTTTCAAAAAGCAAAGGAAGGGATTTATGAAACGCGAAAAAATCAACAAGGGTTTCGCCGAGATGTTCAAAAACGGCGTCATCATGGACGTCACCACCGCCGAGCAGGCACGCATCGCTCAGGACGCCGGTGCCTGCGCAGTCATGGCTTTGGAAAGAGTGCCCGCGGACATCCGCAAAGACGGCCAGGTGGCCCGCATGAGCGACCCGTCCATGATCCAGGCGATCATGGAGGCGGTCACCATTCCCGTCATGGCGAAAGTGCGCATCGGTCATTTCATGGAAGCGCGCATTCTGGAATCCCTGGGGGTCGATTTCATCGATGAGAGCGAAGTGCTTACGCCGGCCGACGAGAGTCGCCATGTGGACAAGTCCCAGTTCAAAGTGCCTTTCGTTTGCGGGGCGCGCAACCTGGGCGAAGCCCTGCGGCGCATCAACGAAGGTGCGGCCATGGTCCGCACCAAAGGAGAAGCCGGCACCGGCAACATCGTGGAAGCGGTGCGCCACATGCGCGCCATCACCGAAGAGATCGCGGCGCTCAAAGGCTTGGATGCGCATCAACTGACGCTCAAGGCCGGCGAGATGCGCGTGCCCGTCTCCCTGCTGCAGCAAACCCGCGAGTTGGGACGTTTGTCGGTCGTCAACTTTGCCGCCGGCGGCGTGGCCACGCCGGCCGATGCCGCACTGATGATGGCCCTGGGTTCGGATGGCGTATTTGTCGGCTCGGGTGTCTTCAAATCTCAGAACCCGGCTAAAATGGCCCATGCCATCGTGCAAGCCGTGATCCATTACCAGGACCCGGCCCGGCTGGTGGAGATCTCTAAAAACCTGGGCACCGCCATGATCGGGCTGGAAAATAAGGTGTTGGAAATCAAAATGGCCGAGCGCGGGGTTTAGTACGGCGCTATCAAACGATAGAACCGCTAAAGGAAATCAGGTTACGATGCAGGTCGGGTTACTAGGGTTGCAAGGCGCTTTTCTGGATCACATCCCCCACCTGGCGCGATGTGGGGTGGCGTACAGTATCGTGCGCGATATTCAGGGGCTTACCCGGATCGACCGTTTGATCATCCCCGGCGGCGAAAGCACGGTGATGGCCAAGTTCCTCGTGGAGTTCGGCATGCTCGCGCCTTTGCGGGAGCGCATCGGCGCCGGCATGCCGGTGTGGGGAGTATGCGCCGGCGCCATTCTGCTGGCCGAGCAGGTGGATGGTCAGCCCGGCCCCCTAGGTGCGCTCGGCGTTCAACTGACCCGCAATGCCTATGGCCGCCAGATCGCCAGTGACACCGTGTCCATCCAGGTGCCGATTCTAGGGCTCGACGCCTACCCGGCCATCTTCATTCGAGCCCCCCGGATCGACACCCTTGCCGCTGGGGTAACCGTGCAGGCTAGCCGCCAAAACGATCCGGTTTTTGTGCAACAAGGCCGGATCATGGCCACGACCTTCCACCCCGAGTTGCATGGGGATGACCTGTTTCACCGCTATTTCATGGAATTGTGATCATGAACGCGCCTTGAACCGGCGCTGACATAGCACGAAGGAGATGATTCCTAGAAAAATCATCAGGCTGCACAGAATCTGCCCCATGGAGAAGGATAAGAAGATGAATCCCAGATGGGCATCCGGTTCTCGAAAATATTCGATGATAAAGCGCGCTGTTCCGTAACCGATGATGTAAAGGGCGAAAGTGGTGCCTGGGGCGCGCAAGCGGTGCCGCAGAGACCACAGCACGATGAACAGCATAATGCCTTCGCCGAAGCCTTCATAAAGCTGCGAAGGATGACGCAGACCTTCGCCGGGGGCATGGGGAAAGTGCATGCCGATGGGGGCGGTCGTAATCCGGCCCCACAACTCGCCATTGATGAAGTTGCCGATGCGGCCAAAAGTGTACCCTAACGAACCGCAGGGTGCCAGCAGATCCGCCGAATTGCCGATTCCCAATTTATATTTTCGCGAGTACCAGCACAGCCCGATAAAGGCGCCGATCAGCCCCCCGTGATAAGACATGCCTGAAATGCCGGTGAAGCGGATGCCGTTACGGAACTCGAAGGGCAATATGATTTCGAGTGGATGCGCGATGTAATAGTCCAAATTGTAGAACAGGACGTAACCAAGGCGGGCACCGATGATCAAGCCGATGATCATGGCCGTAATCAGCCCCTGGAGGTGCTCGATGGTAAATTCCCAGCGATCTTCGGTCTTCAGGCGATACTTGGCCAGCAGGTACGTGACGCCGAAAGCCACCAGGTACATCAATCCATAATACTGCAAACGGAAGCTGCCGATTTGGAAAATGACCGGATCCATATGCTCCGGCAGATGCTGCCACCATGTCCAGAAGGATACCATCGTCAATACCTCTGAAAGGATTTTAATCTCAAGATGTCGCGGAAGCGCGGCCGACTATAACATATCGTAATGCGATATCAAGAACGGTTCCAATCTCT
>JAKAFO010000139.1 GCA_021819735.1 Deltaproteobacteria bacterium
TGGCGATGGCCTCGGGCCGGCGGCCGTGGTCGATGAGGGCGAAGCCGCGGCTTACGGCGCGATCGTCGCCCTCCTGCTTTGGCCCGCTGCCGCCGATGAGCGGGCGCACGCCGCAGTAGGCACGGATGTACCGGGTGTCCGCCAGGGCCGGCACCATGGCCGCGCCTTGGTCGATGATCGCATCCACCTCGTGAATCTCAGGGTAAATCACATCGGGCGAATCGACCCGCTCGGAGGTGGTTCCCAGGATGGAGACCGTTCCGCCGGGCACCAGGATGTCGCCGTCCGTGGCCCGGCGCAGCCGGTTGACTACCCGTTGACTCATGCGGCTCTGGGTCACCAGCAAGGTACCTTTAGAATAGCGCATGGCCAGCTCGGCCCCGGCCAGGGAGGCGATTTGACCGGCCCAGGCGCCGGCCGCGTTGACCACCACCTGGGCTTCGATGCAGCGGGTGCGGCCGGTGAGATCGTCGCGCACGTGGGTGCGCTGAATGCGTCCATTTTCGATATCGAAACCGATCACCTTACTATAGCGCCAAAACTGCCCGCCATGCTGCCGGGCATCGGCGATGTTGTCCAGGGAGAGTTTGAAGGGATCGATGGTGGCGTCATCCACGCTGAAGGCGGCGATCAGCCGGTCGGACAAGGCCGGTTCCATCTCGCGCGCATCGTTGAGATCCACGGGGGCCGCGTCGATTTGGCAGCGCCGGCAAGCATCGGCAAAGCCGGCGATGTAAGCCTCGTCGTCGCCGGCCACGGCCACGAAAAGGCCGCCGGTGCGCTCCACGCAGTGGGGCGCCAGGCGTTTGAGCAGTTGATTTTCCAGATGGCATTCGAGAGCCGAGGCCGGGTCGGAAGCGATGTAGCGGGCGCCGCTGTGCAACAACCCGTGGTTGCCGCCCGATGCGCCGTTGTTGACATCGCGCTTTTCGACCACGATGCTTTGGATGCCCCGCAGGGCCAGATCCCTGGCCAACCCGGCGCCGGTGACGCCGGCACCGATGATGAGCACTTGGGTTTGCATGTTGGCACTCCCGCCCGACACCATTACCCGGCTTTTCCCTTGAGAAAGGTACTTGCGGGTGTTAATGTCGCCACACTATCCGCCGAATGGGGATATCGGCTCATTTTGATAGGAACTTAACAAAAAATGGCGCCGGTGTCACCCATAAATTTTCGTTTGCGAAAACCATCTGTTCATTAGATTACAATCGGCACTCCCGGAGGAATGCGCGACGCCATGGCACCCCCGCCCACCCAACCATCGGCAACGACTCCCGCGGCCGGCGACAAACCCAATCTGGGCCTGCGCCACACCCAAATCCAGAAGATCGTTCAATCCAAAGGCTTCGTGACCATCGAACAGTTGGCCCGGGAGTTCAACGTCACCCCCCAGACCATCCGCCGCGACATCAACACCATGCACAAAGCCGGTCTCATCCAGCGCTTCCATGGCGGCGCGGGCGTCTGCTCCTCGAGCACCGAAAACGTGGCCTATACCGAACGCAAGATTCTGTGCTTCGAAGAAAAACAGCGTATCGCGCGCATGGTCGCCGCCCAGATACCGGATCACGCCTCGCTGTTCATCAACATCGGCACCACCACCGAGGCCATTGCCCAGGCTCTGGTCAAACATGATCGTTTGCGGGTGATCACCAACAACCTCAATGTGGCCAATATTCTATCTTCCAACGAAAATTTCGAGGTGATCGTGGCCGGCGGCCTGGTGCGCCATCGCGATGGCGGTCTCATCGGCGAGGCCACCATCGACTTCATCCAGCAGTTCCGCGTGGACTTCGGCATCATCGGCATTTCGGGCATCGACCTGGACGGCACCCTGCTGGACTTCGACTACCGGGAAGTACGTGCCGCCCGGGCCATCATCGACAATTCGCGCAAAATCTTCCTGGCCGCGGACCACACCAAGTTCGGCCGCAACGCCATGGTGCGCCTGGGGAACATCGCCGAGATCGATACGCTTTTCACCGACCAGACGCCACCCACGGCCCTGGTGGAGGTGCTGACCAAGGCCGAAGTGAAACTCTCGGTTGCCGAATGACCCTTGGCAAGGAGATGCCGGCGCGATGCCTACCCAAAGGGAGCTTTCGCTATTGATCAAAACAAGACGCGGTTCGCTCAAAATTCGAACTTAATTTTCGCTTGCGAAACATCGCGCCGCCTGTTATAGAACCTTATCCTTGCTGCCTGTTCCATCTCCTCGTCCGGTCTCGATAGGTGCTGTTTTCCGATTCGCCATAGATGCATTGGAGAAGAAGACATGGCGCTGGTGCTCCAAAGTATTGACAAGCTTGTAGGGCGGGAGATTCACCTCAAAGGGGTCAGCCTTGAGCTGGCGTCCGGATCGCGCCATGTGGTTCTGGGACGCACGCTGGCGGGCAAGACCTCATTGCTGCGCATCATGGCCGGCCTGGATCGGCCCAGCGCGGGCCGCATTTTTGTGGACGACCAAGAGGTCACGGGCGTGAGCGTGCGCAAACGCAGCGTGGCCATGGTCTACCAGCAGTTCATCAACTACCCTTCTCTGACCGTTTACGACAACATCGCCTCGCCCCTCAAGCTCGCGGGAATGGCCAAGGCCGAAATCGACCGGCGGGTGCGCGAAACCGCCGCTATGCTGCATATCGACAACCTGCTGGACCGTCTGCCGGCCGAGCTTTCCGGCGGCCAGCAGCAGCGCACGGCCATTGCCCGGGCCCTGGTGAAAGAGAGCCGGTTGCTGCTGCTGGACGAACCCCTGGTCAATCTGGACTACAAGCTGCGCGAAGAACTGCGCGTGGAGTTGCAGCAGATTTTCGAGCGGCGGGCCGCCGTGGTGGTCTACACCACCACCGAACCGGCCGAAGCCCTGATGCTGGGCGGCAACATCGTGATCATGGATGAGGGCCGCGTCCTGCAATCCGGGCCCACGGCCGAAGTCTACCGCCACCCGGCCACCATGCGCGTGGCCGAGATTTTTTCCGATCCGCCCATCAATTTTATTCAGGGCCAGGTGCGCGACCGGCAGGCGCTGCTCGGCCAGTCCATCCGGATGCCCCTCAACGGCCACATGGATCGGCTCGCTGACGGCCCCTACATCTTCGGGGTGCGCTGCAACCACCTGTCGCTCAAGAGCAGTTCTCCCCAGGATGTGGCCATCCAAGCGGCAGTAGAGCTGTGCGAAATTAACGGATCGGAAACGTTTATCCACATCAACTATGAAAACGCCCGCTTGGTGGTCCAGGGCGACGGCGTACATCTCCTGAAAATCGGACAGCAGATCGCGGTGTACGTCCATCCGTGCCACCTTTTCGTCTACGATCCCGAGGGCCGTCTGGTGGCTTCGCCGGATCGAAGCTGCTACGCCGGACCCTGATAAAATAAGGAGCCGCCCATGGCGCGCATCGATATGCGGGAAGTGGCCCACAGCTATCTTCCCAAGACCCAGCGACCGGAGCAATACGCCCTCAAGCGCATTCACATGACCTGGGAGGATGGCGGCGCCTATGCCCTGCTGGGGCCGTCGGGCTGCGGCAAGACCACTCTACTCAACATCATCTCCGGCCTGCTCAAACCGAGCCAGGGCCAAGTGTTCTACGACCAGGAGGATGTCACCGGCCGGCCGCCGGAGAAGCGCAACATCGCCCAGGTGTTTCAATTCCCGGTGCTCTACGACACCATGACCGTGGCCGACAACCTGGCGTTTCCCCTGCGCAACCGCCGCGTGGCCGCCGACCGGATCCGCCAACGGGTGGCGGAGGTGGCCGACATGCTGGAACTGACGCCGGTGCTGCACCGCAAGGCGGCCGGCCTGAGCGCCGACGCCAAGCAGAAGATCTCCCTGGGCCGCGGCCTGGTGCGCAGCGACGTGGCCGCCATTCTCTTCGACGAACCGCTGACCGTCATCGATCCGCATTTGAAGTGGCAGTTGCGGCGCAAGCTCAAAGAGATCCACGAACGCTTCCACACCACCATGATCTACGTGACCCACGACCAGGTGGAGGCCATGACCTTCGCGGACCACATCGTGGTGATGTACGAAGGCGAGGTGGTCCAGGTGGGCAGCCCCGAAGAACTTTACGAGCGCCCCGCGCACAAATTCGTGGGCTACTTCATCGGCAGCCCGGGTATGAATTTTCTGCCCTGCAAGGTGCGCGGCAACCTGGCCGAAGTCAACGGCGCGGCCGTGCGCCTGGACGAACGCACCGCCGATCTGGCCGGTAAGGCCAAAGGCCCGCTGGAATTGGGTATTCGGCCCATGCACCTGGAGGTGAACCCCGAGGCGGTGGACGGTGCGCTCCCGGCCGACGTCAAAAGCGTGGAAGACCAGGGCAGTTGCAAGATCGTGACCTTCGCCCTGGGCGGACAAATCGTCCGCGCCCGCCTGCCCGAAGAGCGCCTTGCACCGCAACAAAAGGCTTGGCTGCGTTTTCCGCCCCAGTGGACACGGTTATTTGCGGACGGGCGACTGGTGGGATAGATAAAATTCCAAACAAGAAAGCGGAAAGTGGAAACTTATGGATAAATGGCAAGACAACCGGGCCTGGTTTCTGGTGCTGCCGGTGTTTGTCGTCGTGGCCTTCAGCGCCATCATCCCCCTGATGACCGTGGTCAACTACTCCATCCAGGACATCTTCGGCCCGGGGCAGGCGGTCTTCGTGGGCACCGAGTGGTTCGAGCAGATGTTGTCCGACACCCGCCTGCACGACGCCTTGTGGCGCCAGTTTCTCTTCTCGGGCCTGGTGCTGCTCATCGAAATTCCCCTGGGCATTCTCATCGCCCTGGCCATGCCCAAAAAGGGGTGGTCCGTCTCGGCCTGCCTGGTGACCCTGGCCATTCCCCTGCTGATTCCCTGGAATGTGATCGGCACCATCTGGATCATCTTCACCCGGCCGGACATCGGCCTGTTCGGGGTGGGGATCAACAGCCTGGACCTGCTGAAGGTGCCGTTCGACCACACGGCCCGGCCGATCTACGCCTGGCTCACCTTGATGGCCATGGAGGTGTGGCACTGGACGCCGCTGGTGGCCCTGCTGTGCTACGCCGGGCTGCGGGCCATCCCCGAGGCGTACTACCAGGCCGCGCGTATCGACGGCGCCTCGGCCCTGGCGGTTTTCCGCTACATCCAACTGCCCAAGATGCGCGGCGTGCTCACCATCGCCGTGCTGCTGCGCTTCATGGACAGCTTCCTGATCTACGCCGAGCCGTTCGCCCTGACCGGCGGCGGACCGGGCAACACCACCACCTTTCTCTCCATCTACCTGGTCAAGCTGGCCACCGGCCAGTTCGACCTGGGTCCGGCGGCGGCCTTTTCGTTGATCTATTTTCTGATCGTGCTGCTGTTCAGCTTCATGTTCTACCAGGCGCTCCTCAACGTGGGCAAAGGAGAAAAGCGCGCATGAGCATCAAGAGAATCAAAAAGCGATCCGTCGCCCTGTTTTTCTACTTCGTGCTGCTGGCCATCCCCATTTACTGGATGCTCAACATGTCCTTGCGCAGCAACGCCGATATTCTGGGCTCCTTCGCGCTTTATCCCGAGAACATCACCTTCCAAAACTATATTAAGGTCTTCACCGACCCCACCTGGTACTCAGGCTACATCAACGCCATCATCTACGTCAGCATGAACACGGTGATGTCCCTGTTCTTCGCCCTGCCCGCGGCCTATGCCTTCTCGCGTTACAAGTTCCTGGGCGACGGCCAGATGTTCTTCTGGCTGCTCACCAACCGCATGGCCCCGCCCGCGGTCTTTCTGCTGCCCTACTTTCAGCTCTACTCCACCGTGCAACTGATCGACACGCACATCGCCGTGGCCCTGGCCCACTGCCTGTTCAACGTGCCTTTGGCGGTCTGGATTCTGGAAGGCTTCATGTCCGGCATTCCCAAGGAGATCGACGAGACGGCCTTCATCGACGGCTATACCTTCCCGCGCTTCTTCATTACCCTGTTCATTCCCCTGATCCGCGCCGGCGTGGGCGTCACGGCCTTCTTCTGCTTCATGTTCAGTTGGGTCGAGCTGCTTTTCGCCCGCACCCTGACCGTCACCGCGGCCAAACCCATCGTGGCCACCATGACGCGCACGATCAGCGCCACGGGCCTGGATTGGGGCCTGATGGCGGCCAACGGCATTCTGACCATCGTTCCGGGCGCCCTGGTGATCTGGTTCGTACGCAACCACCTGGCCAAGGGTTTTGCCCTGGGCCGGGTATAGAGGAGGGCCACGCGCATGGGATGGATGTACTGGACCTGGCCCACGGCCATCTTCTTCATGACGATTTTCGCCATGATCGGCGGCATGCTCGTCTGGGAGCTGCTGTCGCCGACCATCGAACGCCGCGGGTTCCTGCGGGTACCCACCACCCGCGGCACGCGCTTTTTCATCGGCTTGCTCGGCAGCGCCTATATCCACCTGGCCTGGATCGGCTTTACGGATTTGACCCTTTGGCCGGCCCTGCTGCCGTCGGCACTCTGGATGTTCATCGTCATGCGCTGGGGGTAACCCCGGTTCGATAATGGAAGTAAACAAGGCTCGACGGTTTAAAACAGAGGATACGCTCCATTGCGCCCGGCGCGCACGGCCTTCCCGCCGGCGAAGGCAAGCGGCATCCCCAAATCCACGCACGAAGGCCAAAGGAGGATAGCTATGACAAGTGTGATGAACAAACGGGTGTCCAGGATAATGCTCCTGGGATGCATCGCGGCGCTGTCGTTCGCACTGGCGGCCGGTCCGGCCCTGGCCGATACGGCCGCGGCCAAGAAGTGGATCGACTCGGAGTTCCAGCCATCCACTTTGACCAAGGATCAACAGCTCCAGGAGATGGAGTGGTTCATCAAGGCGGCCAAGCCGTTCAAGGGCATGAACGTCAAGGTCGTCTCCGAAACCATCGCCACCCACGAGTATGAAGCCAAGACCCTGGCCAAGGCCTTCGAAGAGATTACCGGCATCAAGGTCTCGTTCGACCTGATCCAGGAAGGCGACGTGATCGAAAAACTGCAAACCCAGTGGGCGTCGGGCAAGAACATCTACGACGCCTGGATCAACGACTCCGACCTGATCGGCACCCACGCCCGCTATGGCTACGTGGTGCCCCTGTCCGACTTCATGGCCGGCGAAGGCAAGGATGTGACCCTGCCGACCCTGGACGTGGATGACTTCATGGGCAAATCCTTTACCACCGGCCCGGACGGCAAGCTCTACCAACTGCCCGATCAGCAATTCGCCAACCTTTACTGGTTCCGCTACGACTGGTTCAGCCGGGATGACTTCAAAAAGAAGTTCAAGGAGATCTACGGCTATGACCTGGGCGTGCCGGTCAACTGGTCGGCCTATGAAGACATCGCCGAGTTCTTCAGCGAGCACGTGCGCGAGATCGACGGCAAGGCTGTGTTCGGTCACAACGACTACGGCAAGAAGGCCCCGGACCTGGGCTGGCGTTTTACCGATGCCTGGCTCTCCATGGCCGGCGCCGGCGACAAAGGCATTCCCAACGGCAAACCCGTGGACGAGTGGGGCATCCGCATGGAAGGCTGCCGGCCGGTGGGCGCCACCGTGGCCCGCGGCGGCGATGCCAACGGACCGGCCGCCAAGTACGCCCTGCGCAAGTACATGGAGTGGCTGCGCAAGTACGCCCCTCCGGGTGCCCTGGGCATGGATTTCTACACTTACCTGCCCTTTCTGGCCAACGGCACCGTGGCCCAACAGATCTTCTGGTACACGGCCTTCGTGCCCAGCATGGTCGCCCCCGGCCCCACGGTCAACGAAGACGGCACCCCCAAGTGGCGCATGGCCCCCTCGCCCCACGGTCCCTACTGGGAAGAGGGCATGAAGCTGGGTTATCAAGATTGCGGTTCCTGGACCTTCATGAAGAGCACCCCCCTGGATCGGCGCAAGGCGGCCTGGCTCTTCGCCCAGTTCTGCGTCTGCAAGACCACCTCGCTGAAGAAGGCCCATGTGGGGCTGACCCCCATCCGCGACAGCGACATCCGGCACCAATCCTTCACCGACCGTGCGCCCAAGCTGGGCGGCCTGGTGGAGTTCTACCGCAGCCCGGCCCGCGTGGCCTGGACTCCCACCGGCGTCAACGTGCCCGACTATCCCAAGCTGGCCCAACTCTGGTGGCAGAACATCGGCGAAGCGGTCTCCGGCGAAGTGACCGTGGATAAGGCCATGGACAATCTGGCCGAAGAGATGGACAAGGTAATGGAACGCATCGCCCGCTCCGGAACCCAGGGCGAATGCGGTCCCAAACTCAACGAGAAGAAAGACGAACAATACTGGTTCGACCAGCCCGGCGCGCCCAAGCCCAAACTGGCCAATGAGAAGCCCAAGGGCGAAACCGTGGACTACGACAAACTGATCCAAGCCTGGCGCGAGGGCCGGGTCAAATAGCCCATCGCTGAAGCAATCTTATAGACCACACCAACGGCGTCTTGCCCGCAAGCAAGGCGCCGTTGCTTTTTCGGCACCGGGAGGAAACACCCTGGCTGGGCAAGGGTTTTAGAACCCATTAATTAGGAGTCGTTCTAATTGCGGCCCATCATTAATGTATGCTACTGAAACCAATAGGCTTCAAACAGACTTCAAATTCGGCTTCAAACAGGCTTCGACAAGTGTGATTCGGCCCCGACCGCCCTCGACGAATTCCGTCGATGTGGGGATGGGTTCTAATGCTTTGGCATGGCAACCCGGGGCGGCATTTCTTTAACAGAATGTTTTTATTACCACTTTAGGCTTCGAGCAAGACGCGTTCCATTCAAGTGCCAAGAGGGGGAGGACAAAAATGGAAAAACACACTTCGCCGGCAACAGATTTTTGTTTTGCCAACCCTACGGGGCTCGACAGAGCCGACTCCATCGGTGAGCTTGTTGTTTTTGCTGGAAGAAACGTGGAGGAACTCAAAGGCGCAATGCGCCGCGTTTTGCACAGCGAAGAAATTTGTTTCCCATCGGGAGTAAAATGGATTTCTTTCCATTCACAGCAAAAATTCAATAGCGCTCAATCCAATCGGCGGTATCGCGCGGCGGTGGTCACCTATGGCGTACTTGAGCTGAAACGCCAGTTGCCGCAACTGATCAAATTGATCGAAGCCAACCCGCGCGAACCGTTCTCCCATGATGCGGCCGGGCTATATTACGGATTCGGCGCGCCCGAGGGAAAGATGGCCTTCCTGTTCCCCGGTCAAGGCGCCCAATATGTTCGCATGGGAGCGCAACTGCGCGCCATCTACCCTCAAGCCCAGGCCGTCTGGGAGCATTTAGGTTCGTTTGCCTTTAACGGCAAAACGCTCAACGAGGTGGTTTTCCCCGCAAAAGCCCACGACCAGAAGGAGGCGGCGGTTCAGAACGACTATTTGTCATATTCCGGCTGGGCCATGCCCGCCATCAACTTGATGAGCGAATCGATCCGTGCGCTGTTGGACTCCATGTCCGTCCGGCCCGATGCGGTCGCGGCCCACAGCGCCGGCGATGCGGCCGCCTTTAAGGCCGCCGGGATCATCTCTTCCGAACAGATGATTCGCTTTGCCGGCTTCAGGGGTGTGGCGGCCGCAGCTTGCCCCATGGCATCCAAAGGCGGAATCCTCATGGTCTTTTCCGAACCCCGGGCCATTCGCGCCCAATTGAAGGCCCACGCGATCCAACAGGTATGGATCGCCAATTACAATTCGCCGGCCGTCACCGTTCTTTCCGGGCTGCGGGAGAATTTGACGGCCACCAAGCAAGTTCTGGCCAAAGCCTCCATCAAAAGCAAGCTCATCCCCATCAGTGGCGCTCCCCATTGCCCGCTTGCGCTGCACGCCAGCAATCACTTCATGCACTACATCGCGGACGAGCCCTTTAACCGATCGGATTGCGATCTCTACTCCTATCTGTTCGGCGACAAACTGGCCAACGATCCCGCGCTGTATAAGAAAGTATTATCGGTGACCTGTTTGAAACCGGTTCGCTTCGTCGCGCAGATCGAAAAAATGCACGCCGAAGGGGTGCGCACCTTTGTCGAAATCGGGCCTTCGGACGGACTCACCATGTTTGTAAGAAGAATTCTCGACGGCAAGCCTTATAAAGCCATCAGCACCAATCGCCAAAACGGCGACGCCAACTATCATTTTTTATCGGCGGTGGCTGAACTCATCCGGCTCGGCAGAGTCGAAAACACGAGCGTACTCTGGGATCTGTACAAGGCGCCGGCGCGGCCGGCGCGGATTTCCGAAGCCGATCCGCCGCGGATGCCCGACGACATTGTCGCCAAGGAGCTGGAGCGCCTCAGGGTGTTGGATCTGCAATTGTCCAGAATCGATAAGATGGCCGGCGCCTGTTGACGGTAATCGGGCGGGATGGATGCGAACCATGGAAACTCAATTCACGATAGCGGCCTGTATCGTTGCCACTGAAGGCACCATTCGAAAATGCCTGGCATGGCGCGATCCTGCCTTTACGCCCATCCTTGATTTTGGGCTCGTCACCGATGCGGTCCTGCTAAACCATTATCTGCGGCGGATTTCAGAGCCCGGAGCACCCTGTACAAACCTGGGAATCCGCATGATGCTCGACGATCCCGCGCTGCTGGATCGGCTGATGGTCGAACGCCCGTCCGCCAAATTGAAAACCATCGTTCTGGGGCTGCCGAACCGACCATCGCGCACGGCGATGACGGCCGCGCGCAAGATCGCCGAGCACGTATTCCTGGAAGTCTACTCGGCCGACATGGCCCCGCGGCGCGATGGACTCGCTCCGGATGGCTGGGTGATCCGGGGCAACGAAGCCGGCGGCATCTGCGCCGACACGAGCAATCCGACCCTGCTGCGAAGCGTTCGGGAGAAAGTCTCCGAACCGATCTGGATGTTTGGCGGCGTCGGGTTTCAAAGCGCCTTGGCGTATGCCATCGGCGGCGCGGATGGGATCGTCCTCTCCGATGCTTTACTGCTGCTGCCCGAGACGGCCGACGATCTAAAGGCACACGATCTGCGCGCCGTGAAAGCATCCATTCGCACCCAGGCCGTCGCTATCGGCCATGGGCTGCACGTACGCATCAGCGAAGCCTATCCCGATCTGATCGAGCGCGTCCGAAACCTGTGCCTCCGGCACGATCGGCGTCCGCGCGAAGCCGAAGCACATGTCGATACCCGCCTGGCCGAGACCCTGGCCATCATGGCCCAATACCCGCCCACCGCCCGCTGTTTTCTGGGCGAAGAGGTCGGCTGGGCCGCCGAATGGGGCCAAACCTTCGGCTCGATCGCCGATTTGGCGGAAGCCCTGCGACGCGAGCTTGCAGGCCAACTGGAAGTACTTCGCACAGCCTTCCCTTTCGGGCAGAACAGCGCCTTGGCCCGGGAGCTGAAAGCCGAGTATCCGATCCTGCAAGGTCCCATGACCCATGTCAGCGACCGCCCCGCTTTTCTGGCCGGCGTGGCCCAAAACGGCGCCATTCCCTTTTTGGCCCTGGGGTTGAGCCGCGCGGACAAGCTCGACCCCCTGCTGCGCGAAACCCAGGCGGCCGTGAGCGGCAAGCCCTGGGGCGTGGGCCTGATCGGGTTTGCGCCCAAAGCGCTGCAAGACGAGCAGCTTGCGCGGGTCGAGAAGTACAAGCCCGACCTGGCCATCGTCGCCGGGGGCCGGCCGGCCCATTATAAAACCTTGCGCGACCTCGGCATCGTTCCCTTTTTGCACATCCCCGTGCCGTCGATGATCGCCAATTTCTTCAAAGAGGGCGTCCGGCATTTCATCTTCGAAGGTCGCGGTTGCGGCGGCCACGTCGGCCCGATCAACAGTTACCCCTTGTGGCAATCGGCGCTGATCGAGTTTCAAAAACTGGCGGCGGCGGGAGAAGATTTAAGCGCCGTGCGCATCGCCTTGGCCGGCGGCATTTACGATGCCCTCTCGGCCGCCATGGCCGGCGCCTTCTGCCCGCCGCTGCTGGCCCATGGGGTGCAATTCGGCTTGATCGTCGGCACGGCCTATCTGTTTACGCGGGAGATCGTCGCCAGCGCCGCCATCACTCCCGTTTTTCAAGAGGTTGCGCTGGACAGCGAGCATACGGTGGTCATCGAAGGCGGTATCGGCCATGCCATCCGCTGCGCCCCGACGCCCATCACGGAACAGTTCGCCGGCGCCAAAGCGGCCTTGCTCGGCGACGGCTTGGCCCCCCAGGAAGTACAAACCCAATTGGACCAACTCAATGCAGGCCGCCTGCGCCTGGCCGCCAAGGGGGTCATGCGCGCCGGCCCTACCCCTGGCGACGAAGCGCTGGTTGCTTATTCCGAGGCCAACCAGGTCAAAGAAGGGCTCTTCATGCTGGGCGAGGTCGCCACGCTGATGGATCGAACCATCGGCATGGCCGACCTGCATCGCGCGCTGTGCGGCGAGGCCGCGCGGGTCATGGCCCAAACGGCGCCGATCGCCTTCCCTTGCCGCAACACTGCCCGGCCGGCCGCCGCGGCCAAGCCCACGGACATGGCCATCATCGGCATGGCCAGCTTGCTGCCGGGTGCCGAAAACCTCGACGCCTTCTGGCGCAATGTGCTGGCAAAAATCTACTGCATTCAGGATGTGCCTGAAGATCGCTGGCGCGCCGCGGTCAATTATCATCCCGATCCCAATCATAAAGATACGGCTTACGCCACCAAAGGCGGATTCCTGGGAGAGATCCCGATCAATTGCATGGAGTACGGCATTCCGCCCGGTTCCATGAAGAACGTGGAGCCCGCGCAACTCTTGGCCCTGGAGGCCGTGAAGCAGGCCTTGAGCGATGCGGGTTATGCCCAGCGGGAATTCGATCGCGAAAAGAGCTCGGTGATCTTCGGCTTTGCCGGCG
>JAKAFO010000140.1 GCA_021819735.1 Deltaproteobacteria bacterium
TCAGATCGATGCCGGTGGCCTTGGAGATTTCGCGCATAGAGGTCTGCGCATAGCCTTTTTTGGTGAAAAGCTTGGCGGCCTTTTTCACGATCTGCAGTTGTCTTTTCTGGAACACGCTATTTTTTTCAACCGGTGCGAGCCCTTCGCCGGCCTCTCTTTTCTTGCGCATGAGGACCCCATCCTTTTAAAATTGTGGGCAAAATCTATATCACAAGCGAACTCGCTGTCAATTCGATTTGCCAAAGTTATTGACACCCGCCTGCCCATTGTATAACAACGTACGTTGTATTTTATTCGCATGCAATCATGGATGCAATGAAGAAATAAGGCGCGGGAGAAACAAACATGAAAACACTTGAGCATTTACTGAAGCCGATCCGCATCAAATCGCTGGAAATCGCCAACCGGGTGGTCATGCCGCCCATGGGCACCGGCCTGGGCAACAATGACGGAACGGTGAGCGAAGCCAATCTGGCCTACTTGCGACGCCGCGTGCGCAGCGAAGCGGGCCTCTACATCACCGAGATCACCGAAGTCGAACCGGCCGGCGCGGTGACTCCCTCCTGCCTCGGCATCTGGGACGACAAGTTCATTCCCGGTTTGAAGAAAATGGCGGATGTGGTCCATGCCGCGGGAAGCAAAGTCGCGCTGCAACTGCACCATTGCGGCCGCGAGAGTTTGTACCAGACGAAACGCAGAACGGCGGTCGCCCCTTCGGCCATAGGGAGCTTTATCTTCGGTTTCATCGCGCCGCCGCGCGAAATGACCCTGGCCGAGATCCGGGACACCATTCGCGCCTTCGGCGCCGGCGCCCGGCGGGCCAAAGCGGCCGGCTTCGACATGGTCGAGCTGCATGGCGCGCACGGCTATCTGCTCATGCAGTTTCTCTCCGCCGCCTCCAACACGCGCACCGATGAGTACGGCGGGGATTTCCGCGACCGCGCCCGCTTCATGCTCGAATGCCTCGCCGAGACGCGCCGGCAGGTGGGCCCCGATTTCCCCATCTCCATCCGCATCTCCGGCGAAGAAGGCATCCAGGGGGGCTACACCATCGACGATATGGTCACCATCGTTCCGGACCTGGTTCGCCAAGGCGCCGATCTGATCCATGTCTCGTTCGGCACCCATGGCAATGCCAAGGTCTATACCGATGCGCCCAATCCCAGCGCGCCCATCGAATACGCACAGGGGTTCAAGACCTTTCTGGCCCGCAAGATCAAGGCGGCGGCCGGCGTGCCGGTCATCACCGTGGGCCGCTTCACCAACCCCTATTCCATGGACGAGGCCATCGCCCGGGGCGATGCCGATCTGGTCGCCGTCGGCCGCCAGCACCTGGCGGACCCCGACTTTTTGACCAATGCCCGCGACGGCCACCCCGAAGAGACCTTCGAATGTCTGGCCTGCAACCAGGGCTGCATCGAGCGCGAGGCGCTCGAAGGCAAACCGATCCGCTGCGCCATCAACTGCGAAACCGGCCAGGAGTTGATCTATCCGACCGAACCCGCGGCGGAGTCCCGCACCGTCTGGGTCATCGGCGGCGGACCGGCCGGCCTGACCGCGGCCTACGAAGCCGCGCGTCTGGGGCACAAGGTCACCCTCTTCGATAAAGAAAAAGAGATCGGGGGGCAGATCCGGTATGCCGAAAAAATGCCGCACAAGTCGGCCTACGGCAAGTGGGTCCGCACCCTGGCGGCCCGCGCCGGAAAACTGGGCGCGGATCTGCGCACGGGAACGGAAGTGACCGAAAAGATGCTCGATGCGGCCAATCCGCAGGTGGTCATTCTGGCCATCGGGGCCGACAAGGCCGCCTGCCCGGCTGCCGGCATCACGATGTCCGTGGTGTGCGACGCCTGGCAGCTCCTCAACGGCGAGGTCGCCCCCAAAGAAAATGCGGTCGTTATCGGCGGCGGCCTGGTGGGCATGGAAACCGCCGATTTTCTCAGCCAGAAGGGCATCCGCAACGTCACCCTGGTCGAAATGCTGGCCAAACCCCCGGTGCGCCCGATCTCCGCCCATGGCACCATGCTGTACCGGCGTCTCACTGCCGCCGGAGTTCGCCTCATGTTCAACACCAAGGTCCAGCAGATCGAGGAAGGCGCCGTGGTCGTCTCCACGGACGGCGCCGAAAAGCGCCTGGCGCCGGTCGGTCAGGTGATCGTGGCCGTGGGCGTCACGCCGCGGCAGGATTTGAAAGAAATGCTGGTACGCAAGAACATTCGCCATTTTGTGGTCGGCGACGCCCAGGAGCCCCGCCGCATCATCGAAGCCACCACCGAAGGCGCCCAGGCCGCCTGGCAGATCTGACAAGCGAAGGAGAAGATTGAAATGATCACACTGGACATGACGGGCAAAACCACGCTGATTACCGGCGCCGGCGGCGGCATCGGCGGCGGCATCGCCAATGTCTTCGCACAAGCAGGCGCTAAGGTGTATGCGGCCGATCTGGAACTCGCGGTCGCCAAGGCCAAAGCGGATCAGTTGCGCAAAGTTGGCTTTAGCGTGGAGGCGGTCGAACTGGATGTCACCCGCAAGCGGCAGATCGATGCGCTCGTGGAACGCATCGTGAAAGCGGACGGAAAAATCGATCATCTGATCAACTGCGCCGGCATCATGATCAGCAAACCCTACATGGAAACCACCGACGATGAGTTCCGCAAAATACTGGAGGTCAACCTGGTCAGTGTGCACAACTGCTGCCAGGCGGTCCTCCAGCGGATGATTCCCCGCCGGGAAGGCAAAATCGTGAATATCCTGTCGGCTTCCTCAAGAATGGGCAGCGATTTCTACTCGCACTACTCGTCGTCGAAGTTTGGGCTCATGGGCCTTACCCAGAGCATCGGGCTGGCGGCCGCACGCCACAATATCAATGTCAACGGCATCTGCCCGGGAGTCATCGTCACTGGACTGGGGGAAAAGCAGGGCGGCAGCCTGATCCAGCAGATGGCCCGGTATTCCGGCAAGCCCGAAGAACTCTTGCAGGAAAACATTCGCAAATCCATTCCCCTGCGCCGCTTTCAGAGCGGCGAGGATATCGGCTTCACGGCGCTTTTCCTATGTTCGGATCTGGCGGCCAACATTACCTGCCAGGCCATCAATGTCTGCGGCGGGATGCGGATGAATTAGAACACCATTTGGGTTGCGCATCTGATTCAGGATCGCAGGCCCACGGCCATTTCGATCTGATTCGTTGACTGAGTCGGAAATTCTAACCTGATTTCGCCGCCCCCCTGCGCCATTCGAGGCCCACCTCACAAATCAAACATGGTTTTCATATACCTTCAGGCGACGTATAATCCTCAACTTAGTCCCTCCCCTGCTCACTGACAGGACACAAACATCAGACCGTTCTGCTCGCTGGTATGGCCGGCTTGGGGACATTTTAGAACTTGACCATACCACCCCCGTTGAGGTAAATGCACGCTCCAAGCCTTGAGATCATCTTCAGTCGAAACCGTCGTCATATATTTACTTCTGCCCTACCCTGAGCCCGTTCCGAAGGCTTATTTTTATCTTCTGCCGCCGGGCAGAACGCGTCCGTAACAGGCTTCATCCCAAACCAGGCACAATTTGCCGCCAGCAACCCGTGTGATCCAAAGCGCGATCCGCGGGATAGGCAAGAGGAGGACAGGGGCTATGGCATTTGATGGCTTTATCAAGTTTGACGACATCGAGGGCGAAAGCTCGGACGCCAAGCATCCGGGCTGGATCGAAATCACCGATTGCGGCATGGAGATTTTGCAAAACATTTCCACCACGGTCAGCAGCGCCGGCGGCGCCACCGCCGAACGGGCGGATCTTTCCGACTTCCGCTTTTGCAAGCTTATGGACAAGTCCTCGCCTTTGCTGGCCCTGGCTTGCGCGGACGGCACGGTTTTCAAAAGCATCAAGGTGGAGCTGTGCCGGGCCGGGACCGAAAAGATCAAGTTCATGGAGTTCAAGCTCTCCAACAGCATCGTCAGCGCCCTTTCCATGAATGCCAACGGCGCGTTTCCCACCGAGAGCATTCATCTCAATTACGGCAAAATCGAATGGTGCTACACGCAGCAAAACCGCGCCGGCGGCGGCGCCTGCGGAAACGTGGCCGCGGCCTGGGACCGGCAGAAGAACTGCAAGGCGTAAGAAAGGAGGCCTTTCCATGGCCGATGTCGTAACGGTCCGGCAGGGCGATACCCTGACCCGGATCTTGGCGGCCCAACGGGGGCTCGGCGCCGGCCAGATCCACGGCTGGTTGGACAAAGTGCGCCGATGCAATCCCCACATCAGCGACCTGAACCGCCTCTATCCCGGCGAACGGCTGCTGATACCCGCCGTCTGGATGGAGCCGGTCAGCCCGGACACGATCTGGCAAAACGCCTTCAGCCGCATCCCCCGCGATCTGGTGCATCCGCACGCGGATCATGTCCAGCTCTTCTTCGCTCCGCCCGGCACCACCATCGACAGCGTGGCCCAGCGCATGTTCGCCGAGGGCCGCCACCGCGCCCTGCCCCTGAGCACCAAGCGGGCCGTGCTGATCCACAACAATCCTGTGCTGGAGCAGTATCTCGATGCAAACCGGGTGCCGTCCATGACGCTCCTGGACATTACGCCGGCACGGCTTTCCCGTTTCGACAAGCATTGGTGGCAGGGTGAGCGGCAGTTCTTCGCAAGCTACCTGGACCAATTCGATCCGGTCACCCGGGACATGTACCAGCAGGCCGGCCCGGAGGAGACCTTCGTGATGGCCTTGATGGCCGAATCGCTGCAACAGGCCGGGGCGACAGTGCCTGCGCGAAATGAAGCGAACACCCAAAAAGTGGTCAACCTTTTTGGCTACGGCGTCGGCGGATTGTCGGGCTATGCCGCCTCCGGCAGCTCTGCCGTAACCCAAATCGACGCCCTGGCCCGAGAGTTGTATGCCGAGGCCCTGGCGCAGTTCGGCAAAAAGGTGGTCGGTTCCTCCAAGCAAACGGACCTTGCCAAGCTCACGCGCTTCCTGCGCGCCAACCCCAAATACGAACTGCTCCTGCGCCATCTGCGCGAATTGCCCGACCACCTGCTGCTGCCCGGCGACCGAAGCAAACTGCTGCCACCGGTCAACGGCGCGAACAAGGCCGCCCTGGGCCGCCACTTCCGCAAAGAGTACTTCCAAGCCTTCCGCTACCAGAACTCCAGCAAGTACATGAACACCATCGCCCGGCAGCTCGGCGGCCGGGTGAGCACCTTCCAAGCCTTGGGCCGTTACACCACTTGGTATATTCCTGCGATCATTGGCGCGTACAATGTTACGCAGGCTTCCCCGGAGGATCGTTTTCGTACCGGCATACAGGAGGGATTTGCCATTCTGGGAGGGGCACTTGGGACCTATTTGGGAGGCAGCGTTATTGCCGCAGGTGTAGCTTCGGTTCTATGTCTCGGGCCTTTCGGTATTTTTGTAGTCGCTTTTATCTGCGGGGCGGCTGGCGGGATATTTTTAAGTGAGTTGTTTAAGATGGGGGCTTCTTCCACCATTGATTATTTTGACAGTGAGCGCATCTACCAATCACCTCATGAAATATTAGAAAGCATAAGATGACGGCGATTGAACATTTGAAAGGGCTATGGGGAATAAGTTTATGCTCATGGGGGCTAATAGGTCTTTACGCTATTTTTCGCACGAAATTTATAGTCAAGCGATACGAGAAGGAAACCGACCTTCTAAAATCAGTCTATTTCCAGGAGCACTACACATTTTCACGGTATCTGCCCCCATTTCTAAGCTCAGGGGTCTATGCCATGCATCTGCTTATGTGCGTATGGTGGTGGAAAATCTTTTCCAAGAAAAAAATTTTCAGGGATATAAAATCACCCGAACAGGTTACCCGGCATTTCACGAAGAAGGAGATCCAACTCGCCAAGCGCCCTATAGTAATTGGTTTGATTGTTGGTTTGCATGCAATCGCCTTCTACATCTTCAAGTACATCTGGCCTGAGCATTTTCAGTAATTCGAATATGCCAACCTATTACTCTATCACTGCACTCGCGCCACCTGATCTTTGGATCACGGCTGTGTATTATCAAGAAGATTGGCCCGACATAGGTGCAGAAGTTATTCTCGTATCAAAGGTTTTGGTGGGCCTCCGGCACAGCTTCACCTCTCCAAAGCCGCTCGGCATAGTCCAGCGTCAGCCGGGTGTCATGGATGTGGGTGGTGTGGTGCGCCTCCAGAATCAGCACCTGTTCGCCTACTTTCCTCACCCAGTCTGCGGATATCTACACCGCACCCAGAAAGCCCCCTGCCCTCCCGATGCGGGTAATCGCTTGGGTCATCCGGTTGGTGCTGGTGAAGTTCGGGTTAAAGCTCATATCTTCTTTCGCTACTACGACGCCATGCTTGCGTAGTAGGGTGACGGCACCGCGGGGTACGCCCGGAACACATGCACGAAAACCGCCTCTGTCTTGTCCCGCACGTCTTCCTCTGAATAGGTTTCCGGCAACCCGGTTTTCTCGCTCCAGAGATAATCCTGAATCGTCAGAAGGACCGCGTCCCGAGTAGATTCCTTGTCGCGCCAATGATTGATCCGCAGTTTCTCTGCCTTGAGCGTTTCGAGCAAATCAATGGCGACCGCCTTGATGCGCTTGATGTCGCCGGGGGTCAAGTTCGGCTTCTTCAGCAAGTCGAACACGGCAAGGCTTTCCTCATCGAGCCCCTCCCGCACTGCGCGGCTCTCCTCATCGTCCATCTCGTTGATGATATGCAGAAGCGCTTCGAAGGTCTTTTCGATGGTCACCCGATCTTTTTCGCGGTTGTACGCAGCGATGATCTCTTCGTAATGCCTTTGAAAATCAGTCCGCAAGGGGTTCTGCTGGAGCAAACGCTGAAGACGTTGCTCGATGGCGGTTTTCAGATTCTGCACGGTGGTGCGCTTGGCTGGACTGCGCTCGAACTCCCGGCGCAGCCGGTCGAAATCGATCTTGCTGATATCGTATGGTGGCGTCTCTTCGGCAACAGCCGGTTGAGCCTGCGTCTCAATCGCCTCATCCACGACCTGGTGCAGCCGGCGGATGATCTCGGTGATATCCGCCTGTTCACGGTCCTGTTGCAGGCTTTTATAGACGATGTTGATCGCGTCGAAGTCGCCCCGGCAATCATTGACGCCTTCGATGGTGATGCAGGCCTTGAATTTCGAGAACACCGCCCGGCACATCACTTCGAAGTGTTTTCGCGTCTCGTCGTTTTCGTTCGCCGCCTCCTTGGCTGCGAGAATCGCCGCATTCCTGGCAAAACCTGTCTGATGGATGATCTCATCCAAAGACGCGCTTCGCTTCTCCAGGAAGGACCGGACAAAGGCAATCGCTTCGCGAAGATCGGCCAGCAGTTCCTCATCCGGCTTGGCCGGTTCGGTTTCGCCACCGCCTCCACCGCGCCCGCCATCGCCGGTACCGGCAAATGTCGCCAGCGCCTTGCGCAGGTTTTTTAGGATGCCGCAGTAATCGACGATCATCCCGTTGTTCTTGCCCTCGTTGATCCGGTTCGCACGGGCAATGGCCTGCATCAGCGTGTGTGCCTTGAGCGGCTTGTCCAGGTACAAGGTGGAGAGACTGGGAACGTCAAAGCCGGTCAGCCACATGGCACAGACGATGGCGACGCGAAAGGGGTGTTCTTCGGCCTTGAAGGCATCGTCAAGCGACAGCCGCTGCATGTTCTGGAACTGCGGCTGTTTCCGCATCGCCTCGGGCAGGTCGATGCCCTCCTTGATCAGGCGGCGGTGCGGGATGATGTCCAGCTCCCACTTGCGGAACTTTTCGACCTCGCCCTGTTCCTCGCTGACCACCACCGCCATCTGCGTCTGGCGCATCCACTCGATCCGGCGTCGCCGGTACTGTTCGTCCTGCTCATCCGTGGCCGTGGGCAACTGCGCTTCCAGCTCTTTGATTCTCTCGTGCCAATAGAACTCGATCAGCTTGTGCATGCGGACGCAGGTGATCTTGTCGATGCAGACCAGCATTGCCTTGCCGGTTTCCCATGCCGTGGAGTAGTGCTGCACAAAATCGCGGGCCACCTGGTCGAGACGTTTCCCGGCCGTGATGATGTGGTAATCGCGCTTGAGTTCCTGCTCCAGGCGCTGCTCCACATCGATATCGCCCGTCTCCAGTTCCTCCAGCTTCTCGGCGATCCGCTCGTTCAGATCCCCGACCGCCACGCCGAGCTTGTCGCCGCGCGCATCGTAATAGAGCGGCACCGTGGCTTTGTCCTCTACGGCCCTCTGAAAATCGTAGGTGGAGACGTAATCGCCGAACACCCGCCGGGTGATCTCGTCGTCTTTGAACAGCGGTGTGCCGGTGAAGCCGATATAGCCGGCGTTCGGCAGAGCATTGCGCATGTTGAGCGCCAGGGTGCCGTATTGGGTGCGGTGAGCCTCGTCGGTGATGACGATGAGGTCGTCGCGCCGGGAGTAGGCCTCGCCTTCGACCACGGCCTGATTGAATTTCTGGATCAGCGAGAAGACATGCGATTTGTGCTGGGCCAGCAACTCGGCAAGGTGCTCACCGCTCGCTGCCCGGCACGGGTCGCGGTCGTTGTCCACCACGCCGCAACCGGCAAAGGTCTTGTAGATCTGCGTGTCCAGGTCGTCGCGGTCGGTGAGAATCAGAAAGGTGAAGTTGCCGCCCAGCTTGCGATGCACCTTCCGGGTGAAGAGCACCATCGAATAGCTCTTTCCCGAGCCCTGGGTATGCCAGAACACCCCCAGCTTGCCGTTTCTGAGCTTCCTGTCGCGGACCGCCTCGATGGCCCGGTTGACGCCCAGATACTGATGATTCCGGGCCATAATCTTTCTCGATTCCCCGGCCGAGTCGTCGAAGACGATGAAGTTCTCCACCAGGTCCAGGAAATTGGATTTCGCGCACACCCCCTTGAGCAGCGTCTCCATGGCCACGGCGCCCGGCTGATTCTCGGCCAGGCGTTTCCATTCGTGAAAATGTTCGAACCGGCTGGTGACCGAGCCCAGTTTGGCATCCACCCCATTGGCCAGCACCACCATGGCGTTGTGATGAAACAGATGCGGGACGGTGTCCTTGTAATCCAGGAAGTTCTGCTCGTAGGCGGCGCGGATATCCTTGCTGACGTTCTTCAGCTCCATGAACAACAACGGCAGGCCGTTGACGAAGCCGACAATATCTGCCCGGCGGCGGTAGAGATCGCCGCGTACCCACAGCTCCCGCACACAGAGGAAATGATTATTCTCGGGAGCATCGAAGTCGAACACCCGCAGCCGCTGGCGCACCCGTTCGCCTTTGGCGTTGCGAAAGGTGACCTGCACCCCGTCCTTGATTCGTTCGTACTTCTCGCGGTTGGTGACGGCCAGTGTCTGCGAGGCGGAAACCGTGACGATCTGGCGCACGGCGTCGTCATAGGCCGTGGCCGGTAGCCCGGGATTCAACGCTTCTATCTTGGCCCGCAGGGTGCGGGTCAATACTACCTCGCGGTCCGATCCCCGGCCCAGCAGGCTGTCCGGCCCGAAATCCTCGTTGTTGTAAGCGTATATCGACTCCCAGCCCAGTTCCTGCGCCAGGTACTCGGCGGTGGTCTGCTGAACGAGGTTGTCTTCGGTGTAAAGGGCGGGAGTCATTCCATCACTTCCCAGTGACCGGTTTTTTTGGAGCCGATCCGGCGGATGCGGTTTTGCTGTTTAAGCTTCTGAATGTTGCGTTTTACCGTCGCCTCACTTACTCCAAGCCGCCCGGCCAAAGTTGCATAGTCCGCAGAAGAATCAGTCCGCAGCGCATTTAAAAGGTCATTTATCGGGTCAGAATGACCGGATAAACCGGCGACTTGACCTGTTAATGCACCTTTATCCGCCAGGTCCAGCTCTTCTACCGGTTTGCGGTGGACAGTGGCAGTGAACAGACATCCGTCGTGGTCGTCGGCAAAGTCAATGATTGGCCATTTTTCCAACGCCCGTTTGATGCCCGAACCCAGGCCGTGGTACGGCAGCAGCCCCTTGGCCACGTAGGAAACCAGAATCGGGTTGCGGATGTTGGAGTTCCCGGTCCGGATCTTCTCCACCGTCAGGTTGTTGGGCAGATGGCCGGGGCTGACGATCTCGATGCGGTTGTCGAAGATAAACAAACGGATCGGGGCGCTGACCAGATAATCGCGGTGCGCCAGGGCATTGACCAGCAACTCCTCGAACACCGCCTCCGGGATCTCCGGCGTTCCAGGGGCGTTCACCCCGCGCCCGGCCTGCACCTTGTGCAGATTGCGCATGACAAAGGCAAGCGTCCCTTCGAAGAGTTTCGGTAGCGGTCCGGAAAAATCCTCGGTGTCAAGGTAGTCGGTGGCGTGGATTTTGTTGCCGGGGAAGCGGATCGCCTTAACCACGAACTGCGGCACGATCCACTCCGGCTGCTCGGCGAAGAGCAGCACCCCGGCCAGATTCAACCTCCCATCATCGGTGGCCAGGTTCATGTTTTGCAGCAACCGGGTTAGTTCGGCGGAAGACTCGGGGTACTCCTGTTTGTAGACATCTCGCAAAAAATCGCGGAATCGCAGCTTGTCCAGCTTGTCGATCCCTGCCTTGGTCGGAAGCTCGTCGGCGTGAAACTGGTTGGTGAACTGGAACTGGCGGCGCAGCTCCTCCTTGGAATTCACCCGCCGCTTGTCGGCTCCGGCCTTGAGCCAGATCACCCCGTTCTTGTCGAAATAGGGCTTATCGATCCCCTTGGGCACGGCCAGCACGATAACAAGGCGGCCGTTGTCCAGAGCCACGTTCTCGGTCTGCACGGCCAACGGGCTGCGCACCAGGTGACTGGCGGCATTGCTGATGAGTTGATTGATGCGGGCCACATCGTGCTGCGACAACCCCGGCACGGAGCCATCATCGGTCACGCCGATGAAGATTGTGCCGCCATTGGAGTTGGCGAAGGCCGCCATCTCCGAGGCCAGAGAGTCGGCGTTCTTCACATCCGCCTTGAACTGGCGGGTGGAGTCTTCGCCGAGGGTAATTTGGGCGAGAAAATCGGATCGTTTCATGCCATCCATGCCTCCACGCCATATTCGGCAAATGGTTCACGGATTCCCGTAGGGGCAGACCTATGTGTCTGCCCGGCATTGGACCTATGTGTCTGCCCGGCATTGTTATCAGGGCGGACACACAGGTCCGCCCGTACGAACAATTTATCCATTTCCCATTGCGCAGGATTGTTATGGATATATTCCCGGATACGGTTCAATTCCGATTCATTACGGATAATGTGTTCCCAATAATTGCGTTGCCATAATTTACCTGGGAATGGCGACCATCCGCATTGTTTCACACCACGAATATATTCATTGGTGGACATGGTTTTAAACCATTGCACCACGCGCTGTAGGGGCGAACCCTGTAGGGGCGAACCTGTGTGTTCGCCCTGTTGTTTGTCCATGTCGGTTTCTGTTGTAGGGGCAGACCTGTGTGTCTGCCCTTTCGGGTGATACGCCGATTCACGATCAGGGCGGACACGCAGGTCCCTGGAATTAGAACCAGGGCGGACACACAGGTCCGCCCCTACGTTGACCACAACGAAATGAACGTGATTGGGCATGCAAACAAATGCATCGCATTCGATATCGGGAAATTTGTTGCCCAATTCCTCATACCATCTGCAAATCATTTCCCCCGCATCGTTTAACCGTAATTCACCATTTACGATTTCACCGAACAGGCATTGCCGGTTCTGGCTGCAGATAGTGACGAAATAAGCCCCGGCCTGGGAATAGTCGTATCCCTGCAATCGAATGGAACGGCGGTGGTGGATGGCCGGGTCGTATTTCCCGTAGGGGCGAACCTGCGTGTTCGCCCTTTTCTGCGTGTTCGTAGCGCTATGATTTTTGGCAGATGGGGCAGGGGCAGACACATAGGTCTGCCCGTACGGCCCGTGCTGCCCGTAGATTGCGGTGGATGGGGGTTTCATACCACCACCTCGCCGTTCATCAGTTTGGGAAGAAGGAGGTCACGGGCTTTGGCGAGCAACTCGTTTTCTCGCTCAAGTGTCTCCATCTGCTTCAGCAATGATAAGACGTGATCATCGAAGGCCGCTATCAACCGCCGGGGCGGCATAAGCAACGGAAAATCAGGAAATCTGGCGATCGGCACACGGTCGACGGTCGCCCCGCAAAGCCGGTTTTGTTCAATAACGGTACGCCAGCGATGAACAAAAAAGCTGAAATAGATGAATAACCCGGTTCGATCACTGGCGATCGGGCGAACCAAAGCCAAGCGACGGCCGAGGCAACCCCTAAATCCCTCTGGAATTAAGGCGTACAAGTTCAAGGTGGCTTCGTATGAGAACACGATATCCCCCGCCTGTGGTTTCACTCGTCTGGTCCACTTGGGGAAGTCTTCTTCGGATAAATGCCGAGTCGTTGTAAGATCCAACCGGCCAGATTCAGTAATGTTTTTTATGCCCAGGAAGATTGGCCCTTCTTCTGCGTCTGGTGGAGTAGCATGCGGCCCGTCGTAAACGCCTTCAACAACATCTTTGATCGGCCGCATCGACCACCCCCCCGGCACGCCGTCGATGATTTGGGTGTGCTCGTGGCCGGGGAAGCGGAGGCGGACGAACCATTCCTTGTAGAGCAGCCGCGCCGCCTGCTCCAGCAACTGAATCCGCCGCCGGTTGTTCTCGATCAGGTCGTCGTAGGTAGTGAGAGTATCACTGATTGAGCGTTGCTTACTGAGAGAGGGTATTGAAACCTCAAAATCCGGAAATTTCTTGATCGG
>JAKAFO010000485.1 GCA_021819735.1 Deltaproteobacteria bacterium
GGTGGCGGTGCGCACGCGGGCCAGGGTCTCCACCGTGGCCAGCACGGCGCGATGGAAACCTTCCATGTGGCTGCCCTGGTAGCTGGGCGTGCTGGCGTGCACGATGGGCGGCACGCTCGCCGCGGGTTGGGTCGCCAGATACTGCTTGATGAACATGGGCACATCGTCGCCGATGGTCTCCGATAAGCAGGTGGTGGCCACACCGATCAGGGCCGGATCGTACTGCCGCCGGATGTTCTCCAGGGCCAGCTTCAAGTTGACACCGCCGCCGAAGACCGCGGTCTGCTCGCCGAAATTGGAGCAGGCGATGTCCACCGGCTCTTTGTAATGACTGATCAGGTAGCGGCGGATATAGGTGCTGCATCCCTGGGAGCCGTGCAGCAGCGGCACGGCGCCGCGAATGCCCTTGAACACCAGGGAAGCGCCCAGGGGCGCGCACAGCTTGCAGGCGTTCTGGGTGGCCGAAGCCGAGGGCGTGATTTGGATTTGCTTCAGCGTATAGTCAGCCTTGGGATCGGAAAAAGCCATGGCGGTATCCTTTCTACCCTTCGCTACGGAAAGGCACGAACTGCCATACCGGGCTCGTCACCGTGGTGTGAATCTCCCGGGCGAAGTGCAGCATGCCTTCGAAGCCGGCCAGCGGTGTTTTGCGCTCGTGGTTGTGGTCGCAGAAGCCGACGCCCAGCTTGTAGGCGATGGGCCGTTCCTTGACGCCGCCGATGAAGAGATCGGCTCGCTTCTCGATCACGAAGCGCGAGAGTTCCAGGGGGTTGGCGTCGTCCAAAATCACCGTGCCCGGATCGCACAGATCCCGCAGCGTGGCGTAATCGTCGGCATTGCCGGTCTGGGAGCCGGCCACCACCACCTGCATGCCCAACTGGCGCAGGGCCTTGATCAGCGAGAACACCTTGAAGGCGCCGCCCACGTACACCGCGGCGCGCTTGCCTTCCAGGTCGGCCCGGATGCGTTGCAGTTCGGGAACGACGGCCGTGACCTGTGCGCGGACCAAATCTGCGGTCCGCTTTTGGATGGCGGTGTACCCCGAAAAATGGGCGGCCACGTCGTAGAGCGCCTTGGCGGTGTCTTCGATGCCGAAGTACGAGGCGCGGATATAGGGGATGCCGTACTTCGCCTTCATCATTTCGGCCAGAAAGGTCATGGCCCCGGAGCACTGCACCACGTTCAGGGCCGCGCCGTGGGCCCGGCATACATCCGCCACCCGGCCGTCGCCGGTGAGTACCGAGACCACCTGCACACCCATGCGTTGGTAGTAGTCGCGGATCATCCAGGCCTCGCCGGCGATGTTGAACTCGCCCAGAATGTTGATGCTGACCGGCGCGATATCGCGGGTGTCGCCGGTGCCCAGCAAATGGAAGAGGGCGTCGCAGGCGGCCTTGTAGCCGTCTTTCTTGGTGCCCTTGAAGCCTTCGGAATGCACGGGCAGCACCGGGATTCCCTTTTCGCGGGTCACCCGCCGGCAGACCGCGGCCACATCGTCGCCGATGATGCCCACGATGCAGGTGCTGTAGACGAAGGCGGCCTGGGGCTTATAGGCGTCGATCAGTTCGATCAACGCCTGGTAGAGCTTCTTCTCGCCGCCGAAGATCACCTCGGTTTCGCGCAAGTCGGTGGAGAAACTCATGCGGTGCAACTGGGCGCCCGACGAGAGCGCCCCGCGGATATCCCAGGTATAGGCCGCGCAACCGATGGGACCGTGCACCAGGTGCAAGGCATCGGCGATGGGGTAGAGTACTACCCGCGAACCGCAGAAGACGCAGGCCCTTTGGCTGACGCTGCCGGCCAGACTCTGCTGGTCGCAGGTCATCGCAAAGGGCGCCGTGCCGGTTTCGTGGATCTGCCGCTCGCGTTGTTTTAAAATCGGGATGGAAGACATGGTTGAACTCCCTCGCCAAAGCGCATCGTTTAGAGTACGAGTTCGAAGTTAATATCCGTGCTGTCCCGCTCTTTGCGATCCAGCAAGGCATCGAGCATTTTTTCCAGCAGCCGCAGGGCGCCGCGGTAGCCCACGGACGGAAAGTAGCTGTGGCCCATGCGGTCCAGGATGGGGAAGCCGAAGCGCACGAAGGGGATGTCTTCGTCCCGGGCGATGTACTTGACATAGGTGTTGCCGATGAGCAGGTCCACCGGCTGATTCTTGATCCACTGATGGAAGAGGAACATATCCCCGGGAACCGCGACGTGAATCTCGTCGGCCACACCGGAAAGGGTTTCGCGCAAGCTCTCTTCGAACTTCTTGCCGGCCGGTGAACCGGTGACCATGTAGACCGGCTTCATGTCCAGGGCTGTCAGAAAACGCGCCAGGGCCAGCAGTTGATCCGGGTCGCCCACCAGGCCGACGCGTTTGCCGTGCAGGTACTGGTGCCAGTCGGAGATGGCATCCACCAGTTGACCGCGCTCCAGGTCGATGGCGTCGGGCACGTTGACGCCGGCCATGCGGCGCAGGGTGTCCACGAAGAGATCGGTGTCGTGCAGGCCGATGGGCAGATTGAGCACCTGGCACGGCACCTTGCACTTGGCGTCCATGGCCAGTCCGGCCGGGGCCGAAGCGATGGCGCCCAGGGCGATGGTGCCCATGCTGCCGCCGCTTTGCTTGAGCTGATCGATGGTCACGCCCCCTTCGGGAAACATCTTGTACTTGCCGGTCAGGGGTCCGTTGAGCACCCGGGCCGTGTCGGGGAACATGATCGAGGCGATGCCCATCTCGGCGGCGATGCGCCGCACCTCGGCCATGTCGGCCGGCTCCACGAAGCCGGGAATCAGGTTGACCCGCTTGCTCTTGGGAACGCCGGCCTCGGCGAAGTAATCCACCATGGCCTTGGTCATGCCGGCGAACCCGGTGACGTGCGAGCCCACATAGCTGGGGGTATTGGCGTGAAAGACATATTTGCCTTCCGGGATGCGGCCGTCGGCCTTGGCCTTGCTGACGATCTGGGGGATGTCGTCGCCGATGGTCTCCGAAAGACAGGTGGTGTGCACGGCGATCACGTCGGGTTCGTACACGGTGAA
>JAKAFO010000141.1 GCA_021819735.1 Deltaproteobacteria bacterium
GCTGGCCGGCTTCATGCGCAACCTGACCCCCTATTTCATCGACCGCTTTAATACCGACCCGGGCTTTCCGCGCATCATGAACATCCATCCGGCCCTGCTGCCTGCCTTCCCGGGCGTGGACGGTTACGGCGACACCTTCCGCTACGGCTGCAAGGTCGGCGGCTGCACGGTGCACTTCATCGACTACGGGGAGGATTCGGGCCCCATCATCGGCCAACGCTCGTTTGTCATCGATGAGAGCGACACGCTGGAAAGCATCAAAAAGAAGGGTCTGGCCCTGGAGTGGCAGCTCTACCCCCAGTGCATTCAATGGTTCGCGGAGAATCGACTCCAGGTGCTGACCATGACCTATGCCCTGGACGACGGGCGCATCGCCCAGCGTCGGGTGGTAAGGGTGGCCCAGCCGGAAAGGTAAGGGGCTACAACAATTTCATCATCAACGGAAAGCCCACGAAGATGCCGACGGTGGTGCCCAGATTGGTGAAGGCCACCACCAGCAGAATACGCGTCACCTTGTTGTGCCAGAAGCCGCGCATGGACTGGATATCTTCCTGCAAGTGTTCGAAATCCCGCACCTGGGGCTTGCGTGAAAAGGCTTCCACCAGGCCCGAGACCCAGCCGGCGGCAATCAGCGGATGAATGGCGGCAATCGGCGCCACCAGCACCGATGAAATCACGGTGAGCGGATGGGCCAACGCCAGCAGGGCGCCCACGCCGGCCAGCACGCCGGTGGCCAACGACCAGCCCACTAGCATGTTCAGCCCCACCTCCTTGCCGCCCATGAAAAAGCCATAGACCAGCAGGGCCACGATGAGGGCCGGCACCAGCCATTTGAACACTTCGCCCAGGCGGCCCTTGGGCGGCATGCTTTCCAGTTGTGCCAGGGCCACGGGCTGATCCCAATATTTCAATATCCCGGGCACATGGCCGGCGCCCACCACGGCCACGATCTTCTGGCCCGGGGCGGTGCGAATCTTTTCGGTGAGGTATTGATCGCGTTCGTCGATGAGCGTCCGGCGCACCGTGGGCAGCGACTGGCCCACCTCGTCGAGGATGGCGGCCAGCATGTCCTTCTGTTTCATGGCCTCCACATCCTCGGCCTTGATCTCGTCGGTCTGGCCGAACGAGAGCACCAGGTGGGCGATCAGCTTGCAGCGCGCCCACCAACCCATCTGGCCCCAGGTACGGGCCAGGGTCACGCGCACATCCCGATCGGCCAGATGCACGGCGGCGCCCATGGCTTCGGCCGTTTCGATGGCCTGAATCATCTCCTGGCCGGGCCGGACCTCCAGCTTGGCGGCGATGCGTTTTTGGAAGGCGGCCAGGATCAGGTTGGAGAGCAGCAAAAAGGCCTTCTTCTCCTTGATCACCTTGATGATGTCCATCTGCTGCCAGTTGTCGCTCTGGCGCAGGGTTTGAAAGCGGCCGGCGCACAATTCGACGCAGACCGTCTCGGGCTTTTCTTCCTGGATGACCTGCTGGACCAAATCCACGCTCTGCTTGGAGACGTGGGCCGTGCCCACCAGGATGACGTCCTTGTCCTGATGGCGCAGGCGGTAGATGGGATCTGGGTTGTTTTTAGTGTCCATCGATACTATAAATGCCCTCTTTCATGAAGTTGCCGCGATCAGATCGTGGCCGAGCTTTTCCAGGCATGGCATGGCGGGAAAACCCAGCCATAATATACGCCTGACATGGATTGTCAATGAGAACTCCCCGGTAACGGGCCAGATGAGGTCACGTGCGCATGGACACCATAGACCCCCAACCCTACGCCATCGCTCAGGAACCCTACTACCTGAGCAACGCCAACGAGATCGAACTGTTCGCGGCCGCCTTTCAGGCCAAGCTGCCGGTGATGCTCAAGGGGCCCACCGGCTGCGGCAAGACCCGCTTCGTGCAGCACATGGCCTGGCGCCTCAAGCGCCCCCTCGTCACCGTGGCCTGCCACGAGGATCTCTTTGCCTCGGACCTGCTGGGCCGCTACCTGCTCCAGCACGACGAAACCGTCTGGGTGGACGGCCCGCTGACCCGCGCCGTGCGCATGGGGGCCATCTGCTACCTGGACGAGATCGTGGAGGCGCGCAAGGACACCACCGTGGTGATCCACCCCCTGACCGACGACCGCCGCATGCTCAGTATCGACAAAAAGGGCGAACTCCTGAAGGCCCATCCCGATTTCATGCTGGTGATCTCCTACAACCCGGGCTATCAGTCGGTGCTCAAGGACCTCAAACAGAGCACGCGCCAGCGCTTCGTGGGCCTGCAGTTCGACTATCCGCCGGCCGATCGCGAAGCCCGCATCGTGGCCATGGAAGGCGGCGTGGATGCCGAAATGGCCGAGCGGTTGGTGACCCTGGCCGCCAAGATCCGCAATGTGCGCGAACAAGGCCTCACCGAAGGCGCCAGTACCCGCTTGCTGATTTACGCGGCCCAACTGATCCGGCACGGCATCGCCCCGGCCCAGGCCTGCCTGACAGCCCTGTGCCTGCCGCTCACCGATGACGACCGCCTGCAGGAGACGCTGCAAGACCTGATCGCCGACCTGTTTTAGGGGTCCCCATGACCGACCTGCAACCGCTGGAGTCCCTGCGCATCGCCGATCCCGACACCCACCTGTGGGTCAAGGGCCGGCTGACGCTGATGACGCCCATACCGGCCGACGACCGGCTGAACCTGCTGGCCCAGGAGACCATCTGGGCCCTTTCGCTGGAGCCGGGTCTGGCCCGGGCCATGGCCGAAGGATTGCTGCGCCTGATCGGTCCGACCAACGACGCCGGTCTGAAAGCCTACATCGATCAGGTCCACCAGGCGGCCAAGACCGGTCCCACCCTGGCCCGGCTGCTGGCCTTGCACCTGCCGGCCGTGCTGCTGGCCGACCCGCCGCTCGTGGAACGCTTCGCCACCTGCCTTTCCGTCATGCGCGGCAAAGGCACCTACACCCTGAGCGAACCGCTGGCGGTGCTCAGCGAACTGCTCAACGCCGGAGACCGGCCCGCGGCCGAAGCCTACCTCAACCTTTTGGTGGCGGTTTTCGGCCAGGAGCTCACCTACAACCAGAGCGTGCGGCTGGTGTATGTGATCCCCCAGGCTGTGCGCGGGTTCGTTCCCCGGCGCCGGCGGGCCCAGATCGAGGCCCTGCACCGGGTGGCGGCCACGGATCTGCAACTGACCGACAGCTTTCTGGAAGGCATGCCCAAGGGCCTGGCCCTGCTGGCGCCGCCGGCTCTGGCCGAATTCATGGACCAGGCCCTGGCCCTGCATCGTCAGACGCCCAAGGCCACCGGCGCCTTTCTCAGCCTCTCGTCCCAACAGGGGGAACGGGCCTGCGCCCAGTTGCAAGTGGCCGTACCGCTTACCCGAATCAAGGCCCGCCTGGACCGCTACCTTTCGGCCCGCCTGGATCGCGGCGTCTTCATCAAGCCCATGTCCCAACTGCCCCGTGCGGCGGCCGACCCTCCGCCGCCCTGGATATGCGCCGATGGGCGCTACATCTATCTGCCCGACGAGATCGACGGTTTTGCCCGGGCCGACGAGAACCGCGCTGCGGCCAAGGCCCTGGTGCGCTGGGAGGCCGGCTGCTTCGAATTCGGCACCTTTGGCTTCGATCTGGATCGGGCCGCGGACCTCTTCCCGGAGGTGGCCCGCCGGATGGCCGGCCGGGCAACGCCGGGCAGCGCCCCCGAAGCGGCCGACGCCCAGCGCTTTTTCAAAGCCTTCGCGCGGCCGGACCTTGCCGAGGATCTCTTCGACCTCTTCGAACAGGCCCGGGTGCTGCGCCGCATGGTTCAGGCCTATCCGGGGCTGGTGCGCCGCTCGCTGCCGCTGTGGCAGGACCAGGTCCGGCGTCTGATCGGCCAGGGTCAATGGACCCATCTGCTGGCGCCGCTCTACGGCCGCCTGGTACTGGACATGGCGCCAGCGCAGGGCACGCCGCCCCAGGCCGCGGCCCTGGCGCACGAGGCCGCCGCGCTATTCGACCGGCAGATGACGCCCCAAAGCCCGGTGGAGGCCAGCGCCCGGATGGTCTGCCAGGTCTATGGCCCCTGCGTGCGCGCCTTGGGCGTCCTTGGCCAGAGATACCCTACTTTTACGCCCCCCTTCGGCCGCCGCCTGCGCTGGGATCTGGTGGCCGCGGCCTTTGCGCCCCAGGCGGCCCTGGCCCGGCGCATCCAGGTGCGCCTGGCCGAACAGGGACTGAGCCTCTACCGTTCGGACCTGCAAGAGACGCTGAGCCGCCAGCAGGGCCGCATCTCGGCCGACGACATCCAGACGCTGGTGCTGACCCGCAACCCGCCGCCGACCGATGGTGGCGAGGCGCAACTCGACCTCTCCCAACTGGACCTGGCGTCCCTGCTGCGCGCGGCGGGCATCGACGCCGGCCCTGCGGCCGACGCCGGGGGGCCGGCCTTTTACTATCCGGAATGGGATGCCGCGCTCCAAGACTATCTCCACAACCACGTGCGCATCCAGGAAACCGTGGTGCCGGCCGCGGCCGACGGCGATTTCTACCGCCACACCCTGGCGCAATACCGCGGCCTGGTGGCCCGCATCCGGCGCGCCTTCGAGTATCTGAAACCCGAAGGCCTGGTGATCCTGCGCCAGTGGCCCGACGGCGACGCCTTCGACCACCGGGCCCTGATCGACTTTGCCGTGGATCGCAAGGCCGGCCGCACCCCCTCGGACCGGCTCTTCATCAAGCGCCTCAAGCAGGAGCGCGACGTGGCGGCCCTGCTGCTGGTGGATCTCTCGCGCTCCACGGCCAACGCCGTCGCGGGCGGCCAGGCCACCGTGCTCGACGTGGCCAAGGAGGCCCTGGTGCTCTTTTGCGAGGCGTTGCAGGTGGTGGGCGACACCTATGCCATCGCCGGCTTTTCGGGCACCGGCCGCCACTCGGTGGATTACTTCCGCATCAAGAACTTCGACGAACCGCTGGGCGCCGTGGTCCAGGGTCGCATCGCCGGCCTGCGGCCTCAGCGCAGCACGCGCATGGGCGCCGCTATCCGCCACGCCACCACCCAACTGGCCGCTGTGGCCGCCCGGGTGCGGCTGCTGATCGTGGTCAGCGACGGCTTTCCCAACGACCTGGGCTACAAGGCCGATTACGCCATCGCCGACACCCGCCGGGCCGTGCAGGAGGCCCGCACCCGCAACGTGCACGTCAAGGCCATCACCGTCAACATCGGCAGCGATCCGCGCCTGGACGACCTGTACGGCCGCATGCACCACCACGTGATCGGCGATGTCCGCGAACTGCCCGACAAACTATTGCGACTCTACGGCACATTGACGCGGCGGATGTAAAAGGGAATGCGGTACTCGCCGGTGGTGGGAGGGGCGGCTCTCCGCCTCACCTGCAACCCATTTCAAGTGCCGCTAAGGTCGCGCTCCGGGCGGCCTGGAAACTCGCTGCGCTCAAACAGTCCAGGCCGCTTTTCCTCCGCTGCGCCCAAGCGGCACTAAAAATGGCTTGCAATGGTGATTCGGAGAGCCGCCCCTCCCGCCACCGGGTGCGTGCGTCTCGACATTTTTACTTTTATGCTTAAAATCGGCGCCAGACAGGGGCGCTAAAGATACTCCGGTGGGATGCCAATCACCTCAAAGAAAGCGCGACACCATGCTGATCCATGACGACTCTTTTGCCTGGGAAGGCTTCGGCGGCGTCTATCAACTCGCGGCCGGCCGCTGCCGGCTGCGCATCTTCGATCTGTCCAAAAGCAAACAGGGCAAGGTAACCCCCATCAAGCCCATGGTGGTCGTGGTCAGCGATATCCCCAGCGGCCAAGCACCCTATCGCGGGGTATCGGTGCGCAGTTGCGCCAGCCACATCGCCACCTCCGTGGCGGCCCGCTTCAAGATCGATCCCCACCGCATGACCTACGTGGAGTACTACCCCGCCACCACCTACGGCGATAAAAACCAGCACCTGATCCCGGCCAAACTCGACGCCGTGGACTTCACCTGGTTCGAAGACAAGGCCCTGCACCCCAAGTGGCGGCCCCTGCCCCCCCCGCTGCTGGATACCGTCATGGCGCTCATCGCCGAAACCGACGAGCCCACCGCCGCCTGACCCCCTCACCTTTCTCCCAGGGTGCTCCAATCGATCCGGTCGATGTAAGCGAACAAGGCCTGCTGGGCTGACTTCAAACGATCCAGAGCGGCATGCACATCCTTGGCATTCCCGCTCTTGCCGATTCTTTCGAGGGCCAGGGCCGCGGCCGACACCGCCGTGGCACCCAGATTGGCCGCGGCGCCCTTGAGCTGATGGGCCGACTTGCCAAGGCCGGTCAGGTCTCCGGCTTCCATCTCCTTGGTTATGGTCGCCACCATCTCGGGAAGCATCTGCTCGAACTCGTCGAACATCATTTTAAGGAAGGCCACGTCACCCAAGGCACGATGCAGGGCATCATCAAGATCGAGAATCGGAAGATCTTTTGACATCGGATTACCTCCAAAATTGATCCTTGCGCTTCCCGCTTCAAGCATGCATTATGGCCGCCGAGTTTCAATCTAAGGCCTAATCGTGAAAGGATGCAACTGTTTAGTTCATGTCCCCTTGCGGGTGCAATCGCGACGGCCACAGCGAGGATGTCTGATGAAATTTCGGCCCTGCATCGATTTACACCAGGGGAAAGTCAAGCAGATCGTCGGCGGCACACTCTCGGATGCCGATCCGGGGGCCGTGCGCACCAACTTCGAAGCCAGCCGGCCGGCGGAGTGGTTCGCCCGGCTGTACCGCCGGGATGGACTTGCCGGCGGCCACATCATCCAGTTGGGCACCGGCAATCGAGCGGCGGCCGAAGCGGCCCTGGCCGCCTGGCCGGGCGGCATGCAGGTGGGCGGCGGGGTGACCCTGGAGAATGCCGCCGCATGGCTGGATGCCGGCGCGGCGGCGGTCATCGTGACCTCCTGGGTCTTTCACGACGGCACAGTGGATGAAGATCGCTTGACCCGCCTGTGCCAACACATCGGTTCCGAACGCCTCGTATTGGATCTGAGTTGTCGGCGGCAGGGAGATGACTACTATGTCGTCACCGATCGGTGGCAGACGTTTACCAAGGAACGAATCACTTCCGCCCTGCTGGGCCGCCTGGCGCCCTATTGCGCGGAGTATTTGATTCATGCCGTGGATGTGGAAGGCAAATGTCAGGGCATCGAGCTGCCCCTGGTGGCCCTGCTCGGACAGTGGGCCGGCCTTCCCATGACTTACGCCGGCGGTATCTACTCCCAAGAAGATATCGATACCATCGCACGGCTGGGCCAGGGCCGGATCGACTTCACGGTGGGCAGTGCCCTGGATATCTTCGGCGGCAGCGGATTGCTCTACGCCGATTTGGCCCGGCGCTACGGTCCAACGCCATCGAAATCCTAACCCCCCAATCAACCATTCGGAGGAAATCATGTTTCCTAAGTGTATTAAATGGATCAGCCTGCTGATGAGCCTGCTCTTCTTTGTGAGCGCCTGCAGCACCGTCAACCCCTACACCCAGGAGAAGCAGACGAGCAAAGCCGCTTACGGAACCGGCATCGGCGCGGCCAGCGGCGCGCTCATCGGCCTGCTCACGGCCGACAGCAAACACCGGCAGCGCAATGCCCTGATCGGTGCCGGGGTCGGCGCGCTGGCCGGCGGCGGCATCGGCTATTACATGGATGTGCAGGAGGTCAAACTGCGCCAGCGGCTGCAAAACTCCGGCGTGAGCGTCACCCGCTCGGGCAACCAGATTACGCTCAACATGCCCGGCAACGTTACCTTCGAATCCAATTCGGCGGATATCAACTCCGGTTTTTTTGAGGTGCTCAATTCGGTGGCCATCGTGCTCAACGAGTACGGCCAGACCACGGTGGATGTGGTCGGCCATACCGACAGCGTGGGCTCCGACACCCACAACCAGCAGTTGTCCGAAGCCCGCGCCCGCAGCGTGGCCGAATACCTGGCCGGTCAGAAAGTGCTGCCGGCCCGCTTGCTCATCGCCGGCCGCGGCGAAACCCAGCCCATCGCCTCCAACGACACGCCCGAAGGCCGGGCCCAGAACCGCCGGGTGACCATCCAGATCATACCGGTGACCCAGTAGGGGCGGGTTTTAGATGTAGACCCGCGGCACCCGCTCGGTGAGCGCCGAAACCACTTCATAATTGATGGTACCCAACAGGTCGGCCACTTCGTCGGCGGCCAGGGTCGCGTCACCCTGGCGGCCGATGACCACCACCTCGTCGCCCACGCGCACCCCGGGCACCCGGCCCACGTCGATCATGGTCAGATCCATGCAGACGCGGCCCACCACCGGCACGCGTTGCCCGCCCACCAGCATGCTGCCTTTATTGGAAAGCGCGCGGTGGTAGCCGTCGGCATAGCCCACCGGCACGGTGGCGATGGTGGTGGGGGCCGGCGCGCGATAGGTGCAGCCGTAGCTGATAGGCGTACCGGCCGGGACTTGCTTGAGGTGCACGATGGCGGCTTTCAAGGCCAGGGCCGGTCGCAACGCCAGACGGCTGCGGTCCACCTGGTCCGAGGGATAGAGCCCGTAGACCGCAATGCCGGCCCGCACCATGGAAAGGTGGCTTTCGGGCAAGGCCATGATGGCGCCGCTGTTGGCCGCATGCCAGACGAGACCGCCGCGGCCGGCGGCCTCCAGTTGCGCCCTGAGTTGCGTGAAGCGCCGGAGTTGCTGCTGGGCAAAAGCCAGCTCGGCATGATCGGCGGTGGCAAAATGGGTGAAGATCCCTTCGACGACCAGGCCCGGCAGCGCCATGATCTGACGTATCTCTTCTACCGCCCGGCCGCTGTCCGGCGGCCGCAGATCGTCGCATGCCAAACCCAGGCGGCCCATGCCGGTATCCACCTTGATGTGCACCGGCAGCGGCCGGTTGAAGTCCCGACCCGCGGCGGAGAGCTCGCGGGCATGGCTCAGGCCGAAGAGGGTCGGCACCAGCCGGTACTCCCGCAGTTGCGCCGCCCGGCCGGCCGGCGTATGGCCGAAGATCAGGATGGGCGCCGCGAGACCGGCCCGGCGCAGGGCCAGGCCCTCGTCGATGCGGGCCACGCCTAAATCGCTGGCGCCGTGTTCCAGGGCCGTGCGGGCCACGGCCACGGCGCCGTGCCCGTAGGCATTGGCTTTCACCGCCACCAAGAGCCGGGCATCGGATCGGGTAATGCGCCGCAGTTCGGCCACATTATGGGCAATGGCCGCCAGATCGATCTCGGCCCACACCAGGGGCTTGGCTTCGGGGTCCATGGCCGAGTGGGTCATGGGGTCACCTGGTCCAGGGGCGTAAAGGTCAGCCCGAGCGCTTCGGCCACGGCCGGATGGGTTACTTTTCCCAGCACCACATTGGCCCCCAGCGCAATCTCGGCGCTCTCGCCCACGGCCCGGCGCCAGCCCTTGCTGGCGATCTCCAGGGCATAGGGCAGGGTGGCATTGGTCAGGGCCAACGTCGAGGTCCGGGCCACGGCGCCCGGCATGTTGGCCACGGTGTAGTGCAGCACGCCGTCCACCACATAGACCGGATCGTCATGGGTGGTGGGCCGGGAGGTCTCGAAACAGCCGCCCTGGTCGATGGCCACATCCACCAGCACCGCGCCGGGACGCATGGTCTTGAGCATCTCCCGGCTGATCAGATGGGGAGCCTTGGCGCCGGGCAAGAGCACGGCCCCGATGACCACGTCGGCCTCGCGCACCAGGCGTCGCACGGTCTCCGGCGAGGAGATGACCAGGAAGCAGTTGGCCGGCAGGATGTCGGACAGATAGCGCAGCCGCGCCAGGCTCTTGTCCAGCAAATAAACCTTGGCCCCCAGGCCGCAGGCCATCTTGGCCGCCTCCGTCCCCACCACCCCACCGCCCAGAATCAGCACCGTGGCCGGTTCCACGCCCGGCACACCGCCCAGCAACAGGCCCCGGCCGCCATGGTTCATCTCCAGGTACTTGGCGGCCTGCTGGATGGACATGCGGCCGGCCACCTCGCTCATGGGGGTCAGCAGGGGCAGCGAACCGTCCGCTTTCTGGATGGTCTCGTAGCCGATATTGACCGACCGGGCCTTGATCAACGCCCGGGTCAGGGCTTCGTTGGCAGCCAGATGCAGATAGGTAAAGACGATCTGCTCGGGCCGGATCGCGTCGTACTCCGCGGGCAGCGGCTCCTTGACGTGCATCACCATCTCGGCTCGGGCGTAGATCTCGGCGGCCGCGGCCACCAGTTGGCCGCCGGCTTGGGCATAAACCGCATCCTCCCAGCCGCTGCCCTGTCCGGCGCCGGTTTGCACCAGGACGGTGTGACCGGCCGCAACCATCGACTCCACGCCGGCCGGGGTCATGCTCACGCGGTGTTCCGCGGGTTTGATCTCCTTGAGGATCCCTACGATCATCGCAGCCCTCCACTTTTTGGCGCTTGGGGTTCTTTGTTTTTAATTTAATCCCTTAGCCGCTTTCTTGACAAGGACTAAACGGTGCTTAAAATCCCCGCCAAATGAGTCACCGGGGTTTTGCGGTCCATGCGAACCGGCAATTCGAAGGCGGCTGGGGTCGGTCGTGATCCGCCCCCTACCCATAATAAAACCCAATTCACAGGACTCGGGGAAAAGTAACGACCACCGACGTGGGAGTCAAAGTTCTTTTCGGGCCGAGGCATTTCAACAGGAGGAAAAAGTCAGATGAAGATCAAACCCATGAACGATCGTGTTCTGGTCCTGCGGGTGGCGGAAGAGCAGAAGACCGCCGGCGGAATCATCATTCCCGACACCGCCAAGGAAAAGCCCCAGGAAGGCAAAGTGGTATCGACGGGCCCGGGCAAAGTCGGCGACGACGGCAAACGGGTGCCCCTGGAAGTCAAAAAGGGGGACCGCATTCTGTTCTCCAAATATGCCGGCACGGAGATCAAGATCGACGGCGTGGAACATGTATTCATGCGCGAGGATGACATCCTCGGCGTTCTGGAATAAACAGCGAACCAATTGAGGAGGTGATAAACCATGCCTGCTAAGATGATATGTTATGGCCCTGAGGCCCGTGAAAAAATGCTCAGCGGCGTCAACCAACTGGCCAACGCGGTCAAGGTGACCCTGGGACCCAAAGGCAACAACGTGGTTCTGGAAAAATCCTTCGGCGCGCCCCTGGTGACCAAGGATGGCGTGACCGTTGCCAAAGAGATCGAACTGGAAGGCAAATTCGAAAACATGGGCGCCCGCATGGTGCGTGAAGTGTCCAGCAAGACCAGCGACACCGCCGGCGACGGCACCACCACGGCCACCATCCTGGCCCAGGCCATCTACAACGAAGGCCAGAAGCTCGTTGCGGCCGGCACCAATCCCATGGCCCTCAAGCGCGGCATCGACAAAGGCGCCGCGGCCGTGATCGCCGAATTAAAGAAGATGTCCAAGCCCACCAAAGACAAAAACGAAATCAAACAGGTCGGCTCCATTTCGGCCAACAACGACGAGCAGATCGGCCAACTGATCAGCGACGCCATGGAAAAGGTCGGCAAGGAAGGTGTCATCACCGTCGAAGAGGCCAAGAGCATGGAGACCACCCTGGAAGTGGTCGAAGGCATGCAGTTCGACCGCGGCTACATCTCGCCCTACTTCGTCACCAACTCCGAAAAGATGATCGCCGTGATGGATTCGCCCTACATCCTGCTCAGCGAGAAGAAGATCTCCAACATGCAGGACATGGTGCCGCTGCTCGAGCAGGTGGCCCGCATGGGCAAGCCCCTGGTGATCGTGGCCGAAGATGTGGACGGCGAAGCGCTGGCCACCCTGATCATCAACAAGCTGCGCGGCACCCTGAAGGTCGCGGCCATCAAAGCTCCCGGCTTCGGCGACCGTCGCAAGGCCATGCTCCAGGACATCGCCATTCTGACCGGCGGCCAGGTGATCTCCGAAGACCTGGGCGTCAAACTGGAGAACATCACCATCAACGATCTGGGCAGCGCCAAGACCGTGCGCATCGACAAAGACAACACCACCATCGTGGACGGCGCCGGCAAGCGCCAGGCCATCGAAGGCCGCCTGAAGCTGATCCGGGCCGAGATCGAGAACACCACCTCGGATTATGACCGTGAAAAGTTGCAGGAACGCTTGGCCAAACTGGTGGGCGGCGTGGCCGTGATCAACATCGGCGCAGCCACCGAGACCGAGATGAAAGAGAAGAAAGCCCGCGTGGAAGATGCGCTCAACGCCACCCGCGCGGCCGTGGAAGAGGGTATCGTGCCCGGCGGCGGCGTGGCCCTGGTGCGCTGCATCCCGGCCCTGGACAAGGTGGATGCCAAGGGCGAAGAGAAGCAGGGCGTGCGCCTGCTCAAGCGCGTCCTGAGCGAACCGCTGCGCCAGATCGCCATCAATGCCGGCCTGGAAGGCTCCGTGGTCTACAACAAAGTGGCCGAAGGCAAAGATGACTTCGGTTTCAATGCCGCCACCGAAGTTTTCGAGAACCTGATCGCCGCCGGCGTCATCGATCCCACCAAAGTGGTACGTTTTGCCTTGCAGAACGCCGCCTCGGTCGCCGGCCTGATGCTGACCACCGAAGCCATGATTACCGACAAGCCCGAGAAGAAGAAAAAGGGCGGCGGCATGCCTGCCGGCGGCGACATGGATGACATGTACTAA
>JAKAFO010000142.1 GCA_021819735.1 Deltaproteobacteria bacterium
GTGGGGGGCACGCTCTATTACACAGCCTTTGGCGGCGAGGCCGATTTTGCCATCCTCAACGCCTACGGCATCGATGCCATGACCCTGGGCAACCATGAGTTCGACCATGGGCCGGCCAGCCTCTCCGCTTACCTGGCGTGGGCCGATTTCCCCGTCCTGGCCGCCAATCTCGATGTGTCCCGCGAACCCTTTCTGGCAGGCAAAATTCCAGCCTATATGCTCAAAACCTTTGGTCATGAACAGGTCGCCGTGATCGGCGTCACCACCCCTGAAAGCGCCAGCATCTCCAGCCCGGGCGACACCATCGTGTTCAACGCGGTCGCGGCCAGCGTGGCGCAAACGGTCGGGCTTTTGCAGGCGCAGGGGATCAACAAGATTATCGTTTTATCGCATATCGGATACGAAGCCGATCTGGAGCTGGCGGAATCCGTTGCCGGTATCGATGTGATTGTCGGCGGCCATTCCCATACCCTTCTGGGCCCCCAGGAGCAATTCGATGGTTTCGGCATCACCGTTCCCGCGGGCTACGATTATCCCACGCGGGTCCAAAGCCCCGAAGGCCGGCAGGTGCTCGTGGTCCAGGCCTGGGGCTGGGGCCGGGCCATCGGCGAACTTAACGTGGATTTCGATCGCAACGGGGATGTCACCGCGTTCAGCGGCCGACCCTATCTGGTAAACTCAACCGAATTTAAACAGGACAACGGCGCCGGGTGGATGGCAGTGGCGCCGGAGGTTCAAGAAAGCATTCTGGCGCTGATGGCCGAATCGGACCTTTTGGAAGTATTTGCGCAAGACCCCGAGATAGCTGCCATCTTACAACCCTTTACGGATGGGATTGCCGAGCAAGAGCGCGTGGTGGTTGCCTCGGCCACGGATGATCTTTTAAGGGGCGACCCGGCGACCCAATTCAACTCGGGCCCCGGCCCGTTGGTGGCCAACAGCATGGTCGCGAAGACCGCCGCCCAGGGGGTGACCATCGCCATTCAGCCCAGGGGCGGGGTCAAGGTCGATCTGCTGGCCGGAGAGATCACCATGGGCGACGTGCTCTCTTTGCTTCCCTATAATTCCCTGCTCTATACGGTGGAGATGACCGGAGCCGAAATCCGCAACGCCCTGGAAGACGGCCTTGACTACCAGATCGTCCACAATCCCCGTTCCGAGTCCAACTGTCCATGGTACCCTTATGTTTCCGGCTTGCGCTTTGACATCGAAGAAAGCGCGGTCAAAGGGGCGCGGGTGACCAACCTGGAATACCGGGCCACCCTGGGGGGCGGATATGAAGCCTTCGATGCGGACGACACCTACAAAATCGTGGTGACCGCTTATCTGGCCGGCGGCGGCGACGGATACACGACCCTCAGAGACATTCCCGCGGCCAGAAAGCAGGACACCGGCTTTATCGATGCCGATGCCTTCCGCGATTATCTAGAATCCCTCGGGACCGTGTCAGACCCCACCGAAGAGCGAATCAGGGTAAATTTCTGATCTCCGCAACGGCTAAAAAGTCCAAGACGCCCCAACAGAAAACATGCCCACATCGGTGTCTCCTAAATCGAAATATTCGTACTCCCCACGAATGCCGACCGAACCGATCTGGAAACGCAGGCCGATACCGTAGGCCATATCGTTGTCAGAATCATCTATTTGAGAAATATTGGAATCGCTGTCCCACCAGATCTGCCCAACTTTTCCGAACACCCCGACGGGACCTAAATTCAGCGCCGCCAGCCCAAAGAGATCCCAGCCCGTAATCTCCACATCCTGCTCTGTAATTTGGCTGGATGAAGCTTTGCCGAAATCGACATAGGAGCCTTCTATGGCAAGATCCAGCAGGGGGATGACGCCAAAATTGTATCCCGCGAATATCTTGTAGCCAAGATCATCGTCATCATAATCGGAATCAAGATCGTCAGACGACACATCGATGGCCGACCAGCCGAGGGAACCGCCGACATATGGGCCGGTTTCCTTTCCGGCGCTTGCCGTCCCAGCCATCGACAAAAGCGCGAGACATAAAACCAATACCGTCACTCTTTTCATGGTGTCCTCCTTTTATTGGGTTCTTTCAGGCCGCCGCCCTCTAATCTTTCATTGTCCGTCGACAAGGTCGATATTCCATGGATAGTTCCAACGCATACGGGCTAAGGTCAATAAAATTTTGCGAACCCCCATATTTCTCGATTTCCTCGACAACGGTATTTTGGATTCTCTTCTTGCTATTTCAAATTGTCGATTATCTTCTGACCATCATCATGGACCTGCTTGCTCGATGAGCTCACGGTGTCAGCCGCCTTCTGATAACGATCTTCGGCGCTAGGGGTGGGCACGGGGCTGGGACTTGGAATCGGTACGTTTCGCTTGGCCGGCGCGGTTACCGTTTGCTTACCGGTCGGGACTTTGACGATTTTTGGATCGGTAGCGGACACCATGCCGGCAATGGCCAGCGAGACGAACAGCGCAACGATGAGAGCCGTAATTTTTTTCATGTTCTCTCCTTCTTGTTCTTCCATGTGCCGGGGCGCCTGATGCTGCCTCGACGCACTTCCGCTTGTTTTCGGAATCGACCTTAGGCGCTTTGGAGAATAACGGCCTTGTCGAGAAACCGCCTGGGTCTTTCAACTGCCACTAAACCGGCATCCCGTGCCTTTTGGATGCTGCTTTCAAAGGCCCTCCTGGAGGTATGCAGGGGCGGTTCCACGATGAAGACCCGTCCATCGGGTTTGAGGATCGATCGCAGCTCGGCGAAAAAACCTTCCTGATCGGGGATTTCGTGAACCATATAGAACGCCAGAATAAAATCGACCTTCGCCGATAAGCCCAACCGGTTCTTAGCGCACTGGTGCAGCGTAATCCGTTCCTGAAGTTCGCTTCCCTGAATCTTATGCTTCAGTTTTTGAAGCATCCCTGCCTGCAAATCGGCGGCAATCACCCGGCCCGCTGGACCCACCATGCGCGCCAGCGCGACAGTGAAGAAACCCGGCCCGCAGCCGACATCCAGGACCGTCATGCCTTCTTCGATATAGGGCCCGAGCATTTTGCGAGGGTCGTGTAACCATCGCCGGATACCAATGTCGAGACCGCCCGCGAATGCAACCGGGCATACATGTTTTTTTTTCGGCAGCCAAGCGATCTTTCTCCTTTAACCAAAGCGGTCATGGGCCGCCCGTAAACGGCGATCATTTCCCCTTATTCCGGATGGCAGTGACGACCGCTTCGGGGCCGGTCACCGTCACGGTGGTTTTTCCCGCGCCGGTCTTGGTAATCTTTTCTGTGGCGATCTTGACCGAGTTTTCGTCCTTGTCCAAATAGGTGGTCTCCTCATACGCCGTATCGCCGTCTGTATAGCTGCCGCTGCTGTTCTCCTTGAACTTGCTCAGCACGAGTTCCCGAATGCCTGTGAGGCGGGCATCATTCATATCGAACGTTTTGGTGGCCTTGAACAGCGGCGCGACATCGAAGCCGTCGGCTTGCAGGTCGGGGTAAGCATTGGCGGCGAACAACAGACAGAGCACGATCGAAAGCAAGCATCTTTTCATTACCAAATCCTTTTCGAGAGAGGCGTTAATGGGATGGGTCGGGCCGCCCGTAGTTTCTGTCCATGCAGAATTTCTTAATCTTCCGTCGAACGAACATCTTAAGGCTACCGCAGGGGATCTTGCCGGTGTCCGTGTTTCTGCTATCGGCTTGCGTATGTCTTCAAGTCCTCGGTAGTTATCTGATTGCCGGGGACCAGCCGGTAGTGCTTCTCTTCGACGATCTTTACCATACCGTCATCTATCGCAAGCTCGAACAAAGCTATTAGATTCGCGGAGATGAACTGCGCCGAGATAGCTCGACACACGAGGTTAGGGAACTTCTCGTGGCAGCAGGCCATGTCTTGTTTCGCCTGCACGACCGAGAGTTGATCGGCACCGCCCTTCGCTTGAACGGGAAGGACGAACTGCACTCCGCGCTTGTCTATCCCCACATAGATCTCGTCGATTTCTACTTGACCCAAGTCGCGCACGGTGGTCCGAAGATGGTTTTGCAGCGAATACGTCGCTACCCCTAGAAACACATCGAGAAGACGATTGTATCGGACCCTGGCAAGAAGCGCTTGCTCGTCGGAAAGAGCATAAGACGAAACGATCTCGGGCGTAGCGTCCGGAACCTTGATGGCTGCCAGTTGCTCGTTAGGAACGATCCGATTTTCGGTTACAAGGTGGAAGCGATATAGGGCGCGTCCCCGGCCTTCGATAACCCATTCTTTGCCTTTCGGTTGGGTCTTCAAGATGCTTTGCGGAAGATCGGTCCGGTAGCGAATGGAGTATATTACGTCTCCCAGGTTCTTGGGAAGCTCGATGCAAAGCGATTTAGCCGCTCTCACCAAATCTTCTCGGGCGAATGCTACTTCTTCTTCGCCCTTTATGTACTTCGAAAAAAATATCTTCTCGATTATCGCCGCATACCGATTCTTCGCTTTTTTCGCTTCCATTCAATACCTCCCAGCCGCTATGCGGGCCTCTTCGATTTCGTGCTGCTTCCGCTTCCGCGTTCCGTTTTTTCTGTCCCGCCTCTCGATCGGGACTTTCACGCCCCATAACTCGGCCGCTTCGGTCATATCCATTACGAGCAGGCTCGGACTACCAAGATCGAGAATCTTCTTAGGGGGGCGCGGTTCCACGCCAAGAGCGCCGATCACGGACGAAGCTACGGCTCGGGCCAAAGGGGGAGGAACGGAATTTCCGATTTGTCTAGCCCCATGCCATTTCGTGACATGGAAGCGAAACCAGTCGGGATACCCATGGAGTCGTGCCATCTCGCGAACTGAAATGCAGCGGGCATACTTATAGTGAATTGGGCGAGGGCTCGTGAAGGCTCCGCGGGCAGAGTCGGTTCCGGCTCTAAGAGTATTGGACTGTCCACCGGGCGGAAGTTTGAAGAACCGTGAAATCGGTTCGACATCGCCCTGCTTCGTCTCCGCGAACCGGCGGCGGGAAATATCCGTGTGGACCGTGCGCATGCTCGACGTAAGCAGCGTGTCGTCCCATCTCCGTCGGTATCCGTAGTGCCAACAGAAATTTGTCATGCAGTGCAGTTCTCTAGCGAAATCGGATGTCGGCTTCCAATCGGGAACATGCACCGAATCGGCGGTCATCAACTCCTCGAACCGCTCGTTGTCCGGGATGTCGCCGATCGCTTCGCGGCAGTTGGGTACAGGGCGAACGGCCTCGGCCGCGAATAAGTCAGGCGTGTCGTCGGTGAGGATCTCCGGGTAGCTCGGAAGGGGAAGTCCCGATTTTGCACCGAGAAGGAATAAGCGCTCACGATGTTGTGGCACGCCATAGTTTCTTGCATTCAAGACACGCCACGGTTCGGCGACATTGTATCCTCGATCTATGAACTCCGAAATCAGAAGACGCAGAAATTTGCGGTGTTCGCCAACCGTAAGCCCCTTGACGTTCTCGAACACAAAATACTTGGCGTCGAGTTCTACGACAAGGCGAACAAATTGCCGCACAAGCTGATTTCTGGGGTCATCGAGCATGCGTTGCCCAATGAGGGAAAAGCCTTGGCAAGGCGCTCCACCGCACACAACGTCCACTCCGCTACCGCCGTCCGTTCGTTGTCGCAAAATCGTACCGACGTCGAGCCCGATGACCGATCGGGCCAGTATTGCCGTCATTGGGAAGTTAAAATGATGAGTGGCCGCATGGATAGGGTCCAACTCCACCGCTGCGATAACGTCAAATCCAGCTTGTTCGAAGCCTAGAGACATACCTCCGGCTCCCGCAAAAAGGTCTACGACTGTTGGCCTTCTACTCATCTGTCCTCAAGAAATCCTCAATCTTCGCGCCGAGCCATTCGGGCTTCTTCAACTGACATTGCCAGATTACCAAAACGCGCCAACCTTGTCGCGTCAGTTCCTGGCGTTGTTTCCTGTCTCGGTGCTTGTTCGTTTCGATCTTGGGTTCCCAGTAGTCCCGCCTGGATTTCGGGAGGCGACCGTAACGGCAATGGTGACCATGCCAGAAACAGCCATGCACGAAAATCACTTTTCGCCGGGATGGGAACGCCAAATCGGGACGGCCCGGAAGGTCGGCGCGATGAAGGATATACCGGTATCCCATCCCATGCACAAGACGGCGGACTCCCATCTCGGCACATGTATCCTTGGTGCCAACGCTGGCCATTATTTTGGAGCGAACTTCCCGGTTTACTCTGTCCAATCTCTTCCTCCCGCAATATTCGGCGTTTTACCCATCATCCCGATAATCGGAAGAAAGTTGCACTCGGGTAAGCAGCGGTAAACTTTCACGGCGCTGCTTTCTCTTTGCCGAGGATGACCGATAGAACGCAAATACCGGTTAGCGATAGATAGACGTCGTTTGGGTCGCAACGTAGCCGAAACACCGATTTTATGTCAATGTAATAGTTCGGATTTCAAACCGGATTCGTCGGGTACGCAGCGGTCGGGGGGAGAAGGGGCCACAAGGTGAAAACGATGGATCGGAGCGGCGGCATGTTCGACATCCTCGAACCAATTCATGCAACAATCCTTTATTGTCGAGGGGCTGTTGAATTTCATGGTACCGATCTAGAACATGGGTTATAAACGCTCACTTCGGTGGGCCCACCTTCCGCCAAATCCGGGAAGCAAAGGCGGGCGGTACAAAGATCAACGACGGAACAAGGTAATTTGCGGCTGGCATGAAAACGAAGCTCTTTTATGGATGGTGGATCGTCGCGGCGACGAATATTATCTGCATGTTGGGATACGGCACCTGGCTGTATAGTTTCGGGGTGTTCTTCAAGCCCATGTCCGAAGAGTTCGGCTGGACGCGGGCCATGACGTCGGGGGCCTATGCCCTGCGCAGCGTGGAAGGCGGCGTGGCCTCGCCCATCGTGGGCTGGGCCGTGGACAAGTACGGCGCGCGGCTGCTGGTGATCATCGGCGCCATCGTGGCCGGCGGCGCCTTTTGTCTCATGCCCTTGATCAAATCCCTGATGGGCTTTTACCTGATCTACGGCATCATGCTCTCGGCCGGCATGAGCGCCATGCTCTACCTGCCGGCCTGGACCGTGATCGCCAAGTGGTTCCACCGCCGCCTCTCCCTGGCCTTGGCCCTGCTCTCGGTGGGCGCCGGCTTCGGCGGCATCATCTGCGCGCCCCTGGCCGCCCACATGATCCACCGCTTCGGCTGGCGCAGCGCCTTCGTGGTCATGGGTATTTTCATCTGGGTGGTGGTGATCCCCCTGGCCTTCGTGATCAAGGAGCGGCCCGAGGAGATGGGCCTTTCGCCCGATGGCGACCCGCCCGCGCCGCCGGTTGCCGACCCGGCCTTGGATGCCGTCGGCACGCCGGTTTCATCCGCGGCCCAAGGCAGCGCGGATTATACCTTGAAAGAAGCGGTCTCCTCGTCGGCTTTCTGGTTCCTGGCCCTGGCCTTTTTCTTCCAGGGCATGGCCCACTCCACGATCACGGTGCACACCGTGCCGGCCCTGACCGACGCCGGCATCGCCCCGGAGCGGGCCGCCATCAGCATCGGCCTGCTCACCCTGGTGAGCATCATCGGCCGCCTGGCCTTCGGCTACCTGGGCGACATCTTCAACAAGCGTTACCTCTTCATGGTCTCCTACTCGCTGATGGGCTGCGGCATGCTGGTGCTCATGAACGCCAAAACCATGGGCATGGTGTGGTTGTTCCTCTTTCTGTTCGGGGTCGGCTTCGGCGGCAACATTCCCCTGATGCCGGCCATCCGGGCCGAATATTTCGGCCGCAAGTCGTTGGGCAAGATTCAGGGGTTCATGGACCCGGTCATGATGGCCGCGGGGGCCACGGGGCCTATTTGGACAGGGTATATCTTTGACAGCACCGGCTCGTATCGGCTCGCTTTTATGACCATCGGCCTGCTGACTTTCCTGGCGGCCGTCGCCATGTTCCTTTCTCGCCCCAAACGCCGCGCCGCTTAGTCCCTTTTTTGGATCTTGCACGGAACGCCATCACGGCTTATAATTTGGCTATATTACACGCGCACGCGCAACCAAGGAGGTCATTATGAACGGAATAAACGAACAAGATCGTTCTATTAAAGACCGCCGCTGTGGCAAAGACAGACGCAGGTTTCCGACCATCAAGCAATTCTTGATGCGGGCGCCCGAAAATAGGGTTTCGGATCAGCGCCGGGTGACGGAGGAACGCCGCAATGGGTGGGTGCGACTGACCAAATGGTCGAGCATCGACCTTGGCAAGTACAAAATTTCCAAGTATCTGAAGCCTTATTGAGCCTGGGGGATCTCTTCCCCCTAGCCGATAACCCCCTTGTCCGCCAAGCAGCGGATCTGGTCATCGCTATAACCAAACTCCTTTAAAACAAGCTGAGTATCCTGACCAAAGCGCGGCCGGGGGCTACGCACCGCCCCTGGTGTCGCGCTAAGTTTCACCGCCACGCCCAGTTCCGTGTCGCTGCCCCCCTCGGGCCGGGGTACGCGCACCACCATCTCCCGTTGCCTGAAGTGCTCGGCTTCCAAGGCTTCGTCCATGGTGCGGATGCCGCTGACGCACATATCCAGACCGCCCAATTCCGCCTCCCATTGGAGCAGTGGCTTTTGTCTGAAAACGGCGGCCAGGGCATCGATGCTCTCCTGGGCCCGGCCCGCGTCGAACTGCAAATCGGCGAATTGGGCCAACCCCAGTTGCCGGCAGAGCGCTTTCCAGAAGCGGCCCTCCAGGGCGCCCACCGCTATGTAGCGGCCGTCGGCGGTTTCATAGGTGTTGTAACAGGCATAGCCATGGGCCAGCATGTTGCGACCCCGGGGCGGGGCGCTGCCCGTCTGCTCGTGGTAAAATTTGGCCACCGGCAGCAGGGCCAGCATCGCATCGGTCATGGCAATATCGATGCGCTGCCCCTGGCCCGTACGCTGGCGGGCATAGAGCGCCAGCAAAATGCCGATGGCCCCGTTCATGCCCCCGCCGGCCATGTCCGCGATCTGAATTCCGGGAATGACCGGCTTTTGGCCCGCCTCGCCGATCAAATCCAATACCCCGCTGTCGCCCAGATAATTGACATCATGCCCGGCCCGGTCGCGCCACGGCCCGCTCTGGCCGAAGCCGGTGATCGAGCAGTAAACGATATCCGGCTTGACCTTGCGCACCGACTCGTAATCCACCCCCAGGCGCGCCACCACCCCCGGCCGGAACCCCTCGATGAGCACATCGGCGCCCTTGAGCATGCGCAAGAAGATCTCTTTGCCCTCCGCACGCTTCAGATCCAGACAGATGTGCGCCTTGTTGCGCTGCACGCTCGGCAGAAACAGACCATCAGCCAGGTACTGCTTCCGGTCCTCGATGGCAATCACCCGCGCCCCGTGGTCGGCCAAAATCATGGAGCAATAAGGCCCGGGCAGCAACCGGGAGAGATCCAGCACGGTAATGCCGTTTAGGGCGCCTTTGTTTAGCACAGTGTCTTCTCCCGAACTTACTTGATTCGCACGCAAACAGGCGGACTCGGCCACTGCTCCGCGACCCGTCAGACGCCGAATTTAGGGATGCTTAAGCGCAGCGGAGGGAAAACGCCCTGGACTGTCTGAGCGCAGCGAGTTTCCAGGGCGCCCGCAGCGCGCTTTAGCATCCCTTGATTCGGCGGCGCAGGGGCGCGGAGCGGTGGCCGGGTCCGCCGGCCGATCCGATCCGAAGTCACTTAGCACCATTTTTCACAGCCCCATAAACTTGGCTGCAATCCCCTTCATAATCTCATTGGTCCCCGCGAAGATCGACATCACCCGGGTATCGCGGAACGCCCGCGCCATCGGGCACTTCTCCAAAGTACCGAACGGCCCGATCAGATCCAAGGCCCGGGACGCCAACCGATGCGTGACGTCGGTCGTCCAGAATTTGGCCATGGAGACCTCCACCACGATATTCTTCTTCTCCATGTGATCCGCAATCAACTTCTCCACAAACGTCCGCCCGATCCGCGCCTCGGCCACCATCTCCACCAACGCGAACTGCACCGCCTGGGAACGCACCAGGGGCTTGCCCGAAACCTTCGTGCGCTTGCAAAAATCGACGGTGTACTCCACGATGCGCTCGGAGGCCAGGGCCGCCCCCATGGCGCAGGCCAACCGCTCCTGCTGCAGCTTGTCCATGAGCAGAAAGAAACCGCCGCCGTGGGCGCCCAGACGGTTGGCCACCGGAATGCGGCAGTCGGAGAAGAACAGCTCGGCCGTGTCCTGGCTGTGCCAGCCCATCTTCTCCAGTTGCCGCCCTTTTTTAAACCCCGGCGTGCCCGCCTCCACCAGATAGAGCGACACCGCCTGGTGCTTGTCCGCCACCGCCGGGTCCTTGGCCGCCAGCACCACCAGATCGCAGCTCACCCCATTGGAGATAAAGGTCTTGGAGCCGTTGATCACGACCGTATCGCCCGTCTCCACGGCCGTGGTCTGCATGCCCGCCAGATCGCTGCCCGCGGCCGGTTCGGTCATGGCCACGGCCGTGACGATATCGCCCGACACGCAGCCGGGCAGATATTTGCGCTTCAGCTCTTCGGAAGCAAACGCTTCGATGTATGGCACCACCACATCGCTGTGCAAGCTCGCGGCCAGCCCGGTCTGCCAGGTGCGCGACATCTCGTCGGCCACGATGAAGCTGTAGAGAAAATCGCCACCCAACCCGCCGTACTTGGCCTCCACGCCCGGGCAGAGAAACCCGGCCCGCCCCATCTTGCGCCACATCTCCCGGGGCACCTGGTGCTCTTCTTCCCAGCGGTCGGCCTGGGGCTGAATCTCCTGGTCGCAAAACGCCCGCAGGCGCTTGCGGAAATCCTGGTGCGCCGCGCTATACCGCAGAATCTCCATGGAAGCACCCCCTTCCACCTTCGTTAGCCGCTACTTGTAACTCCCGATAATCGCGATACTGCAAATGTTCTGAAAGGGAAAGCCCCCCAAGTTGTGGGTCAATCCGTAGCGCGGGCCTTTCAACTGCCGCCCGCCGGCCCGCCCTTGCAGTTGCAGGTAGATCTCGTAGAGCATGCGCAGGCCCGAGGCCCCGATGGGATGGCCGAAGCATTTGAGCCCGCCGTCCACCTGGCAGGGCAGATCGCCCCCGCGGTCGAAGCGGCCGTCGAGCACATCGTGCCAGGCCCGGCCGCGCTCGGAGACATGCAGGTCCTCCATGGTGACCAGCTCGGTGATCGAAAAGCAGTCGTGCACCTCCATCAGGCCCAGCTCCTTTTTGGGGTCCGTGATGCCCGCTTCCTTGTAGGCCGCCACGCTGCAACGGTCGGTGGTCATGAAGTGATCGCCGTCCCACTGGTTGAAGCCGGCCTCTTCGCCGCTGCTCAAAGCGATCTGCAAGGCCTTGACCGTCACCAGATCCTTCTTGCCCAACTGCGCGGCGATCTCGGGCGTGGTGACGATGGCGCAGGCCGCGCCGTCGCTCACCCCGCAGCAGTCGAAGAGCCCCAGGGGGTGGGCGATGATGGGCGCTGCGAGCACCTGGTCCAGGGAGACCGGTTTGCGCAGGTGGGCCTTGGGGTTCATGGCGCCGTTGGCATGGCTCTTGACCGAGACATGGCCCATGGCGCGCTTGAGTTCGGCGCCGCTCACCCGGTATTTGGCCTGGTAGGCGCTGGCCAGTTGGGCAAACGAGCCCGGGGCGGTCAGATTGGGCCACCACTGCCAGTTGAGCGTGCCGGCCCCCGAACCGGGATTGGGCAGGCCACCGTAGCCGGTGTCCTTGAGCTTTTCCACGCCCATGGCCAGGCAGATGTCATAAGCCCCGGAGGCCACGCCGTAACAGGCCCCGCGGAATGCTTCGGTGCCGGTGGCACAGTAGTTCTCCACGCGCGTCACCGGAATCATGGGCAGGCGCAAGGTGGTGGCCAGGGGCATGCCGGTCTTGCCCACGTTGACCTCTTCCATGCAGGTGCCCAGCCAGGCCGCCCCGATGCGGCTCTTCTCGATGCCGGCGTCGGCCAGGCACTCCTCGAAGGCCTCGACCATCAACTCTTCGGCGCCCGCCTCCCAGCGTTCGCCGAAACGCGTGCAGCCCATGCCGAGGATCGCGACTTTATCTTTGATGCCGGTTGCCATGGTTTACCTCCTGCTTTTTACTTCAATGCAAACAACTTTTCGATGAGCTGCGACTTCATGATATCCCCTTCGATCTTCAACTTGCCCGTCGTGTAGGCCTGCATGGGCGGCAGTTGGCCGCCGATCATGGCGCCAAAATCGCCCGCCGCCATCTTCAAGGTGCAGGTGGGCTTGGCGTGGGCCCCGTCGGCCAGGTCGCAGCGCTGGTCGCGGATGGCCAGGGACCAGTCGCCGCCGCCCGGGCCGGAGATGGTGAACTGGAAGACCACGTCCACCCCCTTGGCCGCATCGGGTTTAAAGGTGCCGGCCAGGCGCTTAAAAACGCTCGGCAAGTCGGCAACCCCCGGCGGGGCGGCACCGGAAGCCTGGGCAGCGGTCGGCGTCGCGGCCGGCGCGGCAGCCCGGGGGGTCATCAGGTCCAGGGTGGCGGCGCCCAGATCGGCCAGCTCCTTGGCGCCGTTCAAGTCGTTGATCCGGCTCCAGTTCTCGGCAATATCTTCCACCGTGG
>JAKAFO010000486.1 GCA_021819735.1 Deltaproteobacteria bacterium
TGATGCACAGTGAACTGCTGGTGAACAAACTCGCCGAATGCTTCTTGAAGGGCAACTACACCTTGAATCCGGAAGCCGACGAAGCCGGCGGCTTTTGCACAAAATAACCGGGGGCGATTTCCGCGGAAAGATCCAGGACGGCAAGGGCCATCTCGTCTCGCACGGAGTGGATACGCAACTCTCCCACCGGCTCCAGACTCCTGTTCAACAGCCGCAGCAGATCGCCGGCGAAGATTTTTTGCTCCCCGTGAACGCCGATGCCGACCTCCCAGCGATCCTTGAGGCGTGACAGTTTCATGATCGGAAAGATGCCTTGGCGTTCGAGCAATGCTTCGTTGTTCACGGAGTGAAGGTAAGAGAGCAGCAAAGCACCTGCCAGCAGGGGAAGCGTGCCGATCACGAGCCACCAGGGGGGGATGCCGATGGTTTTGCGGCAGATGGATGGATAGCTGGCATTCAAGGCAGCCTTGGAATCGAAAACCAGCACACGATGGGCGCCAGGCTTTTCCACGGCCTGTTGCCGCACATCGAGCACCTGGAGGTCATAATCTCCGGGATCGATCGTGTCGTCCGCTTGCAGCTCTCCACGCCAGATTCGGCCGCGCAGATCGACGAAGGCCAGGTGCAACCCTTTACTGCCGGCGCGATACCTCAATTCCTCCTTGGAGGAAACCGAGGCGGTCAGGGTGCCGTTGACGGCATGGCGGGACCCAGGCAGGGCGCGAATGATCCGCGGATCGTCCAAATGGCCGGAAACAAAAGTATCCGCCACGGAAAAAAGAAAGAGCACGCCGGCAATGACACCGAAACGGCGGATGAATCGTGGCGAGAAAAATCGCGCTATCATGAGCCGTTCTTAAAGCGACGCAGCATCAGACGGGCGGCCACGATGGTCATGGCGGCCGAGGGAATGAAGGTACGCAAGAAAATGGCCGAAAGATTGTCGGGGTCCTGCTGTCCCCAGTACATGCCCAGCGTGAGTTCGGCCAGCAACAGCAGGTTCATGGCGACTACCACCCAGCGTTGCCTGGGGTTGAGTCTTTCTTCGGATGCGATCCGGCGAGGTTCGAACATGGATCCAATTCCTTCCTTGGGGATGCGAAAGCCGGGGGGCCGTGCCCCCCGGCAAAGTACTTCCTAACTTTACTTCTTACGCAAATCCTGCTTGGAGACGTTCATCAGCCGTATGGCCACCTTGGTGCCGTCTTTGACGTCATAGGCCAATCTCACAATGTCACCCACCTCCGGAGGAATCCCGATCAGAGCCGTGGCCAGGTTGTATTCCGACTGGGTGCCGGTGGGCTGCCCATAGGGATGCTCTTTGGTGAAATTGATGTCGTACTCCTCGATGGTGACCAACTTGCGCTCTTTGTCGTACTGAAGGCACTTGCCCTGGCTGACTTCGGCCGCCGCGGCCGTGCCTGCCAGCCAGAAGAGCCCCGCCAAGACCATCGCTATTTGAATTATCCTGCGTTTCATCGTTGCATATCCTCCTGCGTTAGGCTTTGGTGGCCATGGCTTCGCGGGCTTTTTTCTCCCGCAGTTCGTTGGCGGCTCCCTTGAACATGATAATCATAATATAGATACAGATGATGCCGATGGTGCTCAGGATCAAAACCGCCGCCGGGAGTTCGTATTTGAACTGTTTAAGGATGATGGAGATCATGCAGCACAGCACGGCCGCGCCGAAGGCCAGCCGGATGCCATAGCCTTTGGCGTACTTGGTGGCCACGGTGCCGATCTGTGCGCCGATGGCGGCGCCGGTGAGCATGACGAAGACCGCCACCAGTTCGATACGGCCCTTGAGGGTATAGGTGAAGGCGCCGTAAAGCCCGGAAATCATAACCTCGAACAGGTCGGTACCCACGGCCACATGGGTGGGGGTGCCGATGAAGTAAATCAAGGCCGGCATGCGCAGCAAGCCGCCGCCGATGCCCAGGAAGCCGGCCAGCACGCCCGTGGTGAAGCTGACCGAGATGGGCAGCCAGGCCGAACAATAGATGCCCGAAGTCTTAAAGTGCATCATGGGCGGGATATTGATCTTGTGCAGGGTCTTATACCAGGTAAAGCCTTCCACGCCTTTTTCGCCGGCTACTTCGCCGGCTTTCTTCTTCTGGCGCGCCTTGGCATAATCGGAAAAGACCATGACCGCGATCAGCAGCAGAAATACGACATAGACCCAGCGCACCACCGGGCCGATCTGACCGAGACGTTCCAGCCACATGACCAACTGGGCACCGCACTCGATGCCGATCATGGTGCCGATGACCATGATGAAGCCCAGCTTGTAATCCACGTTGCCGAACTTGGAGTGCCGGATCGTCGAAATCATCGATTTGCCGGCGATGTGGGCGATATCCGTGCCGATGGCGAAGGCCATGGGGAAGCCCAGTATGTTGAGTCCCGGGGTCACCATCCAGGCCCCGCCCATGCCAAAAAAGCCACCGATGACGCCTACCGAATAACCGATCAGCACCAGGCCCGGCCAGAATATATCCACGCCCGCGATGGGCATATACATGTACAACCAGGAAGCATCCATGAAAATATCCCTCCTTGATCTCTAAGATTTCTAATGTTCAATGATCTTGCGCGAATGCAGATCCAGTCCGGTGCGTTCCATGAGGAAATCCATGAGAAAACCCAGCGTGCAGCCGATGGCCACCGTGAGGACCACGGCCCAAACGGCGGACATAACGACATCCGTGTTGTACAGGTCGGAAAAATACTTCAATATTCCCGTCACCCGCCGCGTATCGGCCACCACCACGATATTGGTGGCCTTTTCGCCGGCCGCCCAGGCCGTGGCCGGCAGCAATATGGCCAGCCCCATCAATAAATTTTTGCCCCAATGGTAAATATGTTGCATGAACTTTCTCCTCCTCTTTAATATTAATTATACCGATATCGGGTTTAACCCTCTTTTTCCGGTTGACGAAAGCCGTGGCTTCCGATGCGATCATCCGCCGCCACGCACAGGCGGACGCAAGACATTGAG
>JAKAFO010000487.1 GCA_021819735.1 Deltaproteobacteria bacterium
GGCGCACGACCCGCGCCTTGCCCAGGGGCAGGGTGTACTCCGCTTCGGGCACCGGCCCGGTGGCGGCGTAGAGCAGCTTGTGTTCGAAGAAGAGCACCGGGTTATCCGAGCGGATCGCCGATTTGATCAGGCCCTTGGCCGTGTAGGGATCGGACGGGGCCACCACGATCAGGCCCGGGATGCCGAAGAAAAAGCGCTCCATGCTCTGGGAGTGCTGGGCCGCCATGCCGATGCCGCTGCCCACCGGTGTGCGGATCGTCAGCGGGATGCTCACCTGGCCGCCGGTCATGTAGCGCAGCTTGGCGGCCTGGTTCAGGATGGGGTCCATGCAGCAGGTGAGAAAATCGCCGAAGAGAATTTCGCACACAGGCCGCAAACCGGTCATGGCCGCGCCCACGGCGCCGCCCACGATGGCGTTTTCGCTGATGGGGGTGTCGATGATTTTCCGTTCCCCCATTTTCGCCACCAGCCCTTCGGTGACGCTGAAATAGCCACCCAGGCGCACATCTTCACCCCAGAGAAAAACGCTCTCATCCCGTTGCATCTCTTCTTCGAGCCCCTGGTTGATGGCCTGGGAATAGGACATGGTCGGTCCCGGCGGCGTCGGCCCGATCTGCCCTTGAAACAGGCTGGCAGGGTCCGGGCTGTAGATCCGGCTGGTCAGGGTCGCCATTTCGGGTTCCGGGGCCTTTTGGGCAAAATCGGCCGCCTCCAGGACCCGACGCTTGACCGCGTCGCGGATGGCCGCCAGATCTTGCGCTGTATAAATCCCCTGGACCACCAGTTCCTTTTCCAGACGGACGATGGGGTCTTGCTGCATGTAGGTTTGCTTTTCTTCGCTGGACCGGTAGAGTTCCGGCTCGCCTTCCATGTGGCCGTGCCAGCGGTAGGTTTTCAGCTCGACGCCGCGCGGCTTGCCGTCCCGGCGCATGGCCTGGATGATCTCAGCCACGCGGTTGAAAACGGTGGCGGCGTCATTGCCGTCGAGCTGCTCCGATTCGATGTTGTAGGCCGCCATGCGCTTGCGGATATCGGTCTCCGCCGAATGGCGCTCGATGGAAGTAAACTCGCCATACAGGTTGTTCTCGATGACGACCAGCAGGGGCAGCCCGAAGACGCCGGCCATGTTCAAGGCCTCGTGGAACATGCCCTGGTTCACCGCGCCGTCGCCGGCAAAGACCACGGAGATATCGTCCCGCTTCTGATACCTGATGGTCTGGGCCGCGCCCAGGGCCAGTAGAAAGCCCGCGCCCACGATGCCGTTGGCCCCCAGAATTCCCAGCGATCCGTCGGTGACGTGCATGGAACCGCCTTTGCCTTCGCAGAGCCCTTCGGCCTTGCCGTAGAGTTCGGCCATCATCTTCCCGAGGTCCGCCCCCTTGGCGATGATGTGGCCGTGACCCCGGTGGGTGGTGTTGATGTAATCGCTGTGGCGCAGGTTCAGGCAGACCCCGGCCGCCACCGCTTCCTGGCCGATGGAGAGATGGATGGCCTCGGAGGGGATCTCGCCATTGCGGAAGCCGTCGGAGAGGTGCTGCTCAAAGGCCCGGATGGTCACCATGGTCCGGTAAAGGTCCAGGGGCGTTACGGCGCCCTGCCTCGCTGTGCTCGGGCGCACGACCCGGCGCGGTTCGGCCGGGTTCAGGGGAAAGAGCGGAAGACTTTCCCCGGCTATCCTCTTCCGTCCCGTGAATCCCGCCAGGTTCAGCCATCTTTTCTTCGGCCCGGCCGCTTTCTTCCGGGCGAGAAGATCATTGCGCCCCATTTGGGCCAGGACTTCGGGATAGATGGCAAAGGCCGGCTTGAGCGCCGGCAGCAGTTTTAGGGCTTTTTGCACCGAGCCCTTGGCCACGATCTTGCGGCTGGCCAGGGCCAGGGGCACATTCAGATCCTCCATCCAGAAGGCATGGCCGGTATCCGCGGCCAGAATCATCTCCACATCGGCCTTGGGCGGTTTTTCAGGGTCCCAGAGGACTTCTTTCCGTCCGCCGCCGACGAGGATGAACATGCGGGTTTGAATATCGGTAAAGCGGAACTCCACCACCAGGGAAAGATCGGAAAGCTTGTCCACGATCGCAGCCGTGTTAAAAATCCGCTCCCACAAACGCGATAGGATCGCCTGAAGCTCTTGCTTGTCTTTGTACACCGCCATGCCATCCTCCTCTTTTCATTTTTCGCCCCGGTCGAGGTTCAAAGTCTTATGGATTTTGGAATGGGCCGGTGCGTAAGTCAATGTTGAAAAAAGGACGCCGACCGGCTAAGGTGCGGGCACAATTCGACGAACGGAAGGAAGCCTATTCCATGGCCCGTGTGGACGATTTCAAACAGGCAAGAGCGCTGGCCGCCCAAGAGCTGGCAAAGGAGAAACTGGACGATATCAGCCGCCGTTCCGGCATTCCCATGGCTGGTTCCGACGCCCTGCGGCTGCCGTTTCTGGGCAGGGTCTACCGGATCGCCTACCCATCCTTCGAGTTCACGGATGCCGCCGATGCGGCAGCCCAGGTGCCGTTGCAGGAGCAGGTGCTGGTCCTGCACTACCTGCAAAAGTGCCGGCCCCATCTCAAGGGCCAATGGGTCGCCTACCGCGAAATCCCCGGCGCCGGCTTTTACTTCGCCGCCTTCGTCAAGCGCGCCGTGGACCCCCTCAAGAAAGCCTTCGGCCAGAATGTGGAAGGCTTGCGCAAGGCAGCCGCGAAACTTGGGGCCACGCCCATGGATACCGGCAATGCCGCCTTCCGTTTCGATCTGCTGCCCTATGCGCCGATTCAGATGGTTGTGTGGGAGGGAGACGAGGAGTTCCCGGCCGAGGCCAATATTCTCTTCGATGCCTCGGTGGGCGACTATCTGTCGCCCGAGGATGCGGCCTGGCTGGCCAGTCTGCCGGTATATCGCCTGATGGCCCTGTCCCGTTGACAAAACCTCCAATCAGGCCCAAATCCTGCGTTGGGCCGGTTCGTTCGATCCTCGAAATACTTTGTGTATTCCTTCGGTCGAACAA
>JAKAFO010000143.1 GCA_021819735.1 Deltaproteobacteria bacterium
CTTACAAGGTCAGGAGCTTGCTGACCATGCTGGGAATCATCATCGGCATCGGCTCGGTGATCGTCATGATCAGCGTGGGCCGGGGCGCCAATGCCAGCATTCAGGATCAGATCCACAGTCTGGGCGCCAACATGCTGATGATCTTTTCCGGCACGGTCAAAAGCGGCGGAGTACAATCCGGCTACGGGACCAAGCCCACCTTGACCATCGGCGATGCCCAGGCCATTGCCCGGGACTGCCCTGCCGTGCTGAGGGTATCCCATGCCACCATCCAGCCGGAGCAGATCGTGGCCGGCAAGAAGAATTGGGGCGCCAGGGTCTACGGCACCACCGATAGCTACGCCGTGGTTCGGGACTGGCCCCTGAGCAGCGGCGAATTCCTGAACGATCAGCAGGTGCGGTCGGCGGCCAATGTAGTGGTCTTGGGGTCGGCCGTACACGAAAACCTGTTCGAACCGGGCGAGGAGGTGGTCGGGCAGACGATCCGCATCAAAAACGCCCCCTTTCGCATTGTCGGCGTGCTGCAGCCCAAAGGCCGCACGCCCAGCGGACAGGATCAAGACGATGCCGTGTTTATCCCCCACACCACCATGGAACGCAAAATCGCCGGACAGCGGCTGCCCGGGCTAGTCCATTTCATATTGGTCTCGGCCCAGACCGGAGAGCTGGTGGCCCAGGCCAAACGCGAAGCGGAAGAACTGCTGCGGCAACGGCACCGGATCGCTCCCGGTGCCGAAGACGACTTTACGGTGCGCACCCTGGACGAGTTCGCGGACATGGCCGGCAAAACAACCGACATCATGACCTATCTGCTGACGGCGGTGGCCGCCATCAGCCTGCTGGTGGGCGGCATCGGCATCATGAATATCATGCTGGTATCGGTCACCGAGCGCACCCGCGAGATCGGCATCCGCATGGCCCTCGGGGCCAGGGAGGGCGACGTGCTGATTCAATTCCTGGTCGAGGCCATGGTCATCAGCATCGCCGGGGGCATCATCGGCACCCTGCTGGGAATTACTGCCGCCAAGGTCATCGCCCAATTGGCCGGCTGGCTGGCCATCATCTCCATCGACTCGATCCTGATGGCCACCATCTTCTCGGCCATGGTGGGCATCTTCTTCGGTTTCTACCCGGCCCGCAAGGCGGCCGGCCTCGACCCGATCCAAGCGCTGAGACACGAATAGAAGTAGAAGCGTCGCCTGTCCTTGTGATCGTTCTACGCATCAAAACCAGGCGGCAACGTTTGATGATCCAATGCCTGAAACACTTCCGCGATCAGGGCTTTGGGAAACATCCGCAACTCTTCCGGTTTGAAGGTGAGTTCCGGAAGATATTGCAGAACCAATTTACACACCGCCAAGGACTGGGCATGGTCTCGATCTCTTTTAATGGGATCGCGATCCTTTTGCGCGCTCAACCAAAGTTTGTGGACGGCAAAAGCGCGCGGATCGGGAACCACCATGGCGGCAGGGTAGCCGTCGTCGCCGATGACGATTTGGGTGAATTTGGGCGCAGCCACCAGCCACTGAAGATTTTTAATCTCCGCGGCCATCAGGTCCTCTTCGCCCCCCATGCTTCGGTTTTCTTTCTTAAGCATGGATTTGGGCTCTGGTTTTACCAGATCGATCATATAGCCGGCCTGATTGACGGCCCGAAAACTTCGCCGGCCGAGCAATTCAAAGGATCGATCCGCTTTGCGCAAAATATCGATAAGACCCTTGTTATCGACTTCATCCAGGGCGAACAGCCGCAGCTTCGACCGGGTATCCCATAGAACATCCAAATCCTGCGTTGCCAGCAGACCCCGTTCCAGGAAAACGCCGGCCCGCGCTTCATAGGCATATAGGGCATTGGTGCCGATAATTTGAAGATTGCGGCCCAGCAACTGATGCTGTTCGAGGAGTCTTAAAATGGCGGTCACAATGCGTGGCACGCGACCGATACGGGCCGCCTTGCAAAATCGTGCCTGCTCCTTGAGCCGCGTTTTCAGATGGTTGAGTCGAACCGAAAACTCTTTCTTGTGGTCGTGAAATTCGGCATAAAGCGACTCGACTTCCTTGGACCGAGGCCCGAGGCTCTTGCCGTAGCCACGGCGATCCAAGGATCGAAAAAGATACTCTTTGCCCTTGGCCTTCTTCCAGTGCATGCCGCCGCGATAGGCGCGACTCTTGCCGAAGGCGTCCATATAGGCCTCATGCAACTGGGCCGCATCGATCGCGATACGCCGTTGATCTGCATTCAAATCATACAACTGCATGTTGTTTTCCATCGCACGGAAAAAGATAGCATTTTGATGGAAAAACGATGAGCAAACATACTGTTATCAAGTAGTTTTCCATCATTTTCAATTTTTTATAAAATGAAGGAAAATTACAGCCCTGTCAATCGAATATTTCGCCCTCGGGCCGAGGCTTGGGGCCATGGGCCGCGATTGGCTGTTTGCCCGGCACGGTTACATCGCGCGCATCTGCCGCCGGTCAACCTGGCCGCCTTCGTCCAGAACCCGTCTCACGGTCCGCGACATTTCCATAAGGGTGATCGGTTTCATCAGGATTTCTTTGATTCCGTTCGCTTTGGCTTTTCCACGGCCCAGCCTTTCGCTGAACCCGGTGCAAATGATGATGGGGATGTCCGGCTGGATTGCAATCAGTTCCTTCGCCAATTGTTCGCCCGTCATATTCGGCATCGCCATGTCGGTAATCACCAAATCGTAGCCCTGTGGGTTGGCCCTGAACGCTTCCAGGGCATCCACGCTGCTCAATCGGGTGGTGACCTGGTAGCCGAGACGGGCGAACATCTGTCCTTCGAGCTCGGCAATCATTTTCTCGTCGTCGACCAGCAAAATTCGTTCATGGCCGGTTGGAAAGCCGCTCGCTTTTTCGGGCGAAGCCGCTTGGGCCGAATCGTCAATCAGCGGCAAGTAAACATGGAAATCCGTTCCTTTTCCCACTTCGCTGAAAACCTTGATCTCGCCCTGGTGTTCCTTGACGATCCCATATACTACGGCAAGCCCGAGGCCGGTGCCCTTGCCCTGTTCCTTGGTAGTAAAATAGGGCTCGAAGATCTTGCCCATAATGGCCGGATCTATGCCGCATCCCGTATCGGACACGGACAGCCTGGCGTATCGCCCCGGTGCCAGCGCGGCATCCGCCGACGCATCTTTTTCAAACTTTTCTTCCCGTAAGCCGATCGATAGCCGCCCGCCGGTCTTCTCCATGGCGTGAAAGGCGTTGATGATCAAATTCATGGCAATTTGATGCAATTGGGTGGGGTCGGCCATGACATGGGCGCAATCTTTTTGAATGTCTTGTACGATCTCTATGTTGGAAGGGATGGTCGACCGGCTCAGCTTGATTACTTCTTTAAGTATCGTTTGAATCCGAACGGGCGTCGATTTCGGTTCCGATTGACGGCTGAAGAAAAGAATCTGCTGAACGAGTTCCTTGGCCCTCAGGCCTGAAGAATAAATCCCATCCACATATCGCCGTTGCGGGCTTCCGGCGGGCAGGTCCTGCGTGAGCAGCTCGCTATACCCGATCATGGGATGCAGGATATTGTTAAAGTCATGGGCGATGCCGCCGGCCAAAGCGCCGATGGCCTCCATCTTCTGGGATTGGGTGAGCCGGGCCTCCAGCCGCATCTTTTCTTCCGCGGCCTTTTTCTGTTCGGTGATGTCGCGCAGGATCGCGACGATGAAATGTTCGCCCTTTTTATCCGCGTAGAGGGTTTTTTTGGTCACAATGGTGTGGACGCCGCCCTGGGCGTCGGTAAAGGACGCTTCGCTGATGTTCTCCTTGCCGCTGTTCAGGACAAGTTCGTCCGTGGCCCAGAAGACATCGGCTTCGTCCGGCGCGAAGAAGTCATGCTCGGTTTTTCCCAGCAGCTCTTCGCGGGCGTGTCCGACGAAGGCGCACATGGCATTGTTTACCAGAACCCACCGATGCCCCCGGTCTTTGACAAACATTGGATCGGCCACGGCATTGATGATCTCGTCCAGATAGTTCCGCGACTCCGCAAGGGCCTCTTCGGCATGTTTACGGTCGCTGGCATCCATGAGGAACCCCTCTATCCATGCCGGCCGGCCATCGTCGCCGTTCACCATGCGGGCGCTGATGGAGGCCCATATCTTCTCCCCATCCTTGCGGTAGAGCTGAATTTCGAAGCGGTGAGCCTTACGGTTCTTTAAAATATGGGCGAGCAACCTGTCCCGGTCGTTCGGGTTGAGGTAGAGATGCTGCCGGACATTGGTCAGTTCTTCGGCCGATTCGTGCCCCAGGATGCGGGCCAAGGCCGGATTGGCGTTGAGGATGCGGCCTTCAAGGTTAATTTGAAAAACCCCCTCGATGGCGTTTTCGAAGATCCCCCGATATTTCTCCTCGCTTTTGCGCAACCCTTCGATGGAGTGCCGGAGCTTTCCGGTCATGAGATTGAATGTGCGGGCCAGGCTGCCGATCTCGTCGTGGGACTGCACGTCAACCACCTGGTCCAGGTCGCCCTGGATGATCCTTTCAGCCACTTCGGTCATGTGGCGCACGGGCCGAGTGATGGTCCAGGCGATAATACTTCCGATCATCCCGACGATGAGGATGATAACGATGCCCGCTATGCCCATCACGCGGGTCATCCGGAGCCGACCCGTGTCGAGCAAGCCGCGGTAAGTCAAAAGCTCGTCCTCGTGCACGCTGGTTCCGATGACCCAGTTCCAGGGCGCATAATAGGCCAGGCGTGCGATTTTCCAGCGGAACTCGGTCTCATCCGGATTGCGCCAACGATATCGAACGGTCGTCATCTCTCCGGGTTTGAGCAAGGTCGCCTTTTCGATGATCTCCTGAATGACATGGCGCCCGTCGCTGTCCGTGACCGACCAGATATCCTCGCCGTCCCGCTGGCCGTCCCGCGAGATCACATACCGTCCGCGGTCTTCGCCTCTGCCGCTGAGGACATAGACGTAGCCTGTCCGGCCCACCTTGGTCTGCAAGATGGCTTGTCTGACCCGCGACTCCGGCACCTCCTGTTTGATGCCGACATAAAGCATGCCCACCAGGCTGCCGGTGATGTCCCAGATCGGTTCGTACGCCGTAAGGTACCAGGCGTTCACCACGTAAGCGCGGCCGTGATAGGTTTCGCCTTTAAGAACGGCTGAAATAACGGGATTCTCCGTGCCGTCCGGATTGACCGACGGGATATAGGTGCCGATGGCCCTTTGATTTGCGGCCGTCCGAACGGTGGTGGCGACCCGCAGCATATCGCCTTTGGCATTCATCCGCTGGAAGATGGTAGCGGTTTCCCCGACCAACCGGGTGACTTCATCGACGATCGGGGTCTTAACGGCCAGGTCCATGTTTTGGCCCAACCAGGTCTTTCCGATCAGGAACTTGGGCAGCTTGAGATCCTGGGCTTCCTTATTGAACTGGTTCACGGCCTTCCAGCCGACGGTCTCTTTCGCCAATTGGACTCGGCCCGCTCCGGCCAGAAGGTGCCTGGCCACATTGAGGTTGTAGTCCACCTGCAACTGGACCGCCTCGTTCTCGGTGCGCACCAGGTTGTAAACCCCTTGCGTGATGTGATCGAGATCGGCATCGATTAAAGCGTCCACCTCTTGCCTGGCCAATTGGTTGTATTCGCCGCTTTGCCACACGGCGATCAACACGAGCGCGATGGCCGTAATCAGCACGCTGCTCGCCCCCATGAGGGCCACCTTGGCATTCAGCTTCATGTTTTAAAGGACCTTCCCCCTCAATCTTTTCAGTCATAGAGATATATCGCCAAAATCAAAGAAATCATAAGTTGCAAGCAGCGCATCCCAATTCTCTCACGCGCGGTTAAACCATAAAAAAAGGGGGAAGCAGCATGAGCGCTGCAAGCCCCCCTAAATTCTGATGGTACGCCCGGCCCGATTCGAACGGGCGACCTACGGATTCGAAGTCCGGTGCTCTATCCATCTGAGCTACGGGCGCGTACGCACAAACGATAAGACCATTGCGGCGTAGATCCGACAATGGTCTATTTTTATCGATGGGGTGAGTGATGGGGCTTGAACCCACGACACCCAGGGCCACAACCTGGTGCTCTGCCAACTGAGCTACACCCACCATGAGAAAGCGCTTTACCTATCAAAAAGCCCACGGGGGCGCAAGCTTAAATATAGTCCCAGCGCTTGACACCTTCGACGCTTATTTCATATGGATGATCAGCGGGCAGCGCACGCCCTCGATTTCCCACCATCAACACCCTACCTTGAGAGGCTTTTATGGAATGCGACAAAGCGCTCAGTCTGGTTGAAATTCTCAATGCTATGGAAGACGGCATTTATATTACCAGCAGCGACCACATCGTGGAATTCATGAACCAGGCCATGCTGAAGCACTTCGGACCGGGCGTGGGCAAAAGATGCTATGAGGTGGTCAACGACAGCGAGGTGATGTGCCCTTGGTGCCAGGCCAAGGAGGTATTCGAACGCGGAACCAGCGTCCAGTCGGAGATCTACATCCCACGCCAGGACAAGACTTATCGCATCATCGAAGTGCCTATCAAGAACCTGGACGGCACGGTCTCCAAGCTCAACATCTACCGCGACATCACCTCGCGCAAGGACCAGGAACTCAAGCTGCGGGCCAGCGAGCAGGACTACCGGCGCTTGTTCGAAAATGTGGCCGCCGGCGTCTACACCAGTTCCAAGGAGGGCCGCTTTCTAAACGCCAACCAGACCATGGTCCGCATGCTCGGTTACGCGAGCAAAGAAGAGGTCTTGCAGATCACGCTGCAGAAGGATCTCTATGTACGGCCCGAGGATCGCATCGCCTTCCAGCAGATGATCGAAGACCACGGCCAGGTGGTCAACTACCCGGTCAACTTCAAACGCAAGGACGGCAGCACCCTGCCGGTACTGCTAACGTCCCACACCCTGCGGGATCACGCCGGCCAGGTGGTCGGCTACGAGGGCATCTGCGTCGACCAGACCCAGATCACCCAGATGGAGCAGAAGCTGCGCGAAGCCCACGATTTTCTCAACAACATCATCCAAAGCTCGCCCAATGCCATCATCGGCGCCAACATGCAGGGCACGATCATCATATGCAATAAAGGCGTGGAGGATACCCTGGGATACAGCGCCGACGAACTGATGGGCCAGGATGTCCGCCGCCTTTACGGCGACGGCATGGCATACGAAGTGATGCGCAGGATGCGCAGTTCGGATTACGGCGGCCGCGGCAAGCTGCGCACCTATCCCATTACCTTTATGCACAAAAACGGCACACCGGTGGAAGGCACCTTGTCGGCCAGCCTCATATATAATGATCACGGTTATGAGCTGGCATCGGTCGGCTTTTTCGTGGACCTGGGCGAGCGCCTGGAGATGGAGCGCAAGCTGCGGCGCACCCAGGAGCAGTTGCTGCAATCGGAAAAACTGGCCGCCATGGGACGGCTCACCTCCCAGTTGGCCCACGAGTTGAACAATCCGCTCTACGGCATCATGAACACCCTGGAGTTGATGAAAACCGAAATCAAGCCCGACAACAAGCGCCGCCGGCTGCTGGACATGTCCCTGTCCGAAACCATGCGCCTGGCCGACATGCTGCGCAAAATGCTCTCCTTCTCCAAGCCGGACCAGGAGCAACGCAGCCCGGTGGACATCAACACCATCGTGGACGAAATCATGCTTTTGCACGAGAAGCAGTTGCGCGAGGTGGACATCAAGATCGAGCTGGATTTCGCCCAGGGCCTGAAGCCCGTGATGGCCAGCAAGAACCAACTGCGCCAGGTGTTTCTCAACATGGTCTCCAACGCCAAGGATGCCATGCCCAATGGTGGGATTTTGAAAGTCGCCACGACCGGCAACGGCGGCCATGTGCGGGTAGAGATCAGCGATACGGGCACAGGCATCAAGCCCGAACATCTGGACCACATCTTCGACACCTTCTTCACCACCAAAACCGACAGCGGCCGGGGCGTGGGGTTAGGATTGTCGGTCTGCTACGGATTCGTCAAGGACCATGGGGGCGACATCCAGGTGGAGAGCAGTTGGGGCCAAGGCACGACCTTCAAAATCATCCTGCCGGTCATAACCCCTGCGGAACCGGACCAGGGCTAAATTCCCCTCCTTGTATATACCTCCCATCGGGGTCGGATTCGGAATCGAAGTTAAAATTCGATCCCGATTCCGATTCCGATTTCGATAGCGATCCCGAGATATTTTATATAATTTCTATAAAAACTATATATTCAGAACTTATTGGCGCCTATTTGATGGCTTTAAGTTCAGCTATTATAACTTTTATCATTTTTTCTATTGACAACATTTCCAAGCCACCTTATAAGTAGCCAGACACGTAAAAAAGGGGGTGTTCAGATGGAAGACACTTTGACGGTCTACAAAGCCAGCCAATTGTGCAAGGTCTCCTCCAAGTCCATTATCAACTGGATCGAGGCCGGTCATATCAAGGCCTACAAAACCGTGGGCGGCCACCGGCGCATCAAACGCGAGGATCTGGAATTTTTCATGAAGCGCCAGGGAATCCCCTTCCCCAACGAGGAGCCGGAACGCGCCCACAAACGCATCCTGGTGGTGGACGACGATCCCATCATCGTGGAAACCATCGTGCAGTCCCTCGAGGAAGACGAGTACGACTACGAGGTGATCTCCGCGGCCGATGGCTTCGAAGCCGGGTTGCAGGTCAATCACTTCAAGCCGGACCTGCTGATCCTGGACATCATGATGCCCGACATCAAGGGCAATGAAGTGTGCCGCAAGATCAAATCCAACCCGGACACCAAGCACACCAAGATCATCGTTTTGTCGGCCTATCTGGACGACGACAAGTTCAAGGAGATGAAAACCCATGGCGCGGATATGTGTTTTTCCAAGCCGCTGCCGCTACCCCAACTCAAAGAGGAGGTCGCCCGGCTGCTGGGAATCATTTGATCGAACCAGGCCGGAGCAATGAAAGGAGGCCCACCATGAAATTGAAGGACGCCCTGGGTAACAGAAAATTCGTGGTCACCTCCGAGGTGCAGACACCTCTGGGGGATGACTCTCCGGAACAACTCGTCGATCGCCTGAAACGCATCCGCGGACGTGTGGACGGCGTGTCGGTGAGCGACGTGGACTTGGAAGGGGTCGTGGGCGATAGTATTCACACCTGCGAACTGCTGCAACGCAGCCGCTTCAACGCCATCTACCAGACCACGACGCGCGACAAGAACCGCATCCAACTGCAAAAGGATCTGGCCCTGGCGCACCAGTCGGGCATCGAGAACCTGCTGGTCTTCACCGAAGACTACCGCATCACCGGCGACAGCGTGCAAGAGCAGATGTTCTTCCATGTGGACGCGGGCAAGCTCAGCTCGGTGTTGCAGCACATCCGCGACGGCCGGGCCATCGACGGCGAAAAACTGCCGGAACCCATCGACTTCACCCTGGGTTCGGGCATCGAGTCGCTCTGGGGCAAAAAGGTCCCCAAGCAGGGCATGGAAGGCATGGAGACCCTCAAGCTCATGGGCGCCGGGTACTTTTTGACCACCCCCATCTTCGATCTGGAGCAGTTCGAGAAGTTCATGCGCCAGATCAAAGTGCTGGATGTGCCGGTGATCGCCGAAGTACTGTTGCTGCGCAACGCGGCCATGGCGCGCTTCATCAACCGCCACTTCAAGCCCGGCCTGGTACCGGAATGGGTGATCCAGAAGCTGGACAACGCACCGGACAAGCAGAAGGCCAGCATCGAGCTGTTCGGCGACCTGGCCCGGGGCCTGAAAGAGATTTGCAGCGGCCTGCACATCATCACCCTGGGCGGAGAAGACAAGCTGCAGCCGTACCTGGACGCCGCCAATTTGCGCTGAAGTTCCTTCGATAGACGAGCATCCCCGGCGCGCGGGGCGACGCCCCCTGACCGTCGCCTCCCGCCGGTACAACTTTCACAGGCTGTCCTTCGGAAATCGTCAGCCACACCTCAAGGTCCAGTTCCTCCGCCAGACAGCCGAAAAATTCTTTCCGCGTCAAAGGAGGTCCGCCATGCCCCTCATCGAAATCAACGAAATGACGCCCGAATTCAAAGAGAGCGTCAAGGAAAAGGTCCCCACCGCCAACTTCGATCTGTGCCTGACCTGCGGCACCTGCACGGCCGGCTGCCCGGCCTCGGAACTCTTCGACATGGACCCGCGCAAGCTGGTGCGCATGCTGGTGCTGGGCATGGATGAAGAGATCCTCAAAACGCCCTGGGCCTGGGTCTGCACCATGTGCACGCGCTGCGTTAACGCCTGTCCCATGAAAGTCGACATCCCCAAACTGGTCTACAACATGCGCAACAGTTGGCCCCGGGAAAAACGCCCCAAGGGCATCCGCGGTTCGTGCGACCAGCACATCCGCACCGGCAATGCCATGGGCGTGCCCACCGACGACTTTATCTGGACGGTGAACGATGTGGCCGACGAGATCCGCGAGAGCCAGCCTCTGTTCAAGGACCTGCAGGTCACCGTGGACCGCAAAGGCGCCCTCATGGCCATCAACCAGAATTCGCGCGAACCGGTGACCGAACCCGACGAGCTCTCGCCCCTGTGGAAGATACTGCATCTGGTGGGCGCCGACTGGACCTACCCTTCGGTCATGTGGGCCGGGGAGAATTACTGCCTCTTCCTGGCCGATGACGAAGGCTGGCGCTACATCCTGGAGGAGTTCGTCAACCACGTGGACAACACCCTCAAGTGTCCCATGGTGGTCAACACGGAGTGAGGGCACTCCTTCTTTGCAATCCTGGAAGGATTGAAAAAGTTCAAGATCCCCTACAAGTTCGAGTTCACCAACCTCATCGCCCTTTACGCCCAGTGGATCCGGGAGGGCAAGCTCAAGGTCAACAGCGACTGGAACAAGGATTTGAAAATCAAATTTACGCTGCAGGACCCCTGCAACCTCGTGCGCAAAACCTGGCGCCAGCAAATGGCCGACGATCTGCGCTTCGTGGTCAAGACCATCGTGGGTGAAGAGAATTTCATCGACATGATTCCCAACGGCATCAACAACTACTGCTGCGGCGGCGGGGGCGGCGCCCTGCAGGCCGGCTATACGGAACAGCGCCGGGCCTACGGCAAAGTCAAGTTCGACCAGATCATGGAAACCGGCGCTCAATACGTACTGGCGCCCTGCCACAACTGCCACAGCCAGATCGAAGATCTCTGCGACCACTTCGGCGGCGAGTATCATGTGGCCCATATCTGGACCTTCATGTGCCTGGCTTTAGGGGTGCTGGGAGAGAACGAGCGCAAGTATCTGGGCGACGATTTGAAGGATTTCGGCTTATAGCAAGGAGGAAGAACGATGACACACACAACGACCGGCGCGGTATTGGTGGTCGGCGGCGGTATCGCCGGCATTCAAGCCTCCCTGGACCTGGCCGAATCGGGTTTCAAAGTCTACCTGGTGGAGAGCGGTTCGGCCATCGGTGGCAAGATGGCGCAGTTGGACAAGACCTTTCCCACCAACGACTGTTCCATGTGCATCATCTCGCCCAAGCTGGTCGAGGCCGGACGCCACCTAAACATCGAATTGTTGCCTCTGACCGAAGTAGAGGACATCAGCGGCGAACCCGGCAACTTCACGGCCCGCCTGCTGCAAAAGCCGCGTTTCATCCACATGGACAAATGCACGGCCTGCGGAGAGTGCGCCAAGGTGTGCCCCATCGAAACCCCCAACCGCTTCGACGAGGGCCTGCGCGGCCGCAAGGCGGCCTACAAACTCTACCCCCAGGCCATGCCCGGGGCCTATGCCATCGAAAAACGGGGCACCGCGCCGTGCAAGGCCACCTGCCCGGCTCACGTGAGCGTGCAAGGCTGGATCGCCCTGATGCACCAGAACAAGTACGCCGAGGCCCTGGCCCTGTTCAAGTCCGAGCACCCCTTCCCCGGCGTCTGCGGCCGCGTCTGCCACCATCCCTGCGAAGCGGCCTGCACGCGCCAGAAGGTCGATGAACCCCTGGGCATCCAATACCTGCACCGCCAACTGGCCGACTGGGACCTGCAGGCGCCCCAGCGCTACGTACCCGAGAAGAAACCGGCCAACGGCCACAAGGTGGCCGTGATCGGCTCCGGACCGGCCGGCCTGACCTGCGCTTACTTCCTGGCCATCGAGGGCTACGCGGTCACCGTCTTCGAACAGCAAAAGGAGTTGGGCGGCATGCTCGTGCTGGGCATCCCCGAGTACCGATTGCCGCGCAGCATCGTGGAGGCCGAAATCCAGACCATCCGCGACCTGGGGGTGGAATTCCAGACCGGCGTCACCATCGGCAAGGGCGGCCTCACCATCGGCCAACTGCGCAAAGTAGGCTACAAAGCCTTTTTCATGGGCATCGGCGCCCAGGAGTGCAAATCCCTGGGCATCGAAGGCGAAGATTTTAAAGGCGTTTTTCCGGGCATGGAGTATTTACGCCGGGCCAACCTGGGCGAGAAGATCGCCCTGGGCGACCGGGTGGCGGTCATCGGCGGCGGCAACGTGGCCATGGATGCCGTACGCACCGCCCTGCGTCACGGCGCGGCCAAGCCGTTCATC
>JAKAFO010000488.1 GCA_021819735.1 Deltaproteobacteria bacterium
TGCGTCGGCCCACGGTGAGGGCCGCGATGCGCCGGGGCTGGGTGACGCCGATGGTGCCGTCCACCCCCCGGCCGGCGGCCATGCACAGCTTGGGCAGTTGGGTGGTCTTGCCCGAACCGGTTTCGCCGGCCACCACCACCACCGGATGGGCGGTGATGGCGGCGACGATCTCCTCGGCCCGGTCGCAGATCGGCAGGCGGGCATCGATGGCCAGCGGCAGCACCTGGTTCAACCGCGCCTGGCGCCGGGCCACGGATTGCGCCACGCGCCGCGCCAGGCGCTCACAACGGGTACGCAGCTTGGCCGGTGCGATGTGCTGTTTGGCCGCCAGGCGGATATCCTGGATCTCGCGCCGGGCCGCCATGCGGTCCAGCGCCATGGCCTCAGGCAATTGTTCCGTAATGGCCTTGATCTGTTCGTTTATTGACGCCACTGGGTTCCTGCACTACTAAGTGTCCATTCAGAACGCATCTGTAATATGAAGCGTTCCTATCACACCTTGTAGCGGTTTTGAACCTGAGCGAACAGCACCGCGGCCGGAAAAGATGGCCCCAACCCATCCAAGGAGGATACAAGTATGAAATTCGTCATCATCGGTGGAGACGCGGCCGGCATGAGCGCCGCCAGTCGTGCCAAACGCCAGGACCCTTCCCTGGAAGTCACCGTGCTGGAGCAGACCCAAACCGTTTCCTACAGCGCCTGAGGCATTCCCTACAATATCTCCGACCCCCGGCGGGCGGTCGACGATTTGGTGGTGCGCACGGCGGAAGCGTTTCGCAAGAAATCGAGCATCGATGCCCTCACCGGTCATCGCGTCGAACGGATCGATAGTGCCGCCGGCCGGGTGACCGGTCAAGGTCCGGATGGTAAAGCCTTCGCGCTTGCTTATGACCGATTGCTCATCGCCACCGGCGCGGAGCCCATCGTTCCGCGGCAGCCCGGCTTTGACCATCCGCAAGTGGCGGTTGTCAAAACCCTGGAAGATGCCCATGCCATCAAGACGCGCCTTGCGACCGGCGCCGTAAAGACGGCGCTCATCATGGGTATGGGGTACATCGCCATGGAAATGGCTGAGGCGTTGCGCCTCCGGGAGGTATCGGTGGCCATGGTCAAGCCTCGGGCCGAACTGCTGCCTTGGTTGGACCTCGACCTGGCCGCCACCGTACGCCGGGAACTGGACGCGCATCAGGTGCAGTTGTACACCGGCTTTGACGTGGCCCGGATCGATGGTGGGCAGAGGCCCTTGGCGGTTTACGATACGAACGGCACATCGCTATCGGCGGATCTGGTAATCGTCGCCACGGGCGTGCGACCCAACAGCGCGCTGGCCGACGCCGCCGGGCTGCAACTGGGGCCGGCTCAATCCATTGCAGTGGACCGCCAACTGCGAACCTCCAACCCGGTGATCTACGCCGCCGGCGACTGTGCCGATGCTTTCCATGTCGTCACCGGGCAACGCGCCTGGATACCCTTGGCCCTGCGCGCCAACCGCGCCGGCTGGGCCGTGGCCGATCATGTGTGCGGCAAAGAGGTCTCCCTGCAAGGCGTCGCCGGTACCGCCGTATTCAAAGTGTTCGACCTGCAAGTGGCCCGCACCGGTTTGACCATGGCCGAAGCAACCCAGGCCGGTTTCGCTCCAGCCGCCGTTACCATCTCAACTTCTTCCCGGGCCCACAGCCATCCGGGCGCGACTCCCATCCAAGTCCACATGGTGGGAGACAAGCGCAGCGGCCGGTTGCTGGGGACCCAGATGGTCGGCCGCGAAGGCGCGGCCCACCGCATCAACGCCCCGGCCGTGGCCCTGCACGCCGCCATGACCGTGGAGCAGTTCAGCCAGTCCGACCTGGCCTACGCGCCGCCCTTCGGCCCCACCTGGGACCCGCTGCTGGTGGCGGCCAATCAATTGCTCAAGAAGATGAAAGAAGAATGATGAAAACCGAAAGGTGAAGGAAGTAAAGATGAAAAGTTATCGCCAGGAATTATGGTTCGAAGTGCCCACGCGCCGGGCCTTCATCAACATCACCCCCCAGGTGGAAGCCTGCCTGCGGGCCAGCGGTATTCAAGAGGGTTTAATCCTGGTCAATGCCATGCATATTACAGCCTCTGTGTTCATCAATGACGACGAGGCGGGCCTGCACCATGACTACGAACAGTGGCTGGAGCGCCTCGCCCCGCATGCCCCTGTCTCCCAGTACCGCCACAACGTCGGCGAAGACAACGCCGACGCCCACATGAAACGCCAGATCATGGGCCGCGAAGTCGTCGTCGCCGTCACCGCCGGCAAACTCGACTTCGGGACCTGGGAGCAAATCTTCTACGGCGAGTTCGACGGCCGGCGGAAGAAGCGGGTGCTGGTCAAAATAATTGGTGAGTGAGTTTTGCGTGGATGACCTAACGGCATCGTCCAGAAGTATCCGCTAATAACATTGTGAAATTGCGCGCCTGCTGCTTTACCCAGAACGAATCGGGGTGCGCCGAGCAGTCGGCGATAAGCACCCGGCGGGTTCGCAGGTGAATGAGAACGAGAGTGTAGAAAATGACCAGGCCGGCCATGGTCCAAATCTCTTCCGTGAAAAAATCCATGGCCCAAGTCACATCCAGGTGTGACTGGATGAATTGTTTCCAGGACATGCCTTTTCGGCGAGGGGCGGGCGGCAGACCGTTTTTGATCAAGATGTTTCGGACCGTGCCCGGACAAAGATCATGGCCCAGCTTTTTCATCTCGCCCGCGATCCGGCGATAGCCCCAGGCATTATCCTCTGCGAGGCGGATCACCAACTTTTCGGTGCAATCTGATTTTCTCGGTCTGCCAATGGGATTTTTATGGACAAAGGTCCATTTGCGGCTTTTCATGCGCCGATGCCAAGCGAGCAATGTCTCCGGCTTCACGATGCTGATGATTTCAGGCAGGTGATCCTTGATGCGCATTCCGTATTTGACCAGCAACCTGCGCTCGCGGTCATTTAAAAGCACCCGTTTGCCCAATTTGCCGC
>JAKAFO010000144.1 GCA_021819735.1 Deltaproteobacteria bacterium
GTATCCAGGGTCCGCGTGGTGGCGGCCAGGCCGAATTTGAGCCGCAGGTCCACCACCGGCACCACGCTGCCGCGCACGTTGATCACCCCGCGCATGAACTCGGGGGCCCGGGGCACCTTGGTGATGTTGGTCACATCCAGAATTTCGCGCACCTGGGAGACATCGAGGGCGAACATCTCTTCGCCCAGTTTAAAGGTCAGGTATTGTTGGAGCGTGTTTCTACCGTTCTGCTCGATCATTGGCTTGTCCTTTCTTGTTTAGGCCTTCGGCCTATGCTTAAAAGCGCTCGAACTCCGCATCCAGATCTTCGCCGTTGGACGGCTTGCCCATATTCAAAGCGATCCCGCCGCCGTTGGATTTCTCCTTCTCCGGATGATGGCCATTGCCGTTGCCGGCTTTGGGCTGGCTCGTCTGAAAATGGTGGTGCACCGCGGCAGGGGCTTTGTGGGGCGCGGCCTTGACCGGCGCCTTGGCCCGTTTGACGACCTTGCTCTTCTGCGTGTCGAGCTTGAAGAAGGCGATGGCATCCTGCAGTTGCTCGGCCTGGCTGGAGAGCTCTTCGGAGGTGGAGGCCATCTCTTCGGAAGCCGACGCATTCTGCTGAATCACCTGATCCAGTTGCTGGATGGCCTTGTTGACCTGCTCGGCGCCGGTGTTCTGCTCGTTGCTGGCCGCGCTGATCTCCTGGACCAGTTCGGCGGTCTTCTGGATATCGGGCACCATGCGGGTGAGCATCTCGCCGGCTTTTTCGGCTACTTCCACGCTCGTCCCGGACAGGCGACTGATCTCGCCGGCCGCGGTCTGGCTGCGTTCGGCCAGCTTGCGCACTTCCGAGGCCACCACGGCAAAGCCTTTGCCGTGTTCGCCGGCCCGGGCCGCCTCAATGGCCGCGTTGAGGGCCAACAGATCGGTCTGGCGGGCAATCTCTTCGATGATGGAGATCTTCTGGGCGATCTGCTTCATGGCCGTGACGGTCTCGGTGACCGCCTTGCCGCCGGCCACGGCGTCTTCGGCCGATTTGAGGGCGATGCGTTCGGTCTGGGTGGCATTGTCGGCGTTCTGCTTGATGTTGGCCGCCATCTGCTCCATGGACGAAGAGGCCTCTTCGGCCGAAGCGGCCTGCTCGGTGGCGCCCTGGCTCATCTCTTCGCTGCTGGCGCTCAACTCCTGGCTGCCCGAGGCCACGTTGTCGGCCGCGGTCTGCACGTCGCTCACGATGCCGCGCAGCTTCTCCACCATATTCTTCATGGCCGTCAGCAGCAGGCCCATCTCGTCCTTGCTGTCCACCTCGATGGCCATGTTCAGATTGCCCAGGCTCAGTTCGTTGGCCACGTTCATGGCCTGAACCACCGGCTGGGTGATGACGCGGGTCAACAGGAGGGCCACCACGATGCCGATGATCATGGCCATGACCAAGCCCACGATCACGGTGGTCGAGGCCGCGGCCAGGCTGGCGGAGGCCCCGGTGGCGATTTCGTCGGTCTGTTCGGAGGCGGCGCGCATCAGATTGGCGGCCAGGTCGCCGGCTTTGATGCCGGTTTCGCCGCGGCTCTTGTTGATTTCGGCCAGCTCCTCTTCGACCGCCATGTACTGCTCCATGGCGCCCTTATAGTTCGCGGCGGCTTTCATGATATCGTCCAATTGTTTCTTGTTGACCGCCTGGCGGAGCAACGGTTCCAACTCCCGGCTCTTCTTTTCCATGGCCGGGAAAACTTCGGCGATACCGGCCTTCATAATGGAGAAGTCGTTGCGCGCCCGGGCCTGGAGGTTGGAGATACGCGCCGCGTTGCCCTGAGCGATCAGGTCGTTGATCAGGGAAATTTTGGTAAAGCGTTCGGCCAGCTTCTCCTTGGGGGCGCCCTCCTTGAGCTCCTGGCTCATGGACTCGTTTTGGCTATTCAGAAAATCAAAGGCGTTGTCCATGTAGACCTTGGCCGTTGCGGCCATTTCAGCGGCGACCTTGTCGAGTTCGGCGCGGCTTTCCACCGTTCTTTCGATCAGCTTCTGGTACTCGGCCACGAGCTGTTTGATTTCGTCCAGGGCACCCTTGAGCTTGACCAAGTGCTCGGCCTTGGCCGCCAGTTGTTCGGATTTGCCAATGGTCTCCTTGACCTGAACCAAGGCGGCCATGCCCTGGTCGTAGAACTGCTTTTCGCCGGTAAAGCCGTAGCCCCGCATGGCGAACATCAGGCGGTTGACGCGCCGCTCCAACTGGCTCGCCAGTTCGGATTCGGGGACATACTCCTGGGAGAGTTTGTTCGAGTCGCCCTCCACCGCTTTCATCTTCACCACGGCGATGCCGCCCAGAATCATAGCAATCAAAATCAGCATTCCGAATCCGGCACCCAGCTTGGTCCCAAGCTTCAAGTTTTTAAACATGTCCTTCTCCTTCGGTTAATGAGCTGTTTTTTAATTTCGGCCTTGTCCGCGAACCCGTTCTCGCCTTAACGGCCGCATCGGTTTTCTTTTCGCTACGAACAGCGCAGGATACGCCCATATGAGCAACAGGCGTGCCACTTGCAGCAGGGGTGGCAGTAATTGTTGAAAAGGCAATAAAAACGGCAAATTAAAAAGAAGAGGGATCTTCAGGGGGTTCCGCCGGACATCGATTTTGTCCGGCGGCATCGGATGGCTGTCCGCTTGGACAGGACGGGATGGAATTATCTTGTCTTCCAACGTTCGATCTTGGCGAAAGCCGACTTGGCGGCCGCCATCAGGAGGGCCAAACTGACCGGTTTGATGAAGTAATCCTCAAATTCGGCATGCCTGAATTCGTTGAGTTCATAAAGCGCGTCATATCCGGTCACCGCATAGCAAATCGTCGAGGGCTCCGCGTGGCGGATTTGGCGGCATAGGTCGAGGCCGTTCATGTCCGGCAGGTACAGATCCAGGAAGAAGACTTGGCATGCGCTTTCCGGTAGCATGGCGATGGCCTCTTCGGCACTATCGGCCGTGTAGACCAAATACCCCGCGCGCGAGAATCCCTTCAGGAACAAACCACGGATGGGGGCTTCGTCATCTACCACCATAATTCTTTTTGTGCTCATAGGGGCGATCTTCCTATCGGCGGTCGGCTCAGGCCGCCGCTTGTGAATTTACTCCTTCGGTAACGCCTTCGTCCGGCCGCACCAGGGCCAACTCTTCGGCCGAGAAGATACGGTCCACATTCAAGATGATGATGAATTCATCGTTGTGCTTGCCGATGCCTTTGATGAACTCGGTGTTACACTTGGCGCCGACCTTGGGCGCCGGCTCGATGGACGAAGGTTCGATGTCCATGACGTTGTGCACCGCGTCGGCCAGGGTGCCGATGGTGGTCAGGTCGCCTTCCAGGGCAATCTCCATGACCACGATGCGGGTGTCTTTGGTGCGTTCGGTGCTGGACATGCCGAACTTCATGCGCAGATCCACCACCGGCACCACGCTGCCGCGCACATTGATCACCCCGCGCATGAATTCGGGAGCCCGGGGAACCTTGGTGATGGTGGTGACATCCAGGATCTCGCGCACCTGGGAGACATCGATGGCGAACATCTCTTCGCCCAGTTTGAAGGTCAGATATTGGTGCAGCATGGTTTTTACTTTTTGTTCGGTCATGGCTTCATCCTCTCATCAAAATCTCTCGAACTCGGTGTCCAGGGAGCCCCCCTGGCCGGGCTTGGCCAACTCGAAGACGATGCCGCCGGCCGCTTGCCGTTCGGAAGCATTCCCGTTGCCGGCCGTGGGCCGCGTGGCGCGCGACCGTCCGGCCGGAGCCGTCTTGGGCGCGTCGGGCTTGGCGGGCGGTAGGGCCCGTTGGATGCTTTTTGCGTGCCGGGCATCGAGCTTGAAGAAGGCGATGGCTTTTTGCAACTGTTCGGCCTGACTGGAGAGCTCTTCGGCGGTGGAGGCCATCTCTTCGGAAGCCGAAGAATTCTGCTGAATCACCTGGTCCAGTTGCTGGATGGCTTTGTTGACCTGTTCGGCGCCGGTGTTCTGCTCGTTGCTGGCCGCGCTGATCTCCTGGACCAGTTCGGCCGTCTTCTGGATATCGGGCACCATGCGGTTCAGCATCTCGCCGGCCCGTTCGGCCACCTCCACGCTGGACCCGGAAAGACTGCTGATCTCGCCGGCCGCCGTCTGGCTGCGTTCGGCCAGCTTGCGCACTTCCGAGGCCACCACGGCAAAGCCCTTGCCGTGCTCGCCGGCCCGGGCCGCCTCGATGGCGGCGTTCAAGGCCAGCAGATCGGTCTGGCGCGCAATCTCTTCGATGATCGAGATCTTCTGGGCGATCTCCTTCATGGCGCCCACGGTGCGGTTGACCGCGTCACCGCCCTGGCGCGCATCTTCCGACGATTTGAGGGCGATCTTCTCGGTCTGGACGGCGTTGTCGGCGTTTTGCTTGATGTTGGACGCCATCTGTTCCATGGACGAAGAGGCTTCCTCGGCCGAGGCGGCCTGCTCGGTGGCGCCCTGGCTCATCTCTTCGCTGCTGGCGCTCAACTGCCGGCTGCCCGAAGCCACGTTGTCGGCCGCGGTCTGCACATCGGCCACGATGGCGCGCAGCTTTTCCACCATGCGTTGCATGGCATTGAGCAGTTGGCCGGTTTCATCCTTGCTTTGGGTCGCGATCTCCACGGTCAAATCGCCGTTGCTCAGGCGGTCCGAGATTTCAGCGGCTTGCAGGATGGGCCGGGTGATGGCCCGGGCGATGACGAGTCCCAATCCCATGCCCGCCAGCACGCCTGCCAGCATGGCCACAAGGGAAAAGCCTTTGAGAAAAGCGGCCTGGGCATGGGAGGTGTCTACCGACTGTTTGGCGGCGTCGCGGTTGATCTGGGCGACCTTTTCCAGCAGTTCGATGGCCGCGCGCTGTTTTTGCATCACCGGGCCAAGGGCATGGGCCGCGGCGGCCTCGCGAATCGCCATGGCGTCGTTGGCCGTGGCCAGCATGCCCGCGAACTGCTTGAACACCTCCTGCATGGCCGGTGTCATGGTGTCGCGATATAGGGCCTGGGCCTCACTGATCTTGCCGTCGGCCACTAGCCGTTTGATGCGGCCCGCCGTCTCGTGGAACAGGCGGTGGGGGGTGCCGAACTCCCGAATATTGGCGGACAGGGCCTGATTGTCGGTCCGGAAGGTGGGAAAATAGCGGCCGGCATTGCAGGTGGTGTGATCTTCGCCGCCGTCAAAACGGGCGCCGGCATTGGCCATCAGGTCGCGGACGCGATGCACCAATATATAATGGTCCTTGGTGAACTGCTCCAGTCGCCGGGTTAGGTCGGTGGGGTCGGCGATCCCAATGCGGTCGAACTGCCGGCTCATCTCCGTGAACTTGTTGTTCTCTTCGCGCCAGGCGTTCCAGGCCGGGCCGAATTGTTGCCAGATATCGGCCTCCGCCTGGGTTCGCGGCAGTTTTTCAAACGCATTCCAGGCCGCCTGATACGTTTCCCGGGCCTTGGTCAAGTTGTTGTATTGGTGCTCGCGAACCTCTTTTCCCATTCCCGGGATTACCAGGGTGCGCAACGTGCCCCGGATGTTTTCGGCGCTTTCCTTGATGGTCAGGAGGTGATCCACACCCGGCAGGCGCACGGCACCGATCTCCTGGATGGCGCCCGCGCTATTCATGGCGCCATAGTACCCCACCAAGCCCAGCAGCAGGGTGATCAGGGCCACGGCGCCGAACGCCAGGATCAATTTTACTCTAAGTTTCAAGTTCTTGACCATGGTCGTTTTCCTTTCCGGCTTTTTTGATTCTGAAAAAGCGTTCCGCCTTGCCCCTCAGCGTAACCAGCAGGGTTTGCGAGCGTTGGGTGCTTGGAGAAGGAAGTTTCCGGCCATGCAGGAAGATCTGCTGAATCACGGCGCGCAATTCGCCGTAATCCACGGAAGGTCCCATGAGATAGCGCGGTCGCAGCAGATGGGCTTTGGCAATGGTTTCTATGCTGCCGTCGGAAACTTTCAAGATGATGGGCAGGCCGTGGAGCCACTCCGAGAGGGCCACCATCTGGTCCAGCTCCTCGGGCCGGGCCGCCAGCAAGACGGCCAGACAGCGATCGTGGGGCACGTCGATCAAGGCACCGCGTAGCGTCTCCGCGCTGGTGCAGATCGGGCAGCAATTGGTGGGCAGGCCCACATCGTTGCAAATCAGAGCGGCGATCCGGGAGGCGGTCGTCGTTTCGGAAGGGGCGAAAATCAGCGAGGAGGACCGTTCGGCCATAGTTGCTCCTTTTTGTTGAACCGTGGGGCCAGTTGAATCCGCCCGAAGCTGAGCAACAGCCGTGCCATTGCTTCCATGCTCTGAATAACCCAACATAATCGGCATATTAATAATTATCGAGATCTTGGGGGGAGCAGACTGAGGCGGATGTGTCCGGTTTCATCGGATATTTGTCTGCCCCGGCCGGACGGACGCCGGCTAGGCGATAGCGTGCTTCTTGAGCAATTCGTACAGCCGCGAGCGCGAGACGCCCGATAGCGAACAGGCCTTGTGCATGCTTCCTTGGACGCTGGACATCAAGGCGCTGAGGTAGTCGGCTTCGGCCTTCTCGATGGCCGCTTCCCGGACGGCTTGCAGCAGCGGGAAGGCACCGCCGGCAGCGGTTATGGTTTCGGGAGTCGTCATCGTCGGCGGCTTGACCAGGCGCTTGCGGGCCGCGTGGGCGCGCAGGGCCGGGGGCAGATGGCAGGCGAAAAGCGCCGCATCGTAGCGTGCCGCAGCCAGGACGCACTCCATGGTGTTGACCAGTTCGCGCACATTGCCCGGCCAGTCGTAAGCGCTCAACACCTCCAGCAGGTCCGGAGAGACCTCCTTGGCCGGTTCGCCATAGATGGCGCTCAGGCGCCGCAGGTGATGCAGGGCCAATTCGGGAATGTCTTCCCGGCGCTGGTGCAGGGCCGGCAGTTTCAGGTGAAAGGCGCGCAGGCGGTAGAGCAGGTCTTTGCGGAAGCGGCCCTGGGCCACCATCTCGTCCAAGTCGCGGTTGGTCGAGGCGATGATGCGGAAATTGCTGGCCACTTCCTGCTTGCCGCCGATGGGCCGGAAACGGTGGCTTTCCAGAACGCGCAGGAAGCTTTTTTGCAGCCCCAGCGGCATTTCGCCGACTTCATCCAGGAACAGGCTGCCGCCGTCGGCCTGCATGATCAAGCCGTCGCGGGCAGTATCGGCGCCGGTGAAGGCCCCCTTCACATGACCGAAGAGCATGCTCTCGACCAGGGTTTTGGGCAGCGAGGCGCAATCGACCACCACGAAGTTTTTATCCTTGCGGCTGCTGTTGCGATGCACGGCCTGGGCGAACAGCTCCTTGCCCGTGCCGGTTTCGCCGGTGATCAGCACGCCGGCGTCGCTACCCATGGTCTGGGAGAGTTGCGCCAGGGCCTGCATCAGGGGCTCGCTTACACCGATGATGCCTTCCCGCGCCACCGGCAGGGCCCGGCGCAGCAGGTTCTTGTGGGTCCGATATTCGAGCACGCGCAAGAAGCGCAGGGCCATGGCTTTGGGAGATGACGATTTTTCGATGTAATCCCAGGCGCCGTTGCGAATGGCCAGATCGGCGCCGTCCGGATCGCCCTGGCCGGTCAGGATGATGATCTCCGGCCGGGAGGGGCTCTGGGCGATGGCGGGAATCTTTTCCAGTCCGTTGCCGTCCGGCAGGTGAACGTCCAGCAGCACAAGGTCGAAGGACTCTCTTGCGATCACCTCCAGACCGTGGGTCAGGGTCGAGGCCGTATAGGCTTCATGACCCTGCTGACCGACCATAACCTTAAGGGTTCGACACACGCCGCTGTCGTCATCGATGATCAGCACCTTGGACATACCCTGATCCTTAATTAGGGGGTTGGGGTTGATATCCCGTACCTACACATCGGACGCTTCGCCGTAATCTTTAGCTATTTTTTGAAGTGGGGTCCTGCCGTACGACACTTTGTAACAACTTCTTGCCGCCCTCGTCATCCTTGTGTTAATTTTCTGGTGATTTCGACCGATAACCCACCTGATGCCTGCGTTGATCGTCCCTGCACATCTGTTCGGGTGGTAATGCCCGTTCGTTCCAGTTTCAGGAACCAAGTCGCAGTCATTGTCGGAGCACCCATGCCATCCGAGATCGAAGCGTTACGCGCCCAGGCCGCGTCCGGTGAAGAGAAGTTCAACAGGCTTTTTGCGGCCATGAGTGAAGGCGCCTGCCTGCACGAAATGGTGTACGATGCAAGCGGCACGGCCGTCGATTACAGGATTCTGGATGCCAACCCGGCCTATGAGCAGATCACCGGGCTGAAGAAGGAGGCGGTGGTGGGCGCCCTGGCTTCGGAGGTCTACCAGACCGGCGCGGCCCCGTTTTTGGAGACCTATGCCCGGGTCGCGGCCACCGGCCAAGCGGAGCGTTTCACGATCTATTGGCCGCCCATGGCCAAGCATTTTCGCATCAGCGTCTTTTCACCGGCCAAAGGGCAATTCGCCTCGATCTTCACCGACATCACCGAAAAGTACCACGCGGAGCAATACCTTCAGGAGAGCCAGGAAGAACTCGTCGCCATCTATAATCATGCACCGCTGCTTCTAATGCTGCTGGACCATGAGCGCCGGGTGCGTAAAGTCAATGGGGTGGCCGGTGAGTTTGCCGGACGTCCGACCACCGACCTGATCGGCCTGCGCAGCGGCGAAGCCCTGCGCTGTCTCAACGCCTTGCATCACCCCGAAGGCTGCGGTTTCGGTCCCGATTGCGCCCACTGCGCCATACGTCAGGCGGTGGTGGATACCCTGGAAACCGGGTGCAGCCATCACCAGGTGGAGGCCGGCCTGCCGTTTCGCCTGGAAGGCCGGGACCTGCGGCTTACCTTCCTGCTTTCGACCACGCGGCTCATCCTCCGGCAAGAGCCGATGGTGCTGGTGAGCATCATGGACATCACCCGGCGCAAGCAAGTCGAGGAAGCGCTGCGCGAGAGCGAGGAGCGGTTCAAGATGCTCTTCAGCAACGTGCCCGTGCCTTACCAGTCGCTGGATGGCGAGGGCAACTTTCTCGAAGTCAACCCGGCCTGGCTCGCCACCCTGGGCTATGGTCGCGAGGAGGTGATCGGCCGCAATTTCAGCGAATTCATCCTTCCCGAGGGACGTGAGCATTTCAAGGCCCAGTTTCCCAGGTTCAAGGCTCTGGGCGAGGTCATGGGCGTGGAATTCGAAATGCTCAAAAAGAACGGCGAGATCGTGCTCGCCTCGTTTACCGGCAAGATCGGCCATGACGCCGAGGCCCATTTCCAACAGACCCACTGCATCTTCCAGGACATCACGGCCCAGCGGCGCGCCCAGAGCGATATGGCCAAGCTGGAGGAGCGGCTGCAGCAAGCCCAGAAGATGGAGGCTATCGGCACCCTGGCCGGCGGCATCGCCCACGATTTCAACAATATGCTTTTCCCCCTGGTGGGTTTTGCCGAGATGCTCAAAGAGGACCTGCCGCCCGACAGCCCGCTGCAAGAGAACGTCAACGAAATCCTGCACGCTGCCTTCCGCTCCAGGGAGTTGGTGCAGCAGATCCTGGCCTTCAGCCGCAAGGCCGAGCGCAAGGACAAACCCATCCGGCTGCAATCCATCGTCAAGGAGGCCATCAAGCTGCTGCGCGCCACCATTCCCACCACCATCGGCATCGAGCAGCAGATCGATGGGGAGTGCCCCCTGGTGATCGCCGACCCCACCCACGTCCACCAGATCGTCATGAACCTGGCCACCAACGCCTATCACGCCATGGAAGAAAAGGGCGGCGTGCTCAGCATCCTGCTCGAAGCCGTGCGCCTCGAATCCGATCCGGCCCTGCCCGACGGCCCGGCCGCCGGTCACTACGCCCACCTGCGCGTGGCGGACACGGGGGTGGGCATGACCAAGGAAATCCTCGCCCGGGTCTTCGACCCCTATTTCACCACCAAGAGCGACGGCAAGGGCACGGGCCTGGGACTTTCCGTGGTGCACGGCATCGTGGCCAGCTACCACGGCGAAGTGCGGATCGACAGCGAGCCGGGCTTGGGAACCGAGGTGCATGTCTATCTGCCCCTGGTGGAAAAGAAGGTTATCAAAGAAGCGCCCGCGGCCGCCGAACATGTGCGCGGCGGCACGGAACGGATTCTGCTGGTCGATGACGAGGAGGCCATCGTGCGCATGGAGCAGCAGACGCTGCGCCGCCTGGGTTACCAGGTGACCGTGCGCACCTCCAGCGTCGAGGCCCTGGCGGCCTTCAAGGCCCATCCAGACGATTTCGACCTGCTGCTCACGGACATGACCATGCCCAACATGACCGGCATCCAACTGGCCGCGGCGGTCAGGACGCTGCGACCGGACGTTCCGGTCATCATCTGTACCGGTTTCAGCGAGCAGCTCGATAAAGCCATATGCGACTCGTTTGGAATAGCCGGTTACCTCATGAAACCGGTGGTGGCCGCGGAACTGGCCGATACGATCCGGCGCGTGGTGGACGAAAAGAAAATCGGAAACCGAGGAATGAGCCGGCCGGAACCGGAAGAAATCCAGGCCAAGCAACCCCGGTGAAAGCGAGACTGTGGTCTATCTCAATCTAATTCTCAATTTGGCGTTGTTGGTGGCCCTCAGCGTGGTCTCCGGCTTCATTGTCCAGCGCTGGCCCAAGCAAACCCGGCTGGGGGTCGTGCTCCAGGGGCTGCTTTTCGGCGGGGCGGCGGTGATCGGCATGTTGCGGCCCCTGGACATGGGCGGCGGCCTGATCTTCGACGGCCGGTCGGTGCTGCTCAGCCTGGTGGCGCTCTATTTCGGCCCCTGGGCCGCGGCGGTGGCCGGACCCCTGGCCCTGGCGTGCCGGATCGCAATGGGCGGCGTGGGCGCAATCATGGGCGTGCTGGTGATCCTTTCCTCCCTGGCCATCGGCCTGCTGGCCCATTACCGCCTCAAGGGCGCCCAGAACCCGCCCACGGCCTGGTATCTCTACTGCTTCGGCGGGGTCGTGCACCTGGCCATGGTGGCCCTGATGTTTGTGCTGCCGGCCGAGATCGCCTGGTCGGTGGTCCGGCGCATCGGGTTGCCCGTGATCCTGCTCTACCCGCTGGCCACCATCCTGGCCGGCAAGATCCTCTCCGACCAGGAGGCCGGCGCCCGTTCCATGGCCGCCTTGCGCCAGAGCGAAGAGGATTATCGGCGCTTGTTCGAAGAGCACGCCGCGGTGAAGATGATCATCTCCCCCGATACCGGCGCCATCGTGGATGCCAATCAGGCTGCCGCGGCTTACTATGGGTGGTCGCGGGAAGCATTGCGGGGCATGAACATCGAGCAGATCAACACCCTGTCCCTCCAAGAAATCGTCCAGGAGATGAGAAAGGCCCAGGCGCTCAATCAGACCTGTTTCGAATTTCGACACCGGCGCGCCGACGGATCGGTCCGGGACGTGGAGGTGTTCAGCAGCCGCATCAGCATCAAGGGCGGCACCTTTCTGCACTCCATCGTGCACGACATTACCGACCGCAAGCAGTCCGAGGCGCGCAACCGCAAGCTGCAAGACCAGTTGCTCCAGGCCCAGAAGATGGAGTCCATCGGGCGCCTGGCGGGCGGGGTGGCCCACGACTTCAACAACATGCTGGCCCTGATCATCGGCTACGCGGAGATGGGCTTGGGGCGGGTCGATCCCGCCGATCCGCTGCATGCCGACCTGTCCGAAATTCTGGCGGCCGGCCGGCGCTCGGCCGATCTGACGCGTCAACTGCTGGCCTTTGCCCGCAAACAGACCATCCAGCCCAAAGTGCTCGATCTGAACGAAACCATGGCCGGCATGCTCAAGATGCTCCAGCGCATCATCGGCGAAGATGTGGCCCTGGTGTGGAAACCGGGCGCCAACTTGTGGCCGGTCCTGATCGATCCGGCCCAGGTGGACCAGATTCTAGCCAACCTGGCGGTCAATGCCCGGGATGCCATTGCCGGCCAGGGGCAGTTGACCATCGAAACGGCCAATATCTTTTTGGATGAAACCGATGGCGAGTGCCGCGCGGATTTGATTTGCGGCGAATTTGTGCGGCTGGTGGTGAGCGACACGGGTTGCGGCATGGACCCGGCGACGCTGGACCACCTGTTCGAACCCTTTTTCACCACCAAGGAAACCGGCAAAGGCACGGGGTTGGGGCTGGCCACCGTTTACGGGATCGTCTCCCAGAACAACGGCTTCATTCACGTGTCCAGCGCGCCGGGCCAGGGCGCGACCTTCAAGATCTACCTGCCCCGGGCCCAGGCGGCTGAACAGCATGCGTCCGTGGAGATGGAACGCGAACCGGCGGGGGGCACCGAAACCGTGCTGCTGGTGGAGGATGAAGCGGGAATTCTATCCCTGGGCCAGTCGATTCTGAAACAGTACGGCTACACGGTGCTCGCGGCTGGCTCGCCGCACATCGCCCTGGAATTGGCCCGGAGCCATCCGGGCGCCATCGACCTGCTGATGACCGATGTGGTGATGCCCGGCATGAACGGCAATGGGCTGAGCCAGTCGATCCGGAACCTGCGGCCGGGCATCAAAACGCTCTACATGT
>JAKAFO010000145.1 GCA_021819735.1 Deltaproteobacteria bacterium
CCAGGCAAGAAATGAACGGCGTGAAAAACGTTGAACCATAGGCGCTTCCATCCTTAAAACGCACGGCCGGTTGCGAATAAACCGACTATAATCCCAGCACCTCATGTTTTGTCAATCGTTTTAAAGGTATACCAGCAGACCGCGGGGCATGCGACGCTCCTCTCCGGCTTTCTTTTTGACAAACCGGAAAGATTCCATTACTTCTGCTTCCCGATACGAGTTCTCCGCCTGCCTGAGCGTTTAGCCGCCTTCACGAAAACATGCTTGATTGTTGAAATAGGGACATGGGATGGACATATCCCTGGCCCCCCTTGGAAATGAGCTATGCAATAAGGAGGCGTCCATTGGCGGTAACCGTTGAAGGCTCGGTGGGGCTGGCCGGCCGCAACTATCCCATTGACGTGGCCGTCGTACAAAAGCTTTTGATCGACTATTTCACCCGAATCATCCCGGTCAAAAGATGATCCAGCCGGGTCATCACCCCCACCATCGCCATCGACGGCGAATGCAACCAGGCCCTGATCGAGGAGGTCCAGAACTCGGCCCTGGGACCAAAAGCGGCAGACGGCCGCATCGACCCCGGCGGCCGCACCTGGGCCGAGATCGTTGCCAAGACCAATCCCCCTAATCGGGATCAAGGAACTGCTCTTCGGTCCGGCACCGGGCGACATGGGATTGCTGCCCAAAGTCAATCCCCAGCGTTTCCGCAAGTTCTACATCAAGCAAAAAGGGCTGGGGCTCACCGTCACCAAGAGCGAAGAGCTGCTGGTCTTTTTCAACTTCCTGCAAACCGACCCCGACATCCAGGATATCCGCTGGGCGGCGTATATGCTGGCGACGGCGCACAAGGAGACCTCATGTTCATTCAAGGCAGCCGCCAAAGAGATATTACCGAAGCAAATACCTGGGTACGCAACAGCAATCCCGGTCAAGGATACTATCGGTTGCCGCGGGCCGGTCAATGCCACTTATCAAAATGAGTATTATGGTCGCGGATATGTCCAGTTGACCCATGATAGAAATTACAAAGCCATCGGTAAAGCCTATGGAATCGGCGATGCGCTTTATATCAATCCCGACCGGGCCTATGAACCGGCCATCGCGTATTTTGCGGCATCCTACGGCATGCGCAATGGTTCATATACCGGTCATTCATTGAGCACGCATATCAATGGAAAGCATTGCAATTATAAGCTGGCCCGGCAGATTATTAATGGTAGCAACTGCGATATGGAAATTGCGCAAATCGCGACCAGAACGGAGATGTTGCTGCGCCTATGCGTGAAATAGCGTGGCCAGACGCTTTAATCCTTCGAAAGGATGAGCCCCATGAGATTCTGGTTTGTGCCCTGCTTTATCAAAATCTTGATGTTTCTGTTGATCCTCTGCTGCCCCCAGTACCTGTGGGCACGAGAAGTTCAAGTCACCGAAAGACCGGAAGGGCTGCGCATGGAAACCGCCGATCCGTTTCATCCGCACTTGTCCGCCAGAGACCGCCTGCTTTGGAAATCGGTTTTGAAATGGCCCGACGAGTGCGATGCACGGGCCAGTTTCGTAACCGAATCGAATGATGGGGAGTATGGTCTGATTTCAACCTATCCCATCGGCAAGAATGAATTCATCGTGGACGTCGAATGCGCCAAGGGAATGCGCCACAGCGAGCATTTCTACTACAAGGTAACGGCAACGGAAGAGTCCATCGAGAGCCAGTTATTGGCCTTGGAACAGTATGCTTATTACCCTGCCGAAAGCGGGGGCAGTATGGATTTGGAAGCTCCAAAAAGGGACCCCAAGGGGGAGTTTGTACGTTTCATGGATTCACTGGCATACGGGATTACTCTGATTCCCAAAGAAATTACACCGAAAGTAATCCTTTTCGATCCGCATAGTTCGGTTTTAAGTTGCGGGCTTTACACTGTCTATGATGTCAGTGGGGCTCTCCCCAAGGTATCCGAATTCAGGGCCAAGATCTTTTGTCGTCCGGAGGAAGCGCTACCGATCGAAAAATGGAAGCGCTACACGGCCCAGGAGCGCGCCAAGTGGCGCGTGGTGCCCAATTCACAACGCGAGGATTGGAAATCTTCACTCCCTCCCAAGTTTGAAACCCGTTGCGGCTGGTTCTCCGATTCAATGTCATCAAGTATTTCTTTGTATGGTCGCGAAGGCAAATGGGACATCGCTGAAAAATGGGGCTACAAAATGCCTGGTGAATGGGATCGGCCTGATTTCGCGCCAAACCAAAAGATCAAGACCAAAGCCGACGACGAGTATGGTTGCGTATGCATGGAGGTCAAGGTGAGCCACCGGTCGAATCGCATCCTGGAGATTAAAAACACCCGCGCACAGTCGGTGGATGTTTGCCGCCAGGACCCCGGCTTGAAGCGCTGGAATCACCAGCTTAAATAATCGATACAAGCGGTTTGATCTCCGCTATCAAGTGAGGCAGGTCTTGCTGAACCGTTTGCCATACAACATGCAAGTCAACATCGTCATAATCGTGGATCATCATATTTCGCATGCCGATCATTTCACGCCACGGGATGTTGGGATGGGCCGCTTGGGTTTCAGGCGAAATTCGCCTTGCGGCCTCTCCCAAAATTTCAATTCGCCGTATCACCGAATCTTGAAGTTGGGTATCTGTGATAAATTTCTCTTCCGAGACACCTTTCACATAGGCCAAGGCAAGTTCCGCGGCCTTCAAAATGTCCAGTAGATAAGCCTGGTCACGCTGCATAAACCACCTCAGCGGATTCCAGAATCGCTTTTCTTCGGATGGGGTTGGTGCTGCTTTCAATGGCCCGGCGGCTTACCAGATCGACCTTACGACCCAAGATCCCCTGCAAATCATTCTGCATTCGAACCATATCGAACAAGGTGGGCCGGGCATCGGGGTGAAACCGGACCAGAACGTCCACATCGCTTTCAGGTCTGAAATTACCCCCCAGCACAGATCCGAAAAGGGCCAGTTCATCGATGTTCCAGCGTCGGCAGAAAGCGGCGATGTGCTCGCTGGATATGTCAATTCGCGCTTTCATTTCGCTCACCTCCCCGTGGTCAACATTCGTCGTCCATAGTGCTTAAGACCCCAGGCTCTGAATTTAGCCTTTAAAGCTTTTTGCTGCAACAATGCATTTGGAATCTTCCGGCTGTGACTGGTGCGCCCAAAAAAATTCAGGTGATCTTGGCGCGGTAGAGCCGCAGGCTGTTGGACACCACCGAAATACTGCTCATGGCCATGGCCAGGGCGGCCAGGATGGGGTGCAGGTGGCGCAGGAACATGGGGGCGGCTTCGACGGGCGCCAGGGCGCCGGCGGCCACGGGGATGAGGACCACGTTGTAGACAAAGGCCAGGAAGAGATTCTGGCGGATGGTGGCCATGGTGCGGCGGCTGACCTCGATGGCCCGGGGAATGCCGGTGAGGCGGCCGCCGGCCAGGATGACGTCGGCGGTTTCGATGGCCACGTCGGTGCCGGTGCCGATGGCCAGGCCCACGTCGGCCTGGGCCAGGGCCGGGGCGTCGTTGATGCCGTCGCCCACCATGCCCACCTTGAAGCCCTGGGACTGAAGCATTTGGACCTTGGCCGCCTTCTCTTCGGGACGCACTTCGGCAAAGACTTCGTCGATGCCCACCTGGGCCGCGATGGCCTGGGCGGTCTGGAGATTGTCACCGGTCAGCATGACCACCTTGAGATGCTGACGCCGCAGGGCGGTCACCGCATCGCGCGATTCGGGCTTGAGCGTGTCGGCCACGGCGATCAGGCCGGCGGGCTGTTTGTCCAATGCGAGCACCATCACGGTATGGCCCTGGGCCTGGCGCCGCTCGACGGCGCCGGATAGTTGGGGGTCGGCCGCCAGGGCTTCGGCGAACCATTGGGGTTTGCCCACGGCCACGGGTCGGCCGTCTACCACGGCCGTCACGCCCCAGCCGCCCTGGGCCGCGAATTCGGTGGGATCGCTCAGGTTCAGATTTTTTTCCCGGGCCGCTTTGACGATGGCTTTGCCCAGGGGGTGCTCGGAGCCCAGTTCGGCCGAGGCGGCCCAGCGCAGGACCTCATCGATTTTGGCGGCGATGCCGCCCAGGGCCAGCACATCCACCACCGCCGGCTTACCGGCCGTGATGGTGCCGGTTTTGTCCAGGACGATGGCTTCCAGGCGGGTGGCCCCTTCCAGGGCTTCGGCTTTTTTGAACAAGATCCCGTGTTCCGCGCCTTTGCCCGTGCCGGCCATGATGGCCGTGGGGGTGGCCAGGCCCAGGGCACACGGACAGGCGATCACCAGCACGGCCACCAGCCGGATCATGGCTTCGATGGCATCCCCGCTGACGGCCCACCAGATGACGAAGGTAACGACGGCGATGGCCATGACCGCCGGCACGAAGACGGCGGCCACCCGGTCGGCCAGGGCCTGAATGGGGGCCTTGCTGCCCTGGGCCGTCTGCACCAGGCGGATGATCTGGGCCAGGGCTGTCTCGCGGCCGACCCGCGTGGCCCGGAACTTGAGCCGCCCCTGGCCGTTGATCGTGCCGGCGGCCACGGTGTCGCCCGGCTGCTTGTCCACCGGGATCGGTTCGCCGCTGAGCATGGATTCGTCCACGGCCGAGGCGCCTTCGAGCACCACGCCGTCCACGGCGATGCGTTCGCCGGGCCGGACCACCACCAGCGCCTCGCGCCGCACCTGGGTCAACGGCACCTCGCGCTCCACGCCCTCTTCGATGATGGTCGCCGTCTTGGGTGTAAGGCCCATCAATTTGCGGATGGCGCCGCCGGTCTTGCCCTTGGTGCGCGATTCGAGCATCTTGCCCAGCTTGATGAGGGTGATGATCACGGCGCTGGTCTCGAAGTACACATGCTGACCGAGCACCGGCGCCAGCAGCACGGCCAGGGAGTAGAAGTAGGCCACCGACGACCCCAGGGCCACGAGCACATCCATGTTGGCGCCGCGGTTGCGCAGGCTCTTGTAGCCGCCCACGTAGTAATCCCAGCCGGTGTAGAACTGCACCGGGGTGGCCATCAGGAAGAAGAGCCAGTTGACCCAGCCACCGTGGCTCCAGGCCCCCAGCAGGCCGAGGTCCCGGGACATGCTCAGCCCGAAGAGCGGCAGGGCGAAGACGGCGCCCACGATGAACTTGCGGGTCTGATCATGTATTTCGGCGCTGCGGGCGGCCTGTTCGGCATCTTCACCGCCGTCGGTGTCGCTGGGGGCGATGGCGCCGTAACCGGCGCGTTCCACGGCCGCCACGATCTCCTCGATGCTCAGGGTGTTGGACAGATAGGAGATGGAAGCGCGCTCGGTGGCGAAATTGACATCGGCCGAAACCACGCCGGGTACCTTTTTATTGAGCGTGCGCGACACCGTGGCCGCGCAGTTGGCGCAGGTCATGCCGGTGATGGGCAGCTCCACCCGGGCCAGGGGCACACCGTAGCCGCCTTTTTCCACCTGGGCCACCAGATCGGCCACGCTGTGCCGGGCCGGATCGAAGGTCACCGTGGCCTGCTCGGCGGCAAAATTCACCTCGGCCCTGCGGACCCCTTCCAGTTTAGACAGACCGCGCTGGACGTTCACCGCGCAGTTGGCGCAGCTCATGCCCGTCAAGGGCAGAGATATGGTTTGCTCGGGCATAAACGATCCTTTTCAGTCCGACAACCCCCGCCGGCACTACAATAAGCAACGAAAACGCACTCACGAATTCCTCGCTACTATCCCGGATCGATGAAATTAGTCATAAAGGTCATTCGCCGGAGGCAGTAACGGCCTCCGGCGAGTGCTCGATTCGCGGTTTTTCTCTAACGCCAACAATACCCGGCGCCTGGTCCATTTATCCGACCGTATCCCCGGCCACGGAAAAGCTCAGGGGCGATCTTGCGCATTTCCAACTTGTGCTGGATGAGTTTCTGGTCGAACTCGCTCTCCAGTTTGGACAACTCTTTTTGCAGCGCCAGCACCTTACCTTCGTCTGGGGTTTCTTTGGCCAACTCGTCGTACAAGTCATCTTGCTTGTACTCGATGTCGCGGCTCAGTTTGCGGTTTTCCGTCCAGAACTTCTCCCGGGCCGCATCCAGCTTGTCCTGCTGCTCCTGGGTGAGTTCCGGCCCTCTGCCACCCTGGTTGCGCCCATGGCCCATCATGCCTGGGCCCATGCCTTGTCCGGCGCCTTGGCCCATCATGGGGCAATCCGAGTCACCCATGCCGTAACCGCCATACCCGCCGCCTCTGGGTCCGGCCATGGCCACCACAGGGCCGGCCACCAGCAGCAAGACAGTACCCAAAATCAACATTCCTCGTAATTTTTTGGTTTGCATCGCTTTGTCTCCTTTCAATTTAAACGCTCCAAAACAATAACCTGTCATCTTTGGCAGTCAACTATGGCAAGGCCCATGCCAAAGGACAGAGAGACACCCGGATACCGGTTTATCGAACTGGAATAATATGGCATTCGGAATACGTGCAGCTCGATATGGATGCTTTCGGCGGCCCTGGACGGGTCAAAACCTGGGTATATTCTACCCATGTCATCCGCGCGAATTCGAAACGGTGGGTAAAAAGGCAACATAGCCCGACGCTCAGGCACCGGACAGAAAGTCGCTGACAATATCGATGAATTGCCGGGGTGCTTCGGCCGAAAGCGAATGGCCGATGCCCTTGAGTTCCACGTGGCGGCCGCCGCAGATGCGGGCGATCTCTTCGGCCCCCTCGCGGGTCACCAGGGGATCGTCCTCGCCGGTCACCACCAGGACGAGGAAAGGCAAGGCCTTGAGCGTGGCGCCCAGGGGCGGGTAGTGCTGCAGCGCTTCCATGTGGGCGCGCAGGCCTTCGGTCTTGTTGCGCCGCACGATGGTCTTGACGATGCGCTCCAATTGCGGTTCGTTGGCTTTCAGATAGGCGCGGCCGAAGACATGCGGCAGGGCCGCCCAGACCATGGCGTCCAGGCTGTGGCGTTGCAGAATTTCATGCCAGGCGCGCACGATCATCTTGGCCCGGAAGGTGGCCCGGGTGGAGATGCTGCCCAGCACCAAGCGCGTGATCAGGTCCGGGCTCTGATCGGCCAGAGCCAGGGCCACCCGCGCGCCATGGCTGATGCCCACCACGGCGCTCTGGTGGATGCCCAACTCGTTGAGCAGCCCCTTCAGATCCGCGGCGTGCAGGGCCAGAGAGAGGGGCGTTGCGCCCAGATCGCTCTCCCCCTGGCCCCGGGCATCGTAGACCAGCAGCCGGAACGGCCCGGCCAGGGCCTTGGCCGCGATCTTCCAGTAGACCGTGGTCTGCAAGGTGCCGTTGACGAAGGTGATGACCGGCTTGCCGGCGCCCTCGCCGATCAGCTCGTAGTAAAGACTGCAACCGTCGATGGTTTTGAAGTAGGGCATAAGAGCGAACGCCTACAAACCCGCCGCGATGATCGCCGCCCCCAGCGCCCCGGTCACCTGGGCCTGGTCCGAGACGATCAAGTTGGCGCTCAGTTTTTCTTCCAGGGCTTTGACCACGCCGATGTTCTTGGAAACGCCGCCGGTCATCATGATGGGGGCGCGTACGCCGATGCGCTTGGCCATCGAGACCACCCGCGAAGCAATGGAGGCATGGATGCCGGCGATGATGTTGGCGCGCTTCTCGCCGCGCGCGATGAGCGAAATGACTTCCGACTCGGCGAACACGGTGCACAAGCTGCTGATGGCGGCGGCCTGGTCGGCGGTCAGGGACATGGCGCCGAAGGCGTCCAGATCGACTTCCAGGGCGCGGGCCATCACTTCCAGGAAACGCCCGGTGCCGGCCGCGCACTTGTCGTTCATGGCGAAATCCTTGACCTTGCCCGTGTCGTCCAGGGCAATGGCCTTGCTGTCCTGGCCGCCGATGTCGATGATCGTGCGGGTGCGGCGGTCGAGGAAATAGGCCCCGGCCGCATGGCAGGTGATTTCGGTGACCGCCTTGTGGGCAAAGGCGATGCTGTTGCGGCCGTAACCGGTGGCCACGATCTTGCCCACCTGCCCGGCCTCCAGGCCGGCCTGCTTCAGGACCAGGTCGAACACCTGCCGCCCCGCGTTCTGGGAGTTGTAACCGGTCAGGATCACTTGCGATGCCATGACGTTGCTATTTTGAAACAGGACCGCCTTGGCGGAAATGGAACCCACATCGATACCGGCAGTAATCATATCCCCAAACTTTCCACTTTCTACTATTATTTCTTCAACATCTCGATGAACGCATCGATGCGCGTCTCGATCTGGCTTTCCGAGAAGCTGCGCTCGTCCACCATGTCGGCTTCGATCATCAGGGTGGGGATGCCCAGCTTCTTTCTTACGATCTTCTGGATGTCGTACTGGCCGAACGAGTACGGCTTGCAGCTCCGGTTGGAGTGGAAGACCACGCCGTCGGCATCGTACTTCTTGACCATCTTGATGATGTTTTCGGCCATGAGGTCCGTGCCGCTGTTGAGAAAGATGCGCGAGTAGCTCTCGCCCATGAAGCCCAGGAAATCGGTGGTGTTCTCCGGGGGCATCCAACTGACCCAGCCCGAGGTGTAGGTGTCGGCCACCAGGCAGGCCGAACGCTCCATGAATTTGTTGGAGAGCCAACGCAACCGGTACCAGATGGGCAGATTGTCCCACACCAGGCGATACTTCTCCACGGGCAGCATGCCGATGCCCTGGGCCACGCGATCTTTCATCTCGGCCAGCAGCGACTCGTAGTAGTCCACGCAGGTTTGGGTGCCGCGCAAGGTGACGATCATGGCCAGGTGGAAGAAGGCATCGAAGCAGGTCATGGGCGAGGGGCGGTTGATGGTGGTGTCCAGGATTGCCTGCCACAGCTCCTGGGCGCGGATGGAGAGCGCGCCCACCTGGGCCATGCGGTCGTAGTCGAAGGGCCGGCCGCAGGCCTTTTCCAGGAAGTGAATATACTCTTCGGACTGCCGGGTGACGTAGCGCCGCATGTCGTCGTCGAAGGTGGTGTGGGTGATGGGGGTGTCGAGGATGAAGAGCGGTACGTTGTAGTAGCGCGCCTGGACCTCGTACCACTTGAGCACCGTGCCGCAGATATTGTTGCAGCACACCAGCATGTCCGGTTCGGGCAGACCGCCGATCGGTCCGCCATTGACCGTGGCGCTGGCGATGTCGGCCCGGGCGTAGGAGCACAGGTCCCGGGCATAGCCCAGCTCTTCGGCTTTTTCGCACAGATCCACGCCCATCTTGCTGGCGCCGATCATGGCGCCGTAGTTCTCCGGGTAGATGGGGATCACGTCCATGACGTGCAGCGGCTCCACCGGACCGCCGCTGGTGATCCAGGCGATTTTCTTGCCGCGTTGCTCCCTGGGGGTCTTGGCTTCCATGTAGTAGGCCGCCATGATGTCGCGCATGCGCTTGTCGGACTTGATCTTGCGGCGTTCCTTATCGGGATCGACGATTTTTTCGGACGGTGCCATGAAATTCTCCTTAAAACGTTCCGGCGCTGGGGCGCGGGAACGCAAATATCACAGGGGTGCGGATTTCAAACCCGCGCCTACAACATCTCCAGGAATGCCTCGCAGCGCGTGCGCAACTGGCCTTCGGAAGAGATCTGGTCCTCGATCTCAAAGAGCATGCTCGGAATATTTTCCGCATCCAGCATGGCCTTCATGTACGGGTAGTCAAAACCGTGCGGATCGCAGAACTTGAGCAGCAGAAAGATCACGCCGTCGGCCTGGTAGGCCTTGACCTTGTCCAGCAGATATTGCCCGCGGTTATGGATGCCGGCGTGCTTGGCCGGGCACACCACCCGTTGCCGGTAGCGCTGGGCGATGGCCGCCAGGGGATCGCCGCTTTCGTCGACCAGGCCCTCGAAGTAGCGGCCGCCGGTGCAGAAATCGTCCCACACCACCCGGGCGCCCGAGGCTTCCACCACCTGGTAGATGTCGGGCATGCTGCACAAACCGCCGCTCAAGACCAGGCGCTTGGTTTTGGCGGCGGCCGGGGGGGCCTGGGCTTCCAAACGATCGGCCAACTGCTCCAGGGCCTCGGCCAGCTCACCACGCGCCATCACCAGGGCCGCCCGGAACACGGCATGCAGGTCGCTGCCGGCGATGGCTTCGGGATGGCGCCGACGCAAGGCATAGAGCCGTTCCAGTCCGCGGCGGCAGCGGTTGCAGACGCGGATGGCGTCGCCCAGCGCGGCGTCCGAAATGGTCGCACCCAGCCCGGCTTCCAGATCGGCCTTGAACTTGCGCAGCACGGCCAGCATGTATTCGGCGGCGCTCTCGGTGTCCAGCTTGACCGGCAGGATGATGTCGGCGTGAAAGCCGCCGACGTTCATGCGCCAGATGTCCGAAAGGCGCTGGATGGTATCGCAGGTGTGGGGAAACACCGCGCCCTCCAGGAAGGCCAGGCGGCCGGCCAGGGCATCTTCCAGAACGCCGCGGGCCAGGCCGCAGCAGTAAGATTGCAGATAGCTGTCGGCCCGGGAGATCTGCGCGCCGCTGCTCAGGATGCGGTACGGCAGGGCCCCGGCCGCGGCGATCAATTCAATGGGTGTGTACGAACACAGGTTGCCGACGACTTTTGCGCCGGTTTTGCTTTTCCAGTTTTCGGCATATGCATTCGGATTCGCGCCGATCTCGCGAAAACGCTGAAAGTAATCCATGAAACACGCTCCTTATCGAAGACAGAATAGCTCAACTTTCCACTTTTCCTACTTTTTCATCTTCGCGATCTCTTCATCCTGCAACACCTTGTATGCCACCTTGCCCACCAGGGTCAGCGGCAGGGCATCCCGGAACTCGATCTGCCGGGGGCAGCTCCACTTGATCAGATCCTTCTGGCAGTGGTCGATCAATTGCTTCTCCATCGCCGGACCGGCCTTGCTTTTGTCCTTGAGCACCACGAAGGCCTTGACCCGCTCGATCTGGGCCTCGTCGGGCACGCCGACGACGCAGGCCTCGGAGACCTCGGGATGGCGGTAGAGTTGTTCTTCCACCTGGGCCGGGTAGACATTCATGCCCGAAGATTTGATCATGCGCTTGTGGCGCAGCTTGAAGTAGAAAAAGCCGTCGCCGTCCATCGTTCCGATGTCGCCGGTGTGCAGCCAGGTGCGACCGTCGGCGTGGGCGCGCAAGGTTTTGGCGGTCTCTTCGGGCTGGCCCAGGTAGCCCAGCATGACCGCCGGACCGCTGATGCAGATCTCGCCCTCTTCGCCCACGCTGGCCTCTTCCAGGGTGCCCAGGCGTACGACCTTGGCCAGCATGTCGGGAAAAGGCACGCCGATGCTGCCTTCGCGGTATTCGTTGATTGGCGTGGCCATGATGCCGGTGACCGCCTCGGTCAGGCCGTAGCCCTCCAGGAGCTTTACGCGGCCGCCCTGGCGCCGGACCACCTCCTCGAAGCGCTCCTTGACCACCCGGGGCAGGGTGTCGGCCCCGCAGAAGGCGGCCTTGAGGCAGCTCAGGTCCGTGCGCTGGAAACCTTCGTGCCGGCTCAGGGCATCGAACAGGGTGGGCACCCCCACCACGAACGAAGGCCGCTTGCTCTTGATCAGCTTGGCCACCTCATCGGGCGTAAAGGTGGGCACCAGGATGGTTTTGCCGCCGCCCATGAAGGCCGCATTGACGCACACGCCCAGGCCGAAGCCGTGGAAGATGGGCAGGATGGCCAGGATCGAACTGTCCTTGTGCATGCCCACCCAGTGGGCGCACTGCATGCCCTCGGCGATAAAATTGGCGTTGGAGAGCATGATGCCCTTGGGCTTGCCGGTGGTCCCGCCGCTGTAAAGGATTACGGCCAGGTCGTGGGTGTCCATGTTGGCCCGGGGCGCCTGGGGGGCGGCCATCTTCATCAGATCGCGCCACCAGACCACCTGCGCATCGGGCGGCACCTTGGGGATCTTGCGGCCCTTGAGCACCTGGAAGGCGATGCCCTTGAGCCACGGCAGGTAGTCGGGAATCTCGGCCAGAATCAGGCGCTGGACGCCGGTGCGCGCCATGGCCTCCTTGAATTTGCCGTAGAAGGCATTGAGGGTCAGGGCCAGTTTGCTCTGGCTCAGATTGAGATAGAACTCGATCTCCGAGCCGGTGGAGAGCGGATGGATCATGCTGGCCACGGCGCCCAGCTTGTTGACCGCGTAAAAACAGATGATGCCCTGGGGCGTGGTGGGCATGGCGATGGTGACGCGGTCGCCCTTGGCCAGGCCCAGGCCGGCCAGGGCATCGGCGCAGCGGTCGATCTCGTCTAAAAAACGGCGGTAGGTGGAGGTGAAGCCCATGAAATCGTAGGCCGGGTCGTCGGGATACTTGCCGACCGTTTCGGCCACGGCTTCGTAAAGGGTGGTTCGGGGATAATCGATGGATTGGGGCACATCGCCATAGAATCGCAACCAGGGTTTTGCCGCGTGCGTCACTGCATCCTCCTTCAATTCAGCTTCAGCTCAAATGGCACTTTTCACAT
>JAKAFO010000489.1 GCA_021819735.1 Deltaproteobacteria bacterium
TGGCGCTGGTCTTGGCGGTGAGAAACACCGACTCCTTGACCATCTGGAAGTTGAGCTGCCGGTAGGCCGCCGCCAGCACGAACCCGCCGAACGATCCCATGGCCGCGGCCTCGGTGGGCGTGGCCAGGCCGGCCACGATCGTTCCCAGGACCCCCAGGATCAACATGGCCAGCGGGAAGAACGAGCCGAGCAACATCTTGAAGATTTCGAGCCGCACGAAAGTAAAGATCGCATAGAAGAGCGCCAGGGCCGCCGCAACGATGCCCAGGGCGATCCAATAAGCGGTTGGCGCGGGTTCGCGCTCCGTCGCGGCCGGGGCTTGGGGACTCGCGACCTCGGCTTCGGGCGTGGCCTGCGGCGCGTTCAACGCCTCGGGCGGCGCGGGTTCGTCGGTCTGTTCCGGCTCCTGCAAACCCCCGCTATAAACGGGTTGCTCTTCGGCCCCGCCCAAGGCGGCCGACCCCATGGCCACCAACTCCTCGGAAACCGCCTCTTGCGGAACCGTTACGCCAAGGTAGATCGCCCCCATGAGCAGGGCGGCCGCCAGGGCCGGCAACAGGGCGATGAACAAGTGCCGCACCAGCGTCACCAGGGGCACGTCGGCGTTACGCCGGCCCTTGAGCGTCCCGATCAGCCCGGCCAGAACATTGGTGCCGCGGGTCCGAATGATCGCCTGGGCGAAAGCGGGCAGTTCCACGCGCCGGTCCTGCTCGGAAAGGGGCGGTGCGAGGCTGGGTTTGATTTTGGACAGGACGATGACGTAAGCGACATACATCCCCGCCAGCATGATGCCGGGGAAAAACGCGCCGGCATACAGTTGAACCACCGACACGCCCGCGGTGGCGCCGTACAGGATCAGCAGCACCGATGGCGGGATCAGGATGCCCAGCGTTCCGCCCGCGGTGACCGCACCGGCCGCCAGGCGGACATTGTAGCCGGCCTTGAGCATGGCCGGGAAGGCCAGCAGGCCCATCAGGGTCACCACGGCGCCGATGATGCCGGTGGCCGTGGCAAAGACCGCACAGGTGATGATCGTGGCCACGGCCAGGGAGCCGGGAATCCGCGTGGTAGCCAGGTGCAGGCTCTTGAACAGCTTTTCGATGAGGTTGGCGCGCTCGACCAGGTAGCCCATGAACACGAACAGGGGCACCGAGATCAACACGTCGTTGTTCATCACCGCAAAGGCGCGCTGGACCATCAGGTCCAGGGTACGGACCAACGCCAGGCCCGGATTCTGGCTGTAGTAAAAGAAGAAGGTGAACATCGTGCCCATGCCCATCAGCGTAAACGCCGTGGGGAAACCCAGCATGATGGCCACCACGATCATGGCCAGCATCAGCAGGCCCAGATGGCCGTTGGTCATCTGGGAGGGCGCGGGCAGCATCCAGAACACCCCGATCACCACCAGGGCCATGATCGAGAGTCCGAACCAGACTTCCTTTCTCACGTGTCGCTCCCTTTCCCGGTCGTCACCAGCGCGTCGAGCTTGGCGATATCCTCGTCCTTGACGTTCACCATGGCCTTGAGCTTGTCCACATCGACCTCCTCCACATCCTCCTGGCGCGAGGGCCATCGGCCCTTCTGGAGGCAAAGGATGCAGCGGATGATCTCGACGATGCCCTGCAACAAAATGAAGGCCCCGGCCACGGGAATGACCGCCTTGAACGGGTAGATCGGCGGGCCTTCGGAGGTGATGCTGGAGTGCTCGCGGATCGCCCAGGAGTCTCCGGCGTAGTGGTAGCCGGCCCAGCACAGGGCCACCACGCCGGGCAGGAAGAAGACGATGTACAAGGTCAGATCGAGGCCGGCCTGAAGCCGCGGCGGGAAAAATCCGTAAAGCACGTCGCCGCGCACATGGCTGTTTTTGGAGAGCGTGTAGGCCCCCGACATCATGAACAGGGCGCCATACATCATGAGCATGAGATCGAAGGCGTACGGATGGGGGGCGTCGAGGGCATAGCGCGAAAATACTTCGAAGGTGATCAGGAAGGTGAGAAATACGATCAGCCAGGAAAAGGTCTTGCCCACGAATGTGCTGATTTTGTCGATGGTGAGCAGCAGTTTCTGCATATCCGATCCTAATTGGAAATCAGCCCCAAATGAGCCACCCGGACCCGCTGTCCGGGTGGCGGTTGCTATCGCGCCCTATTTCTTGGCGGGGGCCTTTTTGCCGAAGTAATGGTTATAGGCCATGCGCCGGCTGACATTGGTGTCCTGGTCCCAACTGACGGCGCGGGCGGCAAAGGCCTTCTGCGATTCCGCAATCTCCTTGAACAGGGGATTTTCCGCGGATTTCTTCGCCACGACCTCGTCGTACACCTCGAGCTCCTTTTGCAGGATGGCATCCGGCGTTTTGTAGAACTTGACGTTGTCCTTAGTTTGCATCTCGATGTAATCCTTGGAGTAGCGGTCGATGGCCTTCCAGGACATATCGGCCGAAGCCGCTTCCACGGCATTGTCGATGATGGCCTTCATCTTGTCGGGCAGCGCGTTGAATTTGTCCTTGTTGAACAGGATCTCGAACGATTCGGAGTTCTGGTGATAGCTTTGCAGCATGCACACCTTGGACACATCCGGAAAGCCCAGGAGCCGGTCCGACGAGGCGTTATTGAACTCGGCCCCGTCGAGCAGGCCGCGATCCAGGGCCGGCACGATCTCGCCGCCCGGCAGCGCGTTGACCGCCGCGCCCAGGCCGGTGAACACTTCGATGGAGATGCCCACGGTACGGAACTTCGTGCCCTTGAGGTCTTCGGCCTTGCTGACCGGCTTCTTGAACCAGCCCAGGGGCTGGGTGGGCATGGGCCCATAGGCGTACGACACCACGTTGGCGCCGATGGAGTCGTAGATCTTGGCCAGCAGCTCCTTGCCGCCGCCGTATTTATGCCAGGCCAGCAGCATGTTGGCATCCATGGCATAGCCCGGACCCGAGCCCCACAGGGCCAGCG
>JAKAFO010000146.1 GCA_021819735.1 Deltaproteobacteria bacterium
ATCAGCACGGCCGATATCGCCCAGGTCACCGGCCAGGAAAACCGCCAGTGCGCCAAGGGCAATGCGTCCACCGAAGAGGTCATCCGCCAATGGGTGCGGGAGCAGATTTTAGGCCAAGGCGACGGCAACGTCTTCGAAGCCTGCATGGATCATTTCGCCAGCCTGCTGATCACCGAAGCCCTCAATGTCACCGACGGCAACCGCTCCCGGGCGGCCAAGATCCTGGGGCTTTCCCGGCCCACCCTGCACTCCAAGATCGAGAAGTACAACCTTAAAATCCAGACTTCGGTGAAGAGCACGGGCGATTCGTAACGAACCCTGCCTCAACTTTACGGTTGATTTTTCGTGCGCCGCCACTTAGACTGACGTGTCAGTTTGTGCCAGAAAAACATCACAAGAGGGGGATACACCGATGGCTGACGCGCGCAGTTATGGCCGGGCAGGAACGTTTTTCGGAATCAGGAAAGGGTCGTTTTGGGTAATCATTCTTTGGATCGGCCTTTTTCTGCTTTGGGGCTGTGACGGTTCCGATGACGGAACGGTAACGGGCAGCGGGTCGATCTCGGGCAAAGTCACCCTGGATGGTCGCGGCATACGCCGCGTGAGTCTGACGCTGACCGGCGGCAGCCTTCAAAAAACGGCCGTCACCAATAGGTTAGGCGCGTATGAATTCCAGGATGTTCCCAGCGGCATTTTTAAAGTAACGCTGACGCCGCCGGATGGCTACACGGGCGCACCCTCCCAAACCGTGGTCAAGAGAAGCACCCGGAAGGTCGGCAACGTGCATTTTGCCATGCGCAGCGACACCATCCGGCGCATCGCATCGGGCACGCTCATCGGCAAGCGCGAAGAAAACGGCATCGCCGCATGGTATGGCGTGCCCTTCGCGAAACCGCCGGTCAAGGACTTGCGCTGGAAAGCGCCGCAACCCGAATCCCCTTGGGCCAAAACCCTGATGGCCACCACCGCCTGCCAGCCCTGCACCCAGTATGTGAACATGCTGAGCAACTATCCGGCCGAGTATGACGGCCAGGTGATGGGCGGCGAGGACTGCCTCTACCTCAACATCTGGGCGCCGGATACGGCCGGTCAGAAACCGGTGATGTTCTGGGTGCATGGCGGAGGCAACTCCATCGGCGAAGGCGCGGCCTACAACGGCAAAATGCTGGCCGAGAAACACAATGTCGTCGTGGTGGCCATCAATTACAGGTTGGGGCCGCTGGGCTGGTTTGCCCATCCGGCCCTGCGGCGCGCGGGCGGCACGCCGGAAGATCGGTCGGGCAATTTCGGCACCCTGGATATCGTCCGGGCCTTGGAATGGGTGCAAGCGAACATCGCCGCATTCGGCGGAGATAAAAACAAGGTGACGTTGTTCGGGGAATCCGCGGGGGCGTTCAACACCCTCTCGATGTTGGCGTCGCCCTTGAGCGCAGGGCTGTTCCACCGCGCCATCGCCCAGAGCCCGGTCATCGAATGGGTGGCCGGCAACAGCAACTGGCAGCCCATGAGCGTGGCGGAAAACTATGTGGATGACGCCGCGCCCGGCTACCCCACCAGCTCCCGGGAAACCGTCAATCGCCTACTCATGGCCGACGGCCTGGCCGCCGACCGGCCGGCGGCCAAGCGGCTTCAGGAGTCCATGGCGGATGAGGCCATCGAAGCTTATCTGCGCGCCATGCCCGCGGCCAAATTGATTTCGGCCTACGGCACCGAGCCCCAGTTCGGCGGCATGATCATCATGCCCACGGGTATCCAGGACGGCTATGTACTTCCGCGCAAAGATCCACTGTCCGTCTTCAAGGCCGGCGAGTATCATCAGGTGCCCATCATGCTCGGCACCAATCGGGACGAGTACAAGCTCTTCTTGATGATGGACCCGGACTATGCGCTGAGCGTGATGGATACAATTCCCATCGTCATCAAGCCCAAGAACTACGAGCTCGCCGCGAAGTACTACTCGGACATGTGGAAGGTCACCTCGGTGGATGAAGTCGCCGCGGCCATCAGCCTGCATCAGCCCGACGATATCTATGTCTACCGCTTCGATTGGGATGAGGAACCCAATATCATGGGGGTTGACCTCAGCTTCATGGTGGGTGCCGCCCACGGTATCGAAATCCCCTATGTCTTTGCCGATCCGAGCATGGTGCTCATGGATTTGATGGTCATGACCTATACGCCCGCCAACAAGGAGGGCCGGATTGCGCTGGCGCAAAGCATGTCCTCTTATTGGGCCGCCATGGCATATGACGGCTCGCCCGGAACCGGCCGGCCCCATGCGCCCCAGGCCGTGGCCTGGACCCCCTGGACGGACGCGGCGGACGGCAAGAATTTGATGATTTTCGACACGCCCGCGGATGTCGGCATCCATATGGCCGACATTCACCTCTACGGGGACGAAATAAAGAACAGCCTGCAAAACGAAACCGGATTCAGGACCGATGCGGATCATTGCAGGGTGTATGGCGATATATTCGGAGCGGACGATTTTTATCGGGAAAACTGCTCGAGACGATAACAGATTGTCATTGGAGCAACTGGAGGCTCGCACAGGCGGAAGTAAAGCCGCAAATGCCGAGCCTCCAGGCTCCCCTGCATCATTTCGCGCGTAGCGCGATGCGCTCGGCCAGCCTGTAAAACTCTGCCTTGAACTGGTATTCCTTGGATGTCTTCAGGAAAAATTCTCTTTCCTGAACGATGGCATCGTATTTGTCACTGGCCTTGCGCATCTTGTCCACGGCGGTGGTGGCATCCGGATTGGTCATCAATGCCTTGGCATCCTTGGCGTCACCCAATCCGTTCACGGCAGCGGCTGTCCCGGCCTCGTTGATGGCCAGCGTCTTTTCGCGATTGGCCGCCATCAGTTTCTCCGCCGTTTTGGCATATTCCGCCTCATAGAATAGGGCCTTGCGGGTCAGTTCTTCTCTCTGGGCGACAATATCTTTCAAATCGAGGGCCGCCAGACGCTGGAGCTCCGACTTCGAACCGTCGGCCGCCCGCTGCAGCGCAGCCAGTTGGGCGGCTCTCCGATCGATGTCCGCGATGCGGCTCAGGAGGCTGTTCTCCCGCTTGCGACGCTCTTCGCTCTCCAAGGCGGCAGGCACATTGAGCGTTGCCACCAGAGCAACCTCTTCGCCGGTGTACTCTTCCCCTTTCATGACCGGTTTTCTTCCGTCGGGCGGGGCATTGAAGCTGGCGCGATATTCATCCTGCGCCAGGCTTTTGAGCAGATTCAAGGCACCGATCTCGGCCTCCAAGGCCTTTACTTCTCCGGTGAAGGCTTCTTCAAAAGGATTGCCACCGGTTTTGGCCAGCTCCAGGGCCCGCGGATATTTGCCGCGGATGGCGGACAATGACGTGTAGGTTCCCGGCTGCGGATCGTCCACATAAAAGGTGTTGACCGTACTGCGCACGGTTCGCCCCTTGTGTTCGCCCTCGTAAAATACGTTGGTCTGCCAGATGCGGTGCCGGCCCACCACGGCGCCGTCCTGAATATAGGGCGTCGTGACCCATTCCAGTTGTTGCGTGCTTTTGCAGACGCCGTTGTCATAGGCGCGCGAATTGACTTCCTGTTCGAAATCGGCCTTCCACAGGGAAAGCGCCGCCGCGTCGATCCGTTCCTGGGGCGACCCGGATTCGGCTTGCGCCCGGGGAGCGCTCATCGCAAAAAGAAGAACCAGAACGAGGAAAACGATGCCGTGAATCGAACGGCCAACCCATATGCTTCTCATGACCTGCTCCTTATGCTTCGACGATAGAAAATCGATTCAGAGAACGAACTTCCAATGAAATGTATACCCGGCGTCCCGGGCCGCGCCTTCCAAAGCGTTTCGCACCGTGCCGAAGTCAAAGGTATAGGCGTACACCCGACCCAAGAGGCGCGACTGCTCCTCGATGCTCCCCTCCCGGGGCCCCAGCCCGGTTTTATAAGTCTGCTTGCGAAACCCGAACCCCGGACTCAGGCCCTCATGGCCCATGGACAAACCAAAGCCGCTCTCCTTGAGCAGCTCGCTGAAGTGCACCTCTTTCTTGTCCTCCACGATACGGAACTTGGCGCGATAGGTGAGCCGCTTCCGGCCCAAAAGGGCCCTGCGCTCCGCCACCACCCGTTCCAGCACGCAGACCCCCTTCTTTTCGGTCAGCGCCAGCCCCTGCGCCCCGGCAAGCGCTTTTATGGCCTCAATCAGCATTGGTGCCTCCTATTCGATGGGCCTGTCCAGACATTCCATCCACGCCCTGGGCGTTCATTATAATATCGCCAGTAGGATCGCACGCCTCAATGGATTTCATTGCGATTTTTAACCCTCCCCCATCAGGGTCTCGTGCGCGCTTGACAGCATGTAAAGAAGTTCGACACGACTGCATGCCGGTCCAAAAGGCCACGAGCACAATTTAAATCAATCATTTCTCATAATTATTGTTTGGAGCGCCCGCGGCGGGCATGGTATGCTCCTTGCTAATCAAGGCAGTACGCGCCATTGACCCCAAAATGACGAAACGACGAAAGGAGCGCGCTATGTCCCACATTCACACCATCATGGTAGCGGTCGATTTCTCGAAATACTCCCTGCCCCTGGCCCAGTATGCCACCCAAATGGCCAACGACCTGGGAGCGGACCTGCTGATGGTCAATGTCATCAATCAACGCGATATCGATGCCGTGCAGAGCATCATGGCCACCTATACCACTTTTCAGTTCGATCAGTTCATCAACGAACGTCTGCGCGAACGGCACGAAGAGTTGAACAAATTGATCCAAAGCTGCCATGCCGACCCGGGCACCACCCGCTCGATCGTACGCATCGGCATCCCCTACCAAAAACTGTTGGAAGTCATCGACGAGGAAACGCCGGATCTGCTCATCATGGCCACCAAGGGTCGCACCGACCTGGCCGATGTGGTCATGGGTTCCTGCGCCCGGGCCATGTACCGTCGCAGCCCCATTCCGATGCTGAGCATCCGCGGAGATAAGTTCTTCGACCAATAGGCGCATCGTCCCGGACGAGGTTTGCGGGCGAAAGGAGGAAAGGCCATGCTGGTTAAATACTGGATGAGTAAAGAGGTCGTTACGATTAGCCCCGGCGACTCCATGAAGCGGGCCATGGACCTGATCAAAAAGCACCAGATCCACCAACTGCCGGTCATGAAGGACAACAAGCTCGTCGGCATGCTCAGCGACGGCGACCTGAAGCGCGCCTCGGCATCGGATGCCACCACCCTGGACGTGCACGAATTGATCTACCTGCTGGACAAGATCAAGGTGGCCGACATCATGAGCAAGCCGGCCATCACGGTTCCCCAGGATTTTACTATCGAAGAGGCCGCCGAAATTCTGCAGAGGCACAAGATCGCGGCGCTGCCGGTGGTCGACGGCCAGGGCGAGTTGAAGGGCATCATCACCCAGAACGATCTGTTCAGCGCCCTGGTCTCCCTAACCGGTCTGCATGACCGCGGCATGCACATCGCCATCCTGCTCGAAGACCGGCCGGGATCGATCATGGAAGTGGCCAACCTCGTGCGCCAGGTCGGCGGCAAGATGGCCAGCATCATGACCTCCTACAAGCGCTGCCAGGAAGGCTATCGCCGGGTCTATTTCCGCGTCTACAAGATCGATCGCGAGAAGACCGAGAGCCTGCTGGAGCAGATCGGCCGCGTGGCCCAACTGCTCTATATGGTGGACCATCGCGAGAATCGGCGCAAAATCTTCAGCGAGTGAGACGATCGTACCGACGCGCCCCCGGCGCTATCAATAGAGATGGGGACCCGCACGATGGAAAAGACCATTTTTTTCAACGACGCCGAAGTTCGCCTGGAGGGCCGCCTATTGCTGGCCTCGCCCAAACAGGCCGTGGTCATTACGCATCCCCATCCTTTATATGGGGGCGATATGGACAACGGCGTGGTGACCGCCATCGCCGAGGCCTACAACCAGGAAGGCTGGAGCACCCTGCGCTTCAATTTCAGGGGTACGGGCCGCAGCAGCGGCCATCATGAGGACGGCATCGGCGAACAAGCCGATATTGAGGCGGCCATCACCTGCCTGAAAAACCTGGGTATCCAGCGCATCGACCTGGCGGGGTACTCCTTCGGTGCCTGGGTTTTGGCCGCTTGGGCGCGCAGCGCCGGGGATCACCCCCACCGCCTCATGCTGGTGGCACCGCCGGTGGCCTTTATCGATTTCACCAAAATGGCCATTCCCGGACTGCACCACGTTTTTACCGGCAGCCTGGACGATCTGGCTCCGCCCGGCCGGATCAACCTTGCGCTGCCCCATTGGCACGCCCAGGCCCGGCTCAACATCATCCAGGGCGCCGACCACTCCTTCTGGGGACACTTCCAAACCCTGCAACGGGAAATCGCCGCGACCATCGGCTAACGCCTTCCACTCGCCCCCCGCACTCAGATCCACATCATTTTTAAGTTCCGACTGTATTGTGTCGATATTATAGCAGAAAAATTATTATTGGATTCGTATGAGCCATGGCGAGGCATATGTATGCCTTATCATTGCATAAAGAAGGAAGGCGGTTGCAAACGAATGGTCGACACGGCATGGTTCGGACTAAAACCTATCGATGCACAACGCCAGGAGGTGCCGGGTTGAAGCCCTGGAAAAACTCCACCCTGAGTAAGGGGCACAATCTTTCCCACAGATTTTTTATTCTGGTTTTGATCGCCAGTTTGGTTGCCCTATTCATCTCTACGCTTGTCTACTACCACCATGGCTATCGTACCGGAATCAATCGTATTCGGCAGAACGTGCAATTCATAAACGAGAGTTATTTGCCGTCTGTGGCAGCGAGTTTATACGCCTTCGATGAAACCCAACTGCAACTATTACTCAAAAGCATGCTCAAACTTGAAGGCATTGCACGTTGTGAGGTATCGGAAGAATTAAGCTCCCGGAAGCTCAAACTCTCTGAGGGGATAAGGCCTGCCAAGGCGCAAGAGCCTCATGTTTTTCCAGTGATCTACCATCACCAAAATGGCGCTGCCACGGCAGTCGGCACGCTCTTCGTTTACCCGGATTATACGGTCGTCTCGAAACAGCAATGGAACTATGTGGCCATCAACGCCATCCCGACCATCATTTTATTCATCATCTCCGCCCTGGTGGTGATGTTGCTGTTTCAAAAACTGGTGGCCCGGCACCTGAATCGCATGGCGGAATTTTGTAGTAAAATAGATATCGCTCATCTCGATACCAAACTGCAACTCGATCGTCGGAGCCGACCGGACGAGTTGGAACAGGTAGTGAAGGCAGTCAATGCCCTTCAGGATAGAGTGCATGAAGACATTGAACAACGTGAAGCCACTGAACGATTGCTCCGGGAGAGTGAACAGCGCTATCGCTCCCTCAATGACAATATACCCGTAGGCGTCTTTAGAATCTCATATGACGGCGAAGCGGTCAGCACCAATCCTGCCCTGCGCCAGATGCTATCCATTGCCGGGAGTGAGGATTCAAAACGCATAAGGATTGGAACATTTTTTGACCAGCAGGGCGACTGGAAACGCTTGATAGCGGAAGTTGAGCGCGTTGGCCAGGTGCAGGAATTTGAGTGCCGGTTAAGATCCCGTGAAGACAACCTCTTTTGGGCTTCCATTTCAGCGCGTGCCGCCAAGTCACCGACAGAGCATGCAGGGTATATCGATGGGGTCGTTGCGGATATTCAAGCCAGAAAGCGATCAGAAGAAAAGGAAAGGGAAAATCTGGCATTCCGCAAGCGCGTTTTCGAGAGCTCCGTGATTCCAATCGTGATCATGGATTTGGCGTCCTACAAGTTCATCGAATGCAATCCGGCAGCGGCAACTATTTATGGTTATCCTACGGTAGAAGCGACCTTGGGCAAAACCCCCGTGGATGTGTCGACACCAACGCAATATGACGGCACGCCCTCCGCCGAAAAAGCCGAATACTATATTAAAAAAGTCCTGGCTGAGGGCGCCCAGGAGTTCGAGTGGCGTCATCAGCGGCCCGATGGTGAGATTTGGGACGCCATCGTGCATGTGATGACCTTCAGGGCCAATGAACGCCAACTCATCCAGTTGACCTTACAGGATATCACCCAGCGCAAGGTTGCCGAAGAGGCCAGAGAACGGCTTCAATCCCAGCTTCACCAGGCCCAAAAAATGGAGGCCGTGGGCCATCTCGCCGGCGGCATTGCCCATGATTTTAACAATATGCTTTCGGTGGTGACGGGCAATACGGAGTTGGCCCTGATGGAGGTCAAGGATTTCGCGAATAAAAATTTGATCAAGCGGTTAAGATCCATTCACGATGCGGTCACGCGGTCCGCCGGCCTGGTCCGACAACTGCTTGCTTTTGCCCGCAAGCAGACCATCAAGCCCTCCGTCCTGAACATTAACGGAACGATCGCCGGCATGCTAAAGGTGCTGCGACGCCTCATTGGCGAAGACATCGAGTTGGTTTGGATGCCCGGCCAAGAGACAGATAAGATCAAAATCGATCCCTCCCAGATCGACCAGATTCTGGCCAACCTCATGGTCAATGCCCGAGATGCCATCGGTGGCGTGGGCAAGGTGACCATTGAAACCAAAAATGTAACCGTGGAAGTTGACGGAAATCTGGATTCAGCGGATTGCAAGGCCGGCCGTTATGTGATGCTCTCCGTCAGTGACACGGGTTGCGGTATGTCGGACGAAACATTGGCGCGCATTTTTGAGCCATTTTTCACGACGAAGGAAATCGGCCGGGGCACCGGCTTAGGCTTGGCCACCGTGTATGGCGTTGCAAAACAAAACAATGGCTTTGTGCGCGTTGATAGCCAGCTTGGACAGGGCACGACTTTCCAGATCTACTTTCCCGCGGTTGACGCCCAGGTCAGTGCCATCGAAATTGGAAATGGACCTGAAACGCCTCCCCAGGGATCTGAAACCGTGCTGATCGTGGAAGACGATGCAAACATATTGGAACTGGCTATGATGATTCTGGAGCAGCTTGGATATAGGATATTGGCGGCCGCAACGACGAATGACGCTATAGATATAGCCAATTCACATGAAGGCAAAATCGATTTACTGCTCACCGATGTCATCATGCCCAAGATGAACGGCAGAGAGTTGGCCGACCGTATCGCACATATCCATCCCGGCATCAGATGCCTCTATATGTCCGGCTATACTGCCGATATCATTGCCCACCACGGCAGATTGGAAGAGGGCGTTCACTTTGTGTCCAAACCCTTCTCCATCATCGATTTGGCGGTTAAAGTCAGGCAGGCATTGGGCGCTTAGCCTTTAAAGCCTTCGATAAATGTAGTCAGGAGGAAATATGCATCGGTCAGTGTGCTTCATCGTTTTCACTTTTTCGGTATTTATCTGCGCCAGTGCTTTTGCTTCTAACCCCATTAAAGTGAGTTCGACCATTCATCCATCGTTCAGCCAGCCGGATGTCATGCCCGGTCTGGGAAACGGCGTTCTCAATGATATCACGGTACAAGCCTTCAAAGCGGTAGATACCGAGATACAAATTGAGTTTATCCCAATGGCCAGAATCGTGTGGTCTTTGACTGAAAGCGATTATGATGCAATGCTGGGGACTATTAATTGGTTTACCAAAGAACAGAAGGATCATCTGGTCGAAGCTGTGGATCTGTTAACTGCCAACATTGTATTTTTCTACAAGAGAAATCGATTTCCTGATGGAATTGCATATGAGCAATTAAGCGATTTAAAGCAATACAAGGTAGGGAGCATACGCGGCAGTTCAACGCTTCCGCTTTTGGAAAAGGCCGGCATTCCCACTGAGCTGGTAGCCGAACTCGATCAAAATTTTAAAAAATTGGATGCCGGGCATATTGACTTGACGGTTGCTATCGATCTCACCGGACGGAATATAATTAAAAAATTATTTCCTGATGCTGCAAATGACTTTGCATTCGTTAAAAAACCGGTACTTTCAATCATGACATCCATGGCGTTTCCCAAAGGGCGGAACGGTCCGCTGCAATCATTCAGAAAAGGTCTGGATATAATTCTAGCAAACGGAACATTTTATGAAATCCTCGAAAGGTACTATGGGAAAGATTATAGGTTTGAGGATATTTTGCCTCGGGACATTCATGGCAAGATGAAGAAAAAATATTAAAGTTCTCTGCCGCTCCGGCCGATAACCCTATTGCGAGTACCACCATGCGATGGGCCAGGGGAGCGCCGTCATGATTCAAAACATCCACGGATTCGGCCAGTTATACGTCCGCCCGGACCTGAACGGCGGCATGCCCACGGCCGCGGGTTCGGACCCGGCGACCGCCATCGCCGAGCCCCAGGACCGGGTCACCCTTTCCAAAGAGGCCCAAAACGCAAAACACGATAATGGCGCCGGCGGTTCCAAGGATGAAGAGAATCTAAGCAGCGAGGAAAAGCAGCAGGTCAATGACCTGAAGCGGCGCGATGCCGAGGTCAAGGCCCACGAGCAGGCCCACATGGCGGCCGGCGGCGGCGTGGTCCAGGGCGGTGCCTCCTATGAATACCAACGCGGGCCGGACGGCCGAACTTACGCCGTGGGCGGCGAGGTCCAGATCGATATGAGCGCCGAGAACACCCCGGAGGCCACCGTCGCCAAGATGCAGCAGGTGCAGCGGGCGGCCTTGGCGCCGGCCCAGCCTTCGGGAACGGACCGGGCCGTGGCGGCACGGGCCGCCCAGGTCGAGGCCCGGGCACGGGCGGAGAAAACCCAGGCGAGCGCTCCGGCCACTGAAACCATCGAACCGGAACCGGCATCTCCGTCGGACGACGGCATGGTCTCTATCTCTCCTGACAAATCCGAAAAGAACGCTTTTGCGGGCGTCTACAGCCCTCAATGGTCGCAGCGGCCTCAGTCCTGGCAAAGCACCGGGCGGCAGATCGATTTGCAAGCCTGAACGACTTTGCCTACTTGCCTTCCCCCGGTATCCGGAAAGTGTAATTCCCCTTGAAAAACTGCTCGGTATACCACTGCACCTGGCGGTCGTCGGTCAGGACCATGTCCAGCAGCCGCACCGAGCCCAGCAACCGGCCGAGCATATCGAGCTTTTGCGCCGTGAGGGCCTCATCGTACTTCTTCATCTGGCCGCGCACCATGTCCACCTTGTGCTCCACCTTGAAATCGAGCCCCTTGAGGATGTCGGCGATGAGCGAGGCCCGGCGGGTGCGCCGGCCGATATCGGCGGCGCCGCCCTTGAAGGAAAAAGTGATGTAGTTGTCGTTGACCACCGGCCCGCAATAGGTGTCGATGGTGGCGAAGTGGTAGCCCAGGCGCGAGCTGAAGTTCATGTAGTGGCGGGAGACCAGGGCATAATTGGGCCCGCCCATGTTGCCTTCGGCCATGGGGTCGCGGATCATGGACTGGGCCAGTACCGAGGCCAGGCCGGACCACTGGAAGCCCACATCGCTGGACCAGCTCACGCCCTCGTGGGACATGCCTTTGAGCAGCGCGTTGAGCGGCAGGCAGACCACATCCTCACGTTGGGCGGTCTTGGCCGAAAAGTCCGGCCGCAGCCCTCTGCCCAGGTCGATGAGGTAGATGTTCAGCGGCAACTGGATGCGCAGGGGCACGGCCATGCTCCGCTCGCGGCCCACATGGTCGCTGATGCGGAACATCTCCTGCATGGCCATCTCGTGGCAGAAACGGATGATATCGTGCAGGGTCTGGCAGCCCTGGGTGGAGAAATTTTCCTTTTTGGGGTCGATGAGATTCAGCGGCGCGATGCGCAGCAAGGCGGTGCGCACCGCCCGGTAGATGGGGCTGTCCTTCATGGGGTTGATGGGGCACACGGTGGCCAGGATCTCTTCCACCCGCCCCTCGTACACGATGCCGTGCGTGGCATCCACGGTAATCTCCTGGCCGTGGGCGATGGTGCGCGTGGCGCTGCCGGTACCCACCAGGGTCGGGATGCGGAATTCCCGCGCCACCGAGGCCATGTGGCCGGTGACGCTGCCCACGTCTGTGATCAGGGCCTGGATGCGGCCCATCAGCGGCACATAGCGCGGCGAGGTTTCGCGCACCACCACGATAGCCCCTTCGGGCACCAGGGGCAGCATGTGGTCCGTGGCCATGACAAAGGCCGCGCCGGAGGCCGTGCCCTCGCAGGCGGAGGCGCCGCCTTGCAGCAGCACGGCATGCCCCGGGCGCGGTTGGGCATCGGCCTCGGCCGCCGTTGCGGGGGCCGGCTCCCAGGCGTGCTGGGCGGACTGCAACGGGCGGGCCTGCAAAACGAACAGCTTACCGCCGCCGTCGATAGCCCACTCGATGTCCAGGGGGTGGCGGTAGTGCTCTT
>JAKAFO010000490.1 GCA_021819735.1 Deltaproteobacteria bacterium
GTCACCATCCAGTTGCAGGTACCCACGGCCTACACCGGCAACATCGTGGAGCTGGTGGCCATGATCGAAAAATTGGAAGTGACCCCGGACATCGCGGCCCGGGTGGTCATCAATGAACGCACCGGCACCGTGGTAATGGGCGAAAAGGTGCGTATTGCCACCATCGCCATCGCCCACGGCAATTTGAGCATCGTGGTCAAGGAAAATCCCCAGGTCTCTCAACCGCTGCCGTTCTCCGAAGGCGGCGAAACAGTGGTGACGCCCGGTACCGATCTCTCGGTTAAGGAGGGGGAAAACCAATTGGTGTTGGTCAATGGCAGCACCAGCATCGGCGATGTGGTCAACGCCCTCAACGCCCTGGGCGTTTCGCCCCGGGATTTGATCGCCATCTTCCAGGCCATCAAGGCCGCGGGCGCCCTGCAAGCCGAACTGGAGGTGATCTGATGGACCCGATTCAAAAGCAAATGCCCATGTTGAACTTGCCGGGGCGCAGTGCCGCGGCGCTTTCACCCACGGCGCCGGCCGGCGGCAAAAATTCGGAACGCTTGAAACAGGCGTGCGAAGATTTCGAATCGATTTTCGTGGATTTCATGTTGCAGCAGATGCGCCGGACCGTGCCTGAAAACGAACTTTTTGGAGGCGGAAACGCCGAACAAATCTATACCTCCATGATGGACAGCGAGCTGGCCAAATCCATTTCCCATCAGCGGGGCTTGGGACTGGCCGATCAGATGTACCGTCAATTGATGAATACAACGGCCGGGAAGGAAAAAAAGGACCCCTGAAAAATCCTAAAGTTTGCGCAAAGGGTGCCGATACCTACCGCAAGGGGTGTTGTAAAGTTATACGCCCGATTTGCGTGTTTGGGTAAATTTGCCAAACTTTTCAGTCCCTTGAGGAAGGGACGCGGCAGCCGGCTCATACCGCGGTTGCACAAGGAGGTCCTCAATGAAAGTGAATTCTCAAAATCCCAGCATTGAACTGAACGCGTATGTCAAGCAGGTGCGGCAGCAACAGAAAACGGCGGATGCGGCCCAATCGGCCGGCCAGCCCACCCAGGAAAAAGGCGACAAGGTAAACTTGTCCAGCCAGGCGCGCGAGGTGCAGCAAGCCTCCGAAATGTTGAAGAGTATGCCTGATGTACGCACCGAAAAGGTGGAAAAGGTAAAGATGGAGGTGGACAAAGGCACCTATAAAGTCGTAGGCGCCCAGGTGGCCACCGATATGCTCAAAGAGTCCTTTGAGAACAACATGATCTTGCAGAAGGTCAATACGCGGGTCTAACGCCGGCATCTGATCGGTCGACGGGTCGAAGGTCGGTTCACGGCGGTGCGCGTGCCTCGGAAAGGTAGTGAACGTCATGGATCGACTCATCGAACAGTTGCTCGCGGTGCTCAAGCAGACCGAAACGCTTTACGAACAAGTGCAGCCAATCATCGAGAAGGAAAAGGAAGCGGCCTTGGCGCCGGATGCCCAACGGCTCATGGCGCTCAATGGCGAAAAACAAGCACTCCTCGCCCAACTGGCGCGCCTGGAACAAGAGCGCACGGCACTGGCCCGGCGCCTTGGAACTGCTTTGCATCTTCCGCCGGACAAGCAGACCCTGGCTTGCCTGGCGGCCGCCGTCGATAAGCCCTACGATCTGCAACTGAGCCAATTGCACGACCGCTTGAAAATAGTCGTGGAAAACGTGCGGCGCTCCAACCAACAATGCCAGACCCTGATCCAATACTGCCTGCGCCTGGTGCAGAGCAGGCTTGGATTTTTTCAGCATTGGCTGGGTCAGGTGGATGTATATGGCGCTTCGGGAAATTTGAACAATGGCGCCGGCAGGGGCGGACGCCTGCTGTCAGGCACCATTTGAGCCCTTAGCGCCTACGGGAAAGGGGACTACCCATGCCGAATATATCCAATCTGTTGAATATCGCTTCCACCGCGCTGACGACCCAGCAGAGGGCGATCGACATCACCGGCAACAACATCGCCAATGTCAACACCGAAGGCTACTCCCGCCAGCGGGTGAACATGGAGCAGAACACTCCGGTGCGCGATCATCTCGGCAGCATGAGCACCGGCGTGCATGCCGAGCAGAAAATCGAGCGCTTTTACGATCGCTTCATCACGATGCAGCTCAATAACGAGAATGAAAATCTGGGCCGCTGGGATGCACAGAAGACCGCCCTGGAAAAGGTCGAGGTGCTGTTCGACGAAGTGTCGGGCTTCGGGCTGGGCACGGCCATGGCCGATTACTGGAACTCCTGGCAGGATGTGATCAACAACCCCTCCGGCCATGTGGAGCGCACCAGCCTTTTATCGGCGGCTCAGTACATGGCCAATACCTTCAACCAGTTAAGCGAAAACATCACCAAGGTCCAAGAGGACATCGGCACCAACGTCACCAACATCGTCAGCGATATCAACCAGATCGCCGATCAGATCGCCGAACTGAACCGCAAGGTCACCCAGGTGGAGGTCAACGGCCACAATGCCAACGATTACCGCGATCAACGCGACCTGCTGGTCTTGAACCTTTCCAAACTCATCGACATCGACAGCTTCGAAGACGGCGACGGCAATATCACCATCATGGTCGGCGGCGGCAAACCCCTGGTGGAGCGTACCGCCACGTGGGATCTCTCCACGGTCAACGTGGGCGGCGTCGACCAGGTCTATTGGAACGACAGCAGCGGCGGAAGCGAGGATATCACCACGCGCATCGCATCGGGCGAACTCAAGGGCTGGATCGAGGCCCGCGATGTGGTGATCAACGACTACCAGACCCGCCTGGACGACCTGGCCGCCACCATGATTGCCGAGGTGAACACCCTGCATAGTGCCGGCTACGGCCTGGATGGCGTCGATGGCAGGGATTTTTTTATTGGTACCGGGGCCGCCGATATGGCGGTCAACCCGGCCATCGAGGCCGATGTGGAGCTC
>JAKAFO010000147.1 GCA_021819735.1 Deltaproteobacteria bacterium
CGCAGAATGGGTTTGAGCAGCAGTTCGCGGATGCCGATTTGGGCGATCTGCTCGCTGGTGATCTGGTCGCCGTAGCCGGTGCACAGGATCAGCGGAAGACCGGGAGCGATGCGCAGCATTTCTTCGGCGAGTTCGGTGCCTTTGAGTTTGGGCATGGTGAGGTCGGTGATGACCAGATCGAAGGCTTGCGGTTCGCGGCGGAAGCGCTCGAGGGCCTCCATGGGGTCCTGGTAGGTGGTGACCTTATAGCCCAATTTGGAGAGCATTTGGCGGCCCATTTGGATGATGGCGCGCTCGTCGTCGACCAGCAGAATGCTTTCGTCGCCGCCCGGTGGCGGCGGGGCTTCTTTTTCTTCGCGCTCTTCGGCGCGGGAGGCCACGGGTAGCAGTATTTCAAAGCACGCGCCTTGCCCGGCTTGGCTGCCGACGCGGATGCCGCCTTCGTGGGCCTGCACCACACCGAGTACGACCGACAGCCCCATGCCCGAACCTTCTCCCTGGCTTTTGGTGGTGAAGAAGGGTTCGAAGATGCGATCGACGATCTGCGGCGCCATGCCGACGCCGGTGTCGGCGACCGTCAGCCGGACAAAGCGACCCGGCGCCAGCGGCCCGTTGAAAAATACTTCGCCCGAGGACAGGGTGATGTTTTCCAGGGTGATGCGCAGCAGGCCGCCCCGGCGCTGCATGGCGTGCGTGGCGTTGGTGCAAAGATTCATGATCACCTGGTGGATCTGGGTGGGATTGGCCAGAATCGTGTGGGTATCCGGGGCAATGTCGGCCTGGATCTCCACGCTGGAAGGAATGGAAGCCCGCAGCAGCTTGAGCGCCTCTTTGATCAAAGGCGCGGGCTGGATCGGTTTGCGTTCGCTCTCTTCCTGGCGGCTGAAGGCCAGGATTTGGGCGATGAGCTCTTTGGCCCGGCGGCTGCCCTGCAAAATCTCCGTCAGGTTGTCTTGCAGCACAGAGCCGTGGGGCGCGTCGTCCAGGGCCAATTGGGCATATCCGATCAGGCCATAGAGAATATTGTTGAAATCGTGGGCGATGCCGCCGGCCAAGGTGCCGATGGCCTGCAGGTGCTGGGCGCGGGTCAGTTGCGCTTCCGCCTCGCGCTTAACGGCCTCGGCTTCCTTGATTTTCTGGATGCTGACAAAACTGATCAGCCAGTGGGGCTCGCCGTTGAACTGCATGGGGTGCATGGTCTTCAGAATGGGCAGGGTGCCCTGGTCGTCACGCACCAGCTCGCACTCCAGCGGATCGACGTACGCCCGGTCGCCGGTTTTGTGAAAATCGACGCCGGTGACACGGATCACCTGATCGAGCGGCTTGCCCTGGATCTGCTCGGTGGGTGCGCCCAGCATCTGGGCCGCGGCCGGGTTGACTTCGATCACTTGTTGGGTCTGTTCCTTGACGATCAGCATGCCGGCCGCGGACGTTCCGAAAATGTCCTTGAACCTGGCCTGGCTTTCGGCCAGGGCTTTTTCGGTGCGATGGCGGTCGGTGATATCCCGGGACAGGGAGTAGACCAGCAGGCCCCCCCGGCTCGATGGCCCCACCACACTGCTGTACTCCATGATGCGCAACTGGCCGTTCTTGGCCACGAGGGCGATCTTGCCGGTATCCTTCTTGCCGGTGCGCAGGCGCTCGAGATAGCCGCCGAAATAAGGCTGTCCCTTGGGATGGATCAGCTCTTTCAGGTTTCTTCCGACGATCTCTTTATGACTGTAATCCAGTCCGGTGATCATGCGGTAATTGCCTTCGATGATCTTGCCGTCCAGGTCGTGCACCACCAGATAATCGGTCACATTGTTAACCATGCGCCGGTAGCGCCGTTTGCTCTCCCGGTAGGCCTTTTCGATGGTTTTGCGCATCATGACTTCGGATTGGAGCTGTTGGTTGGCCAGGGTCAGTTCGGCGGTGCGCTTTTCCACGCGGTTGCCGAGAAATCGCAAGGCCACGCTCAAGCGGCGCTTTTTGGTCTCCAGGTGACGGGAGAGATAGAAATTCCGGCGCGTGAAGCGCTCGATGGTATAGCCGGCCATCATGCCCAACAGGTTGATGCCGAACAAAAAGGCGCCGGCCGAGGCCAGACGGTCCCGGGGCAGTTCGAAGACCAAGATGCCCAGCACGATGAAAATCGAGAGCAGGGTCGAAAAGGTGGCGGCGGCCCACGCGAAGCGGAACCGCAGCAGAGTATAAATGGCGAAGAGGACCTGGACCAAGCCCTGCAGATAGATGTGCGCTTTGGGTGCCGGCGCCAGCAGGTACATGGCGATGAAGGTCAGACCGACAAGCATGGTGGCCGCCGACAGCACCGGCTGCATGTAGCGCGCGGCGTAGCGGGAATAGGTGAAGGCCAGCACCGAGAGGGTCACCGGACACTCTACGCCCCAGCGCAGGGCCCAGAAGAGGTATTTGCGCTCCGGTACGAAAAGCGCGTCGACAAGGGCATACGCCGCCAGAAGAAAAGTGGCCAAGACCATGGCGATGCGCACCGGGCGCAATCCGTTCTCGAAGTAGTACTCGCGGAAAGGCGCTTCGAGACTCGCATGGGTGCCGCGGAAAGCCAAAGTGATGGGATGCACTTGCATGGCCATGCGATCGGTGGGTCGCCGTTCCTTGGATGGAGTTGCCGATTGGGTCATCCGCGTCCGCATAGATGGTTTTATCGGCCCTGAGCGGCTTTCGCTTTAGCCTCGTCAAGACTATCCTTGGTTTTTTTTGCCACCGAGATGGCCGGACTTCGGAAAGGCTATTTCGGGCTGGAGGGAGGAGTGGTGGCGGGGGGCGGCGCGCCGACTCGCATTTTTGCGTCCATGACCTTACGCACCGCTTCGGACAGGTCGTTCTGGCGGAACGGTTTTTCCAGAAAGAAATCGATGCCCAACGCCTTGGCGCGCTGGGGATTTATTTTTTCGCTGTAACCGGTGCACAGGATCGTGGCCAGCTCCGGGCGAAGGCGAAGGGCCTGGGCGATCAATTGTGCACCGGTCATCTTGGGCATGGTCATGTCGGTGATCAAAAGGTCGATGCGGTCCGGCTTGCTTTGGATCAGCGCGAGGGCTTCCAGGGGGTCGGTGGCGGTTTCGACCCGATAGCCCAGCCGTTCGAGCGCCGTTTTGACCATCATCGCCAGGGAGCGCTCATCGTCGACGAACAGAATGCTTTCGTTGCCGACAAGCAGGTGGCGCGAGGCGGCGGGCTCTTTTGCCGGGCGGGCCTCGATGGCCGGAAAAAACACCTTGACGGTGGTGCCGGCCCCCACCTTGCTCTCGATGTCGATGGCGCCGCTGTGATCGCGCACGATGCCGTGCACCACGGACAAGCCGATCCCGCTGCCCTTGCCGCTCTCCTTGGTGGTAAAATAGGGGTCGAATACCCGATCCTTGATTTTGGGGTCGATGCCGCAACCGGTATCGCTGACCCGCAACTGCACATAATCGCCCGGTGGCAGGGAATGGTGCAGCGTCGCGGCTGCCTCGTCCAGGCGGACGTTGGAAAGCCGCACATCGAGCACACCGCCGTTCTTTTCCATGGCATGGGAGGCGTTGGTGCACAAGTTAATGATAATTTGATGGATTTGGGTGGGATCGGCCTCGATGGTCCGTAAATCCGCGGCGGTGTCGGATCGGATCTCGATGGTCGCGGGGATCGTGGCCCGCATCAGGTGCAGGGACTCCTCGATCAGGTCCTGGAGGTGGAGCGGTTTCTTGCGCTGTTCGCTCTTGCGGCTGAAACTGAGCAACTGACGCACGACATCCTTGGCCCGCAGGCTGGCCAGCTTGATCTCCTCCAGGTGGTTGTATACAGGATGCCAGGACTGGATATCGTCCAGGGCGATCTCCGCATTGCCGATGATGATGCTCAGTATGTTGTTGAAATCGTGGGCGATGCCGCCGGTAAGGGTGCCGATGGCCTCCAGCTTTTGGGATTGCTGGAGCTGCTGGGCGATCCGTTTGCGTTCGGTGATGTCGGTCAGGTTGACCACCAATTCGGAGTAGTTCCCCTTCTCGTCTTTCTTGGCGGCCGCGCTGATGGCGATATCCAGGGTTCTGCCGTCCCGGGTCAGGCGGCGCGTTTCGAAACGCACCGGGCATTCGATGGCGTAGACCTCCTTGATTTTGGCCCGCGTGAGCTCCATCTGGTCTTCGGGCACAAAGGGGATCGGTCCTTCCTTGAGCTCTTCATGGGTCCATCCGAAAACCTGGGTAAAGGCCGGGTTCAAGTATTTGGGGCGGCCCTGGCCGTCATAGACCACCACCGGATCGGCAATCGTCTCGAAAATGGTGCGCAGCCGTTCTTCGCTCTGGGCGACGGCCTGCTCGGCCGCCTTGCGTTCGGTGATGTCCACATGGGTGCCCACCACGCGCAGCACCTGACCCTGGCTGTCCCACTCCACCGGCTTGCCGCGGCCGATGATCCATCGCCAGGAATTTTGTTTGGTGGCGTAGCGGAACTCGATCTCGAAGGAACCGCCTTCGCCTTGAAGCTTGCGTTGCACCTTGGGCCAGGCCCGCTCCCGGTCCTCGGGATGCACCAACTTATGCCACTTCTCGATGCTCATGGGGAATTCGTCCGGCGCATAACCCAGCATGGTGTAACTGCGCGGACTCCAGTAAACCTCGCCGGTCTGGACGTTCCAGTCCCACAGGCCGTCCTGGGTGGCTTCCATGGCCAGGCGCAGGCGCTCCTCGCTCAATTTCAAGGCCGCTTCGGCGCGCGCCCGGATTTCGATCTCCCTTTTGAGCTGTTGCGTGCGCTCGTGGACGCGCTGCTCCAATTCAAGGCCATGGTCCTGGATCAGGCGCCGCTGGCGGCGTTCCTCTAATATCACCGCCAGCATGAAGCTCAGATTTTCGATGTAGGGCGCGTAGGGTTCGAAAAGATGGGCATCGATGATTTCGATCCACAGCTCGCCATATTCGGCATCCTTTACCCGTAAAGGGAAATGCTGCACGGCATTAAGGTTGTCCGGGGGCGGCGGTTCGCCCCCATCCTCCGCTGTGATCGGACCATAGCCGATCCGGGCGGTTCCCGGCACGGACGCCAAGCCTCTGCAAACGAACCGAAAAATGGAGGCCGCATCCGGAAGATGGAACACCATGCTCTGAATGAGGGCGATTTGACCGAGGGTTGCGGCCGACAGGGATTCGGCCGTCGGCGTCCGCAGGATGTCGGATGTCATGCCAGAAATTCCTCCGGCGGAATAAAAAAGGGATTGCGGACCACGCTGCCGCGGACGACCATGAGCGGATGGACCTTGAGGATGTCCATGATGGTGGCCCCATCGAAGGCCCGGGCGTCATACTGGCACACGGATGTTACCGGGTGGGTCCTCAGGAGCAGGCTGACCCTGGATTCGTATTCGAGCAGGCGCTCGCCGCCCGGTACCTGCTGCACCTCGGGCGTCATTTCGCCGATCACCCGGGCGCCGTTGAACCCCCTATCGATCGATTCTTGATAATATTGGGTCAGCACCGTGAGCATCCGGTCCGGATCGAAACGGTTTTCCGCGAAATAGACTTCGCGGGTTCCCGATAGGCTGAAGGTGCCGTTGCCGCTGAGGCTTTCGTAGGACAATCCCTGATCGGCAAAGAAGCCGCGCAGGGTTTGTGCGGTAATCTTTTCCGAAAAGCAGGCGGCCCGTTCGCCGGCCGAAAGGCCGCTCACCAGAAACTTGAGCAGCGCCTCGCCGCGCTCGTCGTCATCGCTGAAAATTTGACAGATGTGGGTACCGACCGGCGTCTTGTCGTTCGTGAAACCCAATGAAATCATGGCGTCTTGTGGATACATGGCACGGCCTCCCGATTCTCTTAAAATACGGAGATGCGGCTTGAACCACTACCTGTTTCGCGAATCCTGCGGGCCTGTCTCCTTTGTCGGTGAACACCATTGTAAATCCTGGTTCGGCACTTCCAAGACTCTTGCATAAGATTCCCGGACAAGGCAAGCGGGTATCTCGTGCTTGGCTGGCAGGCTGCCGGCACAGACGGTTTCAGGCGGCGGTCGTCTGCATTAGGCTCAGGGGGTCACCTGCTGGAGCAGTCGCACCAGGGATTCCGGGATGGTGCCCAGCCAGACCAGCAAAAGGGTGGTCACCGTCAGCACCAGCGCACCGGAAAAAGCTGCCGGGCCTGCGGCGGCCGCCGCGGTCCGGGGCGCCTCCGCCGGGCTGAAAAGGGTCACGACGATGCGCAGGTAGTAAAAGAGGCCGATGCCGCTGGTGAGCACCAGCGTGATGATCAGCCACCATAACCGGCTCTGGGCGCCGGCCAGGATGACGTAGAATTTACCGATAAAGCCGGCGGTCAGGGGAATGCCCGCCAGGGAGAGCAGCATGGCCGTCAAAACGGCGGCCATCCAGGGGCGTTGGTGGAAAAGACCGCGGAAGCGCTCCAGGGAATCGGCCTCGCTCTCCTCGGTGGAATGCATGGCGATGACGCCGAAGCTGCCCAGTTGGGCGAGCGTATAGGCCGCCATGTAGAACATCACGGCCGGAACGAACGCCGGGCCCGCGGCCAGGACCGCCACCAGCACGTAGCCCAGGTGGGCGATGGAGGAGTAGGCCAGGATGCGTTTGACGCTTTGCTGGCGCAAGGCCAGCAGGTTGCCGCCCACCATGGAGGCGGCGGCCAGGGCGGCCAGAATATCGAACAGCTCCGGCGCGGTGTTGACGTCCAGCGGCGCCAGCAGGCGCACCAGCAGGGCCACCATGGCGCTCTTGGAGACGGTGGCCACGAAGGCGGTCACCGGCGCGGGGGCCCCCTGGTAGACATCGGCGGTCCACATGTGAAACGGCACCAGGGCCAGCTTGAAGCCCACCCCGACCATGAGCAGGGCCAGGCCGGCGAGCAGTAAAAGCGGCCGATCCTGGCCCGGGGCGGCGAGGCCGGCGGCCAGGGCCGCGAAATCCAGGGTGCCGCGGTCGGCATAGAGCAGGGCCATGCCGAAGAGCAGAAAGCCGGCCGAGCCGGCGGCCAGCACCAGGTATTTGATCCCGGCCTCCACGCTGTCGGCCCGTTTGCGCGGATAAGCGATCAGGGCGTAGAGGGCGATGCTCAGGATCTCCAGGCCGATGAAAAAGGCCGCGAAGTGGCGGCTCATGGAAAGGACGCAGGCCCCCAGGGCCGCAATCAACAGCAGCAGGTAGAACTCTTCGCGATGGCCGCCCCAGGCGTCGAAATAGGCGTACCCCAGCAGGGCCGTGGCCATGGTGGCCAGCACGATCAAGGCGATGAAGAAAAGCGCGAAGGTATCGAGGGTCAGCAGGGCCGTGATCCGGATGGGCATCCAGCGACCGGCCTCGGGCATGACGGCCAGGGTGGCGGCCAGACCCGCCAGGGTCAGGATCAGGGTCAGGCCGTGGTGGCGGCGCGCGGCGATCAGCAGCATGACGGCCGCGCAGGCGGCCGAGAGGACCATCAACGGCAGCAGGGCCATGAAATCAGCGTGGTGCATCGATCTCTCCTTGGCGGCCGGTCATGGCCACCGGCTCCGGGGCCGGGGCAGGGCCGCCATCCGGTGCTTGGCGCAGGTGCGCCAGCGCGGGGCGGGCGGTTTCGATCACAGGTTGCGGGTAGACCCCCAGCCAGACGATGGCCGCGGTCAGAACTCCCAGGATAGCCGTTTCGCGGCCGCTCAGATCGCTGACCCGCCACTGCTCCCGGGCCGTGCCGTGGAAGGCCTGCTGTACGATCCACAACGAGTAGATCGAGGCCGCCACCAGGCCGGCGGCGGCCAGGATCGTCAGCACCGGGGCCTGGGGAAAGACGCCGATGAGGATCAAAAACTCGCCGATGAAATTGCCCAGGCCGGGCAGGCCCAGGGAGGCCAGGGCAAAGAGCATGGCAAAGCCGCCCAGGCGCGGCGCCTGACTCCAGAGCGCCCCCATGCGGCGCAGGTCGCGGGTGTGCAACCGCTCTTGCAACATGCCCACGATCACGAACAGGGCGCCGGTGCTCAGGCCGTGGCAGATGATCTGGATCAAAGCCCCTTGCAGGGCCATCTCGTTCCAGGCGAAAACCGCCAGCATCACAAAGCCCATGTGGCTGACGCTGGTGTAGGCCACCAGGCGTTTCAGATCGGTTTGGGAAAAGGCCAGCAGCGCGCCGTAGAGAATGCCGACCACGGCCAGGGTCATGGCCACGGGTGCGAAGGCCCGGGCCGCTTCCGGAAAGAGCGGCACAACGAAGCGCAACAGCCCGTAGGCCCCGGTCTTGAGCAGCAGGCCGGCCAGGACCACGCTGCCGGCCGTGGGCGCCTCGGTGTGGGCGTCGGGCAGCCAGACGTGCACCGGAAAGGCCGGCAGTTTGACGGCAAAGGCGACAAAGAAGCCCAGCATCAGGGCCATTCCCAGGCCGGCCGGCATGGGCGTGCCCAGCAGGGCCGGGTAATCGAAGGTGTAGACCCCGGTGGCGCGGCCGTGGACGAAGTAAAGTCCGATGATGGCCGCCAGCATGAGCAGTCCGGCGATCTGGGTGAAGAGGAAGAACTTGATGGCCGCGTAGATGCGGTTCTCATGGCCCCATAGGATGATCAGGAAGAACATGGGCACCATCATCAGTTCCCAGAAGAAGTAGAAGAGGAACAGATCCAGGGCCGTGAAGACCCCCAGGATGCCGGCCAGCACCCACATCAGGTTGAAGAAGAAAAAACCGGTGCGCTCGCCGATCTCGCGCCACGAGCAGGCCACGGCCACCAGGCCCAGGAAAAGGGTGAGCAGGATCAGCACCACGCTCAAGCCGTCGGCGGCCAGATGGAAGCCGATGCCCAGGGAGGGAATCCACGGAAGCGCAAGATCTATCAGCCAGGGGCCGGCCTGGGGCGGCCGGGTCAGGGCGGGCAACAGTCCGACCAGGGCCAGTATCAGGTCGAGCCCCAGCGCGGCCAGGGCGGTCCAGCGGGCCGCGCCGGGATGGCGGCGGCCCAGGACGGCGGCCAGCAGGCCGCCGGCCAGGGGGATTGCGATCAAGCCGATCATTATCATAGCCACACCACCATCATAGCCACACCACCCAAGCGATCAGCGCCGCCGCCCCAACGGTGAGGCCGGCGGCATAGGTGCGCACCCGTCCGGTCTGGGTGGCGCCGGCCCAGGCGTAGAGCACCGACGCCAACCGGGCCAAGAGGTTGAAGAAGCCATCCACGATGTCGTGGCGGTCAATATGCGCCAGAAAGATGTACGGCCGCTCGAAGAGCAGGTCGTAGAGCCGGTCGAAGCCCCAGCCATTGAGCCAGAAACGGCCCAGGGCCGCGGCCGCGGGACGCCGCGCAAGGGTTTGCCCGGCCTGGGGCGCGCGCAGCATGAGCCACCAGACCAGCGCGATGCCGCCGATGGCCGCCGCGGCCGCGGCCAGTTGGCAGACGACTTCATAACCCTCGCGCGCGTGGATCAAGGCCGTGGGCGGCAAGGCGCTCTGGATGAAATCCGAAAAGAGGCGCACGCCACCGCCCAGCGAGTGCGGAATCTCCAGGAATCCGGCGCCCAGGGAGAAGACCGCCAGCACGGCCAGGGGCAGGGTCATGGTCCAACCGGGCCGGTGGGTCACCGGCGTGACCAGCGGCCCTTCGAAGACAAGGAAGAACATGCGGAAGGTATAAATGGAGGTCAGCAGGGCGCCGGCCAGGGCCGCGCCCCACAGCAGCGTGCCGCCCCGGGTGGCGGCAAAGACTTCCCAGATGATCATATCCTTGCTGTAGAATCCGGCCGTCACCAGCGGAATGGCCGACAGCGAGGCGGCGCCGGCCAGAAAGACCAGATAGACCAGCGGCAATTCCTTGCGCAGGCCGCCCATCCTGGAAAGATCTTGCTCGCCACCCAGGGCGTGGATCACGGCGCCGGCGCCCAGGAAGAGCAGGGCCTTGAAGAAGGCGTGGATCATGAAGTGAAACATGGCCGCGGCCCAGGCGCCCACCCCCAGGGCCAGAAACATGTAGCCGATCTGGCTGACCGTGGAGTAGGCCAGCACACGCTTGATGTCCTTCTGGCACAGGCCGCTGAAGCCGGCCAGCAGCAAAGTGGCCGCGCCCACCACGGCCACCACGGTCAGGGCTACCGGTGCCAGGTCGAAGAGCACATGGGTGCGGGCGATGAGGTAGACGCCGGCGGTCACCATGGTGGCGGCATGGATCAGGGCGCTGACCGGCGTGGGACCGGCCATGGCATCCGGCAACCAGGTTTGCAGCGGCAGTTGGGCCGATTTGCCCACGGCGCCGCCCAGCAGCAGCAGGGCCACCACGGTGGGCAGGGTGGCGCCCACGGTCCAGGCCGAAGCGGCCTGGCGCATGAGATCCTGGATCTGCAAGCTGCCCAACTGGTCGAAGAGCAGGAACAGGGCCACGGCCATGGCCGTGTCGCCCACGCGGGTCACCACGAAGGCCTTGCGCGCCGCGTAGCCGTTGGCCGGATCGCGGTACCAGAAGCCGATCAGCAGGTAGGAGCACGCGCCGACCCCTTCCCAGCCCAGGTAGAGCAGCATCAGGTTGTCGGCCATCACCAGGATCAGCATGGCGCCCACGAAGAGGTTCATGTAGGCGAAAAAGCGGCTGTAGCCGTCGTCGTGGGCCATGTAGCCCACCGAGTAGAGATGGATCAGAAAGCCCACGCCGGTGACGACCACCATCATGGTCAGGGCCAGGGCGTCGATATAAAAGGAAGCGCCGATGGAAAGGCCGGCCACGTCGAACCAGGTCCACACCGTGCGGGTGTAGGCCTTTGTGTCGGGCAGGCCGCCCAGGAAGGCGACGACGGTCACCAGGGTCAGCAGGGCCGAGGCCCCCACGCTGCCCACGCCCGTCAGGGTGGCGGCCCAGCGCGGCAGGCGATTGCCGCCCAGGGCCAGGATCACGAAGCCGGCCAGGGGCAGGGCCGGTATCAGCCAAAGCGGTTCGAGCATATCAACCTCTCAAATGACTGGCCTGGTCCACGTCCAGGGAGTGGGTGCGATGGTACCATTCCAGCACCAGGGCCAGGCCCACCGACACCTCGGCCGCGGCCATGGCCAGAATGATCAGGAACATGATCTGGCCGTCGGGCTGCCCCCAGCGCGCCCCGGCCACCACGAAAGCCAGGCCGGCGGCGTTGAGCATGATCTCCAGACCGAGCAGCATGAAGATGATGTTGCGCCGCACGAGCACGCCGATCAGGCCCAGGAGAAAAAGAATGCCGGCCAGCAGCAACCCGTGGGCAAAGGGAATCGTCACCATCACGCCGCTCCTTCCGTCGGGCCGCAGGCTTCCGGCCGCGCCAGGTGATAGGCGCCCACCAGGCCGGCCAGCAGCATGATGGAAGCCAGTTCCACGGCCAGCACATAGGGGCCGAAGAGCGCCAGACCCACGGCGCGCGGGCCCACCGTCACGGGCGCCGCGGCCGGCGCCGGCGAGCCGGCCAGCACATAGACCAACTCGGCCAGCAGCACCGCCGCCAGGACCGACGGGCCGATCCACATGGCGGGCCGCAGCCATTGGCGCTGGGCCTGGACCGAGTGGGCCCCCAGGTTGAGCATCATGACCACGAAGACAAACAGCACCATGATGGCCCCGGCGTAGACGATCACCTCCAGGGCCGCGGCAAAGGGCGCACCCAGCAGGTAGAAGACCAGGGCCACGGCCAGCAGCGACACGATCAGGTAGAGCAGCGCGTGCACGGCGTGGGCGCGCGTGATGACCATCAGCGTTGCGAATACGGCCACGGCGGCGGCGATGTAGAACAAGGCGTTCATCAAATTTCTCCCTAAGATCTTCGGTCTAAGGCAACAGACTGCGCACATCCACCGGCGGCGATTCGTTTTCTGCCTGACCCTTCTCCTTGCCGTCGATGGCCAGTCCGGCCACCTTGTAGAAGTTGTAGTCGGGATACTTGCCCGGCCCGCTGATCAGCAGATCTTCCTTTTCGTAGACCAATTTGCTGCGGTCGTATTCGCACATCTCGTAATCGGGCGTGAGCTGGATGGCCAGGGTCGGGCAGGCCTCCTCGCAAAAACCGCACAGGATGCAGCGCGAAAAGTTGATGCGAAAGAAGGCCGGATAACGCCGCCCGTCTTCTCCCTGGGCCGCTTGCAGGGCGATGCAGTCCACCGGGCAGGCCGCCGAGCACAAGTAACAGGCCACGCAACGCTCCCGGCCGTCCGGATCGCGCGACAGGATGATCCGGCCCCGGAAGCGTGGCGCCAGATACGGCTTCTCTTCCGGGTACTGGATGGTTTCGCGCGGGGCGAAGGTGTGCCGCAGGACCTCCCCTATGGTGCGTAAGATGCTGA
>JAKAFO010000148.1 GCA_021819735.1 Deltaproteobacteria bacterium
GGGACATCTCCAAAATCTTTACCTCGGCGGAGTATACCAAATGGAAGGCTTTCCGTGAATCCGAGGATTCGCGTTATGTCGGTTTGACGCTGCCCCACATCCTCATGCGCCTGCCCTACGGGGGTGCCACCATCCCCGTGGAGGATTTCAATTTCGAGGAAGATGTGGACGGCACCGACCACAAGAAGTATTTATGGGGCAATGCCGCTTTCGCGCTGGCCGCCCGCATGACCGATGCGTTCGGCAAATATGGCTGGTGCGCCGCCATCCGCGGCGTCGAAGGTGGCGGCCTGGTCCAAGGGCTGCCCACCCATACCTTCAAGACCGATGAGGGCGAGGTGGCCTTGAAATGCCCCACCGAAATCGCCATCACCGACCGGCGCGAGAAAGAGTTCGCCGACATGGGGTTCATCCCCCTGGTGCACTGCAAGAACACCGACTATGCGGCCTTCTTCAGCATTCAGAGCGCCAACAAACCCAAGGTGTACGACTCTGACCTGGCCAACGCCAACGCCCGGCTCTCGGCCCAACTGCAGTACATCATGGCTGTCAGCCGATTCGCCCACTACCTCAAGGCCATGATGCGCGACAAAATCGGCAGCTTCATGTCCCGCAGTCAGGCCGAACGTTTCTTGAACAACTGGATCAGCAATTACGTGGTGCTCGACGACAATGCCGGCCAGGAGATCAAGGCCCGCTACCCGCTGCGCGAGGCGCGCATCGAAGTGGCCGAAATCCCCGGCAAGCCCGGCGCTTACAAGGCGGTGGCCTTCCTGCGGCCCCACTACCAGCTCGACGAACTGACCGTCTCGCTGCGCCTGGTGGCCGAACTGCCGCCCCCGGCGAATGGGTGATCACCGAGAGATCCAACATCATTCAGGAGAGATACATGCTAACTCCACGACCAACTTTCCTACGCATGTGGAAAGAATTTACAAAAATATACGGTGATGGCACTATTGCAATCGTGGGAGAAATGATCGGCGGTAAAGTTCAAGCAAACATAGAGCTTGGCGCAACAGAGCCAACTCAAGGCTTCACAAATGCATGTGCCATTCGAATGAGTTATTGCCTAAATTATTCTGGTGTCGCTATCCCAAGAGGGGAATGGAAAACAGTTTCCGGATCAGATGGTAATTTGTATATTTATCGTGTTGCTGACCTTCTCAAGTTCCTTAAATATAGTTTCGGAAAACCTGATAAAACGATTAAAAATCCTAAAGTTACTGATTTTGATGCAAGGAAGGGTATTCTGGTATTTAACGTAAATTGGAGTGATGCATCCGGGCATGCAACTTTATGGAATGGCAGCGGGTGCTCTGATGAATGCTATTTTCCTTTGGCTTTGGAGGCAAGCATATGGGAGTTAAATTAATCATTGCTATTTCAATTTTAATCGCTCTGCTTAGCTGCGCAAATGAGCAAAGAACGGCACAAAAGTATACCCCCATTGAGTACTTTAAGAATTATGCTCTGTGTACGTGCATCGCCGATGGCTTCCAATCGCAAGAAGTCGTTAAAGACTCAGCCGCCGGGGCCAGAGGATATCTGGAATTTGGCTCTCTCCCTTTGGAAGCCCATACAGAGGCTACTAAGCTCGGGCGCAGCTTTCTTGCAACAGAATACAAAAGTATGTCCGGGGAAAAACTGGTTTTAATGAAGTGCATCGATTTTTACCATAGCCAAGAGCTGGACTTACTAGCGAAAAAGTATCAAAAAGCGCAGTAAGTGCTCCTTCATGGTTTGAGTGCCGCCCGGCACTCGGTTCCGGTTAAAGGCGTACCGCTGGCTTCATGCCTCTTTGCTGAAGAGGATAGTTCATCTCACCGCGCCCTTGAACCGCAGTCGATCATAAATCGTAGGTAACGAAACCCTTCCTTTGGTGCTCTCCCGGCCAAGGGGTGACAGCGGTTTTCCGCGCCGACGATGACCAAGGTTTCGTCTTCCAGTGGAGACGAATGTAAAGGCCGGCCGAGGGCAGGTTGCCAGCGGTCCATCAATTCATTTCACATCATAGAAGGAGGAAAAAAAGTTATGGCGTTTGATGCGTTCATCAAGATCAAAGACATCGATGGCGAGAGCACGGACGAGAAACACCAGGGCTGGATCGAAGTGACCTCTTACAGCCACGGCGTGAACCAGTCCGTCTCGGCCACCGCCAGCAGCGCCGGCGGGGCCAGCTCCGAAAGAGCCAACTTCCATGATTTCAGCTTCACCAAGCAGTTGGACATCGCCTCTCCGGGTCTGGCGCTGGCCTGCGCCGACGGTACGCATATCGACGAGATCGTGGTCGAATTGTGCCGCGCGGGAACAGAGAAGGTCAAATTCATGGAGTACAAGATGACCAACTGCCTGATCACCGGGGTCAACACCACCGGCTCCGGCGAAGGCGACCTGCCCACCGAAACCGTGACCATCTCCTACGGCAAATTCAACTGGGCGTATGTCAAACAGGATCGCAAGGGCGGCAAAGCGGCCGGCAACATGGCCACGGGCTGGGATTTGCAGAAAAACTGTAAGGCGTAAAATCAGCAACCGCATGAAATGCGCCCGGCGGAGATGCTTCCGCCGGGCGACCTGAAACCTTATGCGGATATCGAAAGGGTTACCATGGGGATACTCATACCAATCGTATTTCCAGAGTATAAGATAACTGTCGAAGTGCCCAAGACTGAAGTCGACCTCTTGCCTTGGGTTCAATGGGACAACGTGCGGATACCCATGTACAAAAACAGGCATTCCAATCTCGGTCACGCCGGAGCTCTTTTTATAAATACATCATCGGGAGCAACTAAATACTACGAGTATGGCCGCTATGACGCCCAGGGTATTGGGCTTGTACGTCGTGTTCCAATACCGAATGTCAAAGTCAATAAGGACAGTATCGATTTCGCTTCTTTAAAGGTTCCCTTGCGACAAATATCGAAAATTGCTGGTCAGTATAGCAAAATTGAGGGCGCTTACATTGAAGCGCAAGGAAAATTCGGAGCAATGCTTGACTATTCGGAGCATCGAAAGGGGCAAAACGCTAACCCCAAACGCGCACCCTATAGTATTCTTTCAAATAGCTGTATTCATTTCGTCAAAGGCCTCGCAACCGTTGCTGGCGTCGCAACTCCCTGGATGGTCGATCCACGCCCAAATTCTTATATTGGAGAATTTCGTGACGAATTTTCGGATTTAAACTATGACCCCAAAATCGACACATTGACCATTGAAGGCGTTGGACAATTCTAACAAGGAGTAATAAATGCGAAGTCAATTTAGATGGGTTTTATATTGCTTGGCACTCTGCTTTCATTTAGCCTTTATTGGCTGTTCGGCTAAAGATTCTGCACCCGGGCAGAGCGATTCACCTGGGAAGAGGCCTGAAAATGTCCACCAAGACGCCGTCTGGGTAGGCGGCGCGGATGGGGGTGTCTATGTTCTAGTAACCAAACCTTCCAGTGCGCCTTCTGACACCTATAGCGCCCACATTTTTCATGAAAACGGTGAGTCGTGGTATCAAGGGGTACTGGTTTTAAGGCCTGACGCCAGTAACCCGCTCGATCTTGAGAATAAAAATCAATTTTCTGGTTGGGATGGCGACAAACTCTATTTGTCCGATGGAAGATATTTAACATCAGGAGAACCGGAGAAATAGCAACATCATAAAATTGACAACATCGTAAGAAGTCCCCGAGCCGTCACTCCCGCCTGGGCGGGATTAAAGTTAACAGCCACCGAGACACTTTTTACGAGTCCATCCAAATTGACCTTTTTACAAAGAGTAATGTAATGGCGCAATACAATCAACACTTGCAGCTTTCGGTCTTCGACCGCCTCGATCAGGAGCTGGCCTTCGGCATCATCGGCGGCACGGTGGCCGATGTGGAGGTGGTGCGCAAATCGGTGCTGCGCGACGTGGAGAATCTGCTCAACACGCGCCGCAGCATCATCAAGCCCCCGGAAGGCCAGTCTTACTTGAACCGCTCCCTGTTTGTCTATGGCCTGGAAGATTTCGTGGCCCAGAACCCCCGAAGCGTTCAGGTGCAAAAGCTCCTCGTGGCCACCATCCGCGACACCATCGAAAAGTTCGAACCGCGGCTGAAAAATGCGCAGGTGGCCTTCAAGCCCATCGACGACTACGAGCACAATCTGTGTTTCACGGTCCGGGCCACGCTGCACGCCGATCCCATCCGGGAGCCCATTTTGTTCGATACCTGGTTCTCGGCCAGCCGCGGCGATTATCGCATCGAAAACGCGAAATGAATGAGGGAGCGATCCACCCATGGATGACCCATTGCTGGAATACTACGAACGCGAGTTGACTTTCATCCGCGAATCGGGTGCCCAATTTGCGGAGAAATATCCCAAGATCGCCAGCCGTCTGCTGCTCGAACCGGACCGCTGCGAAGATCCGCACACCGAAAGGCTGCTGGAGGCGTTCGCGTTCCTCACCGGACGGATTCAAAAGAAGATCGATGACTGCTTCCCCGAACTGACCGAATCGCTGCTGCAGATCGTCTACCCGCACTATACCCGGCCGCTGCCCTCCATGACCACGGTCAAGTTCATGCCCCGGCTGATCAACGTCCCGCCCTCCGGGCATACCATCGCCAGGGGCACCCGACTCTTATCGCCCCCCATCAAGGACACCAAGCTGATCTTCACCACCGCCCAGGATGTCCTTCTGCTGCCGGTGGAGGTCTCGCGGGCCGCCTACACGCTGCCCTATCATCCCGGGGTCGGCGCCGTGGGCGGCGTCAAAATCGAACTCAATACGGCGCCCATGGTCGCTTTGGACAAAATCGAGTGGCCGCAGAGCCTGCGCTTTTATCTCAACGGCCATCAGCAGAACATTTTCAAACTCTATGAAATGATCATGAAAAACGCGGTTCAAATCCGCATCGTCTCCTTCTCGGAAGAAAAGGGGGGCCGGCGCCAGCGGGATGTCATCACCCTCGCGCCTGAAAATATCGCCCCGGTGGGCTTCGACCGGGACGAAAACCTCCTGCCCTGGCCTCGGCAATCCTTCGACGGCTACCGCCTGTTGTATGAATACTTCGCCTTTGCCGAAAAATTTCTCTATTTCGACCTGCAGGGCACCGGACAATTCGGCCAAATGGCCGGCAGCAGCCTGGAAATCAACATCTTCCTGAGCCAATCCGGCGCCGAGCAACTGCTCATCGACGACGACACGTTCTGCTTATACGCCACCCCGGCCGTCAACCTATTTCAGCAGATCGCCCTGCCGGTGCGCGTCGAGCACAAGCGCTCCCAGTACCCCATCTACCATGACAACAACGATAAAAACGCCACCGAGGTGTTCAGCATCGACGAAGTGATCGGTCTCACCGACGGCGGGGAGCGCGACATCGCGTACCACCCCTTTTACTCCCTATCGCATTATGAACAAAAGGCGGACGCGGAGGCTTACTGGCACCTCCAGCGCCGGCCATCCCCGCGCAAAGGCGATCAGGGCCTGGATGCCGTCCTGAGTTTCACCGACGCCGCCTTAACCGGCGCCCAGCCCCAATGCGCCACGCTGACCGTGTATACCACCTGCACCAACCGCGACCTGCCGTCGCGCCTTTCGCCCGGTGGTTTTGCACGCGATTTCAATCTCGAAGGGGAGTGCCCCATCGAAGGCATCGGCTGTTTGATGAAACCGAGCCCCACCCTGCGGCCCAAGCCGGGCAGCCACATGCAGTGGCGCCTGATCTCGCACCTGTCGCTCAACTATCTTTCACTGCTCGCCGGCAACGGCCAGGGCCTCAAGGAGTTGCTCAAGCTGTACGACATCCATGACTCGCCCATCACCCGGCAGCAGATCGACGCCATCGAATCGGTGCAATACCGCCACGAGACCATGCGCATCGGCCGCTCGTTCTGCCGGGGGGTCGAGGTGACCATTGTCTTCAACGAGGACAAGTTCGTGGGCGCCAGCGTCTATCTCTTTTCGGCCGCGCTGGAGCGCTTTTTGGGGCAGTACGTCTCGATCAACTCGTTTACGCGCCTGGTGGTCAAAAGCTTGCAGCGGCCCGGCATCATCAAGGCTTGGCCGCCCCGGGCCGGCCATCGTGTACTCATTTGAGATAGAAGCTCAGAAAAGGGCAGATCGATGCAGGCAACCAACCCCGTCCAGCAACAACTCAAGGAAGAGGCCTACCGCTTCAACTTCTTCCAGGCGGTGCACCTGCTGGAGTTGTTCGCCGGAGGCCGCCCCCCGGGAAAAGGGCTGAGCCCGACCCAGGACCCGGTCCATTTTAGCGTAAAACCCGGGTTCAGTTTTCCGGCCAGCGATATCCAGGGCATCAAAGCCAATGGTTCTGCACCCCACATGACCGTCAACTTCATGGGGCTGATCGGTCCCAAGGGGGTGCTGCCCGACTGGTACAACACCCATGCCCTGGCGCGCAATCAGCACAAGGACTATTGCTTCACCGATTTTCTGGATCTGTTTCACCACCGCCTGATCTCGCTCTTCTACCTGGCGTGGAAGAAATACCGCCTGACCGAGAACTATCACGGTGATTGTGCCGACCCGGTCTCAGGTGTTTTAGCCAGCCTGGCCGGGACCACCGGGCGGGAAAAAGCCGCCGATCCGGAGTTTTTCGAATACGCCCAGAAGCGGCTGCTGCACTTTTGCGGACTGGTATCGCGCACCGTGCCCACGGTGGCGGCCATCGAAACCATCGCCGCCCAAGTGGTGGGCGCACCCGCGCGCATCGAGCAGTTTGTCGAGCGCCTGATCCCCATTCATGAAGAGGACCGCACCCGCCTGGGCCGCAAGAACAGCTCGCTAAAAAAGGACGCCCTGTGCGGCCGCAGCGTGCGCGACGCCAGCTCGTTTTTCATCGTGGAGATCGGCCCCCTGACCTGGGAGCGCTACATGGCTTTCGCGCCGCGCAGCGATAACCTGGAGATGCTGCGGCGGCTGATCGCCTTCCTGGCGGGCATCGAATATGAGTTCGAGGTGCGCCTGATCATCCATGGACAAGAGATACCGGCCCTGGGGCTTGGCTCCAGGGTCCAGGCCCCCATCCTGGGCCGCACCGCCATCCTGCGACGGCCGCACCGGCCCCACGAGCGCGACGTGGCCGTCAAAGCCACGCGCAAGCCGTTGGAAAGGAAAGCATGACACACCTTGATCTGAAAGCCCTGGTGGGCAAACTCAATCCGGTCTGCCGCAAGGCTCTGGAAGCCGCGGCCGGCATGTGCCAATCCAGCACCCACTACGAGGTGGAGATCGAGCACTTCCTGTATAAGCTGCTCGACGATGACGGCAATGACATTCCCATCCTGCTCAAACACTTCGAAATCGACAAAGGCCGGGTGCTGGCCCAGCTCACCGGCGCCATCGGCCGCTTTAAAACCGGCAACGGCCGCACCCCCTCGCTGTCGCCGCGCCTGCCCAAGCTGCTCGCCAAAGCCTGGCTGCTGGCGTCGGTGAACCGCGGCGCCCAGACGGTCTGCTCGGGCCACATCCTCTGGACCCTTCTGGCCAAGCCCTACTTCGCCGATGCGATGCTGGCCGGCGTGCCGCAGTTGTCGGCCGTCTCGCTGGAAACCGTATCGGCCCATTTCCATGAGATCCTGGCCAAATCGGCCGAGCAGCGCTTCGAGCGTGCCGCCGCGCCGGCGGGAGTCGCCGCCGGCCCCGGAGCGGCCATGGTCATGGGCACCCGGGCTCTGGACCAGTACACCATCAATCTGACCGAACGCGCCCGGGCCGGCCGGATCGACCCGGTCATCGCCCGCGACACCGAGATCCGCCAGATGGCCGACATCCTCATCCGCCGGCGCCAGAACAACCCCATTCTCACCGGCGAGGCCGGCGTGGGCAAAACCGTGGTGGTCGAAGGCTTTGCCCTGCGCGTGGTGCAAGGCGACGTGCCCGGCCCGCTCCAGGGCGTGGAGGTGCGCACCCTGGACCTGGGCCTCTTGCAGGCCGGCGCCGGGGTCAAAGGCGAATTCGAAAACCGGCTCAAAGAAGTGATCAAAGAGGTCAAGGCCTCGCCGATCCCCATCATTCTCTTCATCGACGAGGCCCACACCATGATCGGCGCCGGCGGCGGCCAGGGGGCCGGCGATGCCGCCAACCTGCTCAAGCCGGCCCTGGCCAAGGGCGAGTTGCGCACCATCGCCGCCACCACCTGGGCCGAGTACAAGAAGTACTTCGAAAAGGACGCGGCCCTCTCGCGCCGCTTCCAGGTGATCAAGATCGAAGAGCCCGACGAACCCCAGGCGCTCTTGATGATGCGCGCCATCTGCCCGCTCTTCGAGCAGCACCACCAGGTCACGGTCACCGACGAGGCCCTGGTGGATGCCGTGCGCCTCTCCAACCGCTACATCTCCGGCCGCAAGCTGCCCGATAAATCGGTGAGCGTCCTGGACACGGCCTGCGCCCGGGTGGCCATGGGCTTCAACGCCGTGGCCGCGCCCATCGAGGCGGCCCAGCGCCGCATCGAACGCATCGGCCGGGAACTGGAACGCTTGCAGGACGAACAGCGCATCGGCCGGGAGCACGGCGAGCGCATCGCGGTCCTGGAAGAAGAACGCGTTCAGGCCGAAGCCCAGCTCGAAACGCTCCAAAAGCAGTGGGCCCAGGAAAAGGAGCAGGTCGCCCGAATTCAACAACTGCGGTCCGATATCCGCCAGGCCAAGCCCGATGCGCCGCCGGAGCCGATCGCTGAAAAGCGCCGGGAGCTGTTGCGCCTGGAAGCCGCCCTGAAAGCCATGCAGCACGACGAACCGCTGCTCAAAGTAGAGGTCGACACCCAGACCATCAGCGAGGTGGTCTCGGGCTGGACCGGCATCCCCACCGGCCGCATGCTCACCGACGAGATCCCCATGGTGCTCAACCTCGAAAACGCGCTGGCCAAGCGCATCATCGGCCAGGATCACGCCCTTTCCGCCATCGCCCGGGTCATCCGCACGGCCCACGCCGGCATCGAAGATCCCTCCAAACCCACCGGCGTCTTCCTGCTGGTCGGCCCCTCGGGCGTGGGCAAGACCGAAACCGCCCTGGCGCTGGCCGAGCTGCTCTATGGCGGCGAGCAGAACATGGTGACCATCAATATGTCCGAGTACCAGGAGGCCCACACCGTGTCGGGTCTTAAGGGTTCGCCGCCGGGCTACGTGGGCTACGGCGAAGGCGGGGTGCTCACCGAAGCCGTGCGCCGGCGGCCTTACAGCGTGGTGCTGCTCGACGAAATCGAAAAGGCCCACCCGGACGTCACCGAGCTGTTCTACCAGGTGTTCGACAAGGGCGTGCTCGAAGATGGCGAAGGCCGCAAGATCGACTTCAAAAACACGCTGATCATTTTAACTTCCAACCTCGGCACCGACCTGATCATGCGCCACTGCCACAACCAGGCGGCCGAGGCCCCGGACATGGAGCAATTGAAGACCATGCTCATTCCGGCCCTGCAAAAGCGCTTCAAACCCGCCTTCCTGGGCCGCTTGCAGGTGGTGCCCTACTACCCCATCCACGACGAAATTATGCGCCTGATCATCCGGCTTAAGCTCGACCGCATCCAGGCGCGCATGCGCCTGAACCGCAAGATCGCTTTCAGTTACGCCGACGCCCTGGTGGAGAGCATCGCCAAGCGCTGCACCGAAGTAGACTCGGGGGCGCGCAACGTGGATCACATCCTCACCGACACGCTGCTGCCTGAGCTGTCCCGCCGCATCCTGGAACACATGGCCCAGGAGATCAAGATCGCGGCCATCCATGCCGGCATGGACGATCAGGGCTTTACTTTCGATTTCAATACCGCGCCGCCGGCCAGGACCGCTGTCGAACTGGCGGCTGCTATGGGAAAGCACAAAATACCCCCCAAAGCCCGCAAGCAAAGGAAAGCACGATCCAGTGAACCGGTACTCTAAATACACCCTCCAAAGTGCCCTGGACCTCACCGACGGCCTTTGCCGCTACCTGATCCAGGATCGCTGTTGGGGACCCCAGGAGATCCTGGACGCCGAAGCGGTGGTCTACGATTTCCAGTCCGAGGCCGAGCAGATGCTCTGGGATTGCCTGTCCTACGGAGACCCAGCCGCCATCGGCCGCCTGCGCTACTTTCTGGCCGAGGATTGCCGGGTACACTTCGTCCATCGAATGGACGACCGCCGGGTCGTTCGCGAGACCGCCCGTCAGTTGACCCATTACGGCCACCAAGTGGTCCTCGAACCGGGCCTGGGCTGGGCCGTGCAGGTGGATGCCGCCACCGCCGCTCCCGTTGTACCCGTGGCCGTGGAGCCCGAACCCGAGGTGGACAGCGCCCTGGCCGACCTCAAGGGGGTGCTGGATGAACTGGTTGGCGAGCAGCGTAAGAAGTACGCTCAGTATGAAGCCAAGCTGGCCACCCTGAGCGAGGCCGATAAAGCCGCCCTCTACGGTCAAAAAGCCGGCGCCGGCCTCTGGGAAGCCACCATCGGCGGCGCCGTGGGCCTGGTCAAGGCCCTGCCCGGTTTTGCGGCGGGCTATTTCAAAACCTTGTGCAAAATCGCCATGCTGCCCAGCGAATTGGCCACCGCCACGGCCCGATCCCTCGCCACCGGCGACATGGCGCCGCTCAAGGCCGAGGCCGACAAGTTCGTCCAGCCCCTGGTCAAAACCTACGACCAGAGCGTGTATTATAAGAGCATGCTCGTCACGCTGTACGAAGACGAACAGACCATGGGCCTGTTGAACGACTTCGCCAACGACTACTGGGACGCCACCCACCCCCTGGAGCGCACCGAAATGGGCGCCTCGGCCGCCGCCGACATCGTGGTCACGATCCTGCTCGCCCTCGTCACCGCCGGCGTCGGCGCCGCCGCCAGCATCGCTGCCAAATCCACCCGCCTGGCCAAGGCGGCCAAGCTGCTGGATAAAATTGCGGGGATGCTCAAACGAACGGGGCATCGGAATCGAATGCCGAAAAAAGAGGCTGCATCATCCATTATCTCTAAAGGGGACAAAATGATCCCCAAAAAAAAGAAAAATGGCATGGCGGAGCCGCATACATCAAAAGCCGATGATGTTTGTGCTATTAAAAAGGGAGATAATGAACATAGTCCTAAAGATAAAATCGATAGGCCAACAACAGTATCTAATGGCTATCAGGCCAGAACAAGCCCCAAAATAGCTCAAAGCGTTTTGGATAAAATTGATCCCTCCCGGTTCAGTCCAGATACACGATTTGGGAAAGCTTTTTATGTGGCTGAAAAGGGTGATGTTGCTGTTGCCGAGGTTGCGTACCATGGTTCCACGCCAACACATGTTATCCGTTACAAAATGGATCTTTCTAAAGCAAAAGTCTTGGACCTTACGGACCCCACTGTAGTAAAAGATTGGGGTTCGCCTGGTGGCAATAATTATGCTAAAACCCAAGCAATAGCAAAAAAAGCACAAGAATCAGGCTACAACGTTATCAAATTCCCGAGTCAACGCGCCACAGGTGACAATTTGGCCATATTCGATAATTTTGATGAAATTTTAACACCCCAAATGATAACTCCGGTGCCCAAATGAAATTACGATTATTCTGGAATAAATGCAAAAATTGCGGTGCAAGATTCGATACATTAAGCGACCCTGGGGTATACTCCTTCAGATTACTATTAAGTGAGAAAGAACACAGACCCGCGCTTGTTAAATGTGACGATGATCCTGCATTTTCAGAGATCTACCAAATAGTAACTCAGTTATTGAAACCTAAAGGGCTCACAGCTCTGCAGGTAGCCACGCGCTTTGATGAAATATTTGGTTATATTTGCGACTTGGCCCCTGACGGCAGCCACTACAATATGTCTGGGAAAAAGAATTGTCCAAAATGCAGTTCTGAGGATATCGATTTTGGACCATATGATCCAGAAATCTACACTGAGGATTTTCCGATAGAAGTAACGCATAGAAATTGGGACCTTTTAAATGAATCGGACAAGCGAATAGAGATTGAGAGACTTTTAAGTTTAAGTACTAAGTGAAATGGTAGCTAAACGTAAATATCCTATATTACTAAGGAGGCCATAAGTGTTTAGACAATTTCTTCGTGCAAGCGCTTGCATCCAACAGTTCTTGCCAGAATCTGGTCTATACACTTATGCACTCATTAGTATATAAATATTGAGGCGGCCCATAAATAGATGAAGATATTTGGTTTCGATAACCTAAAATTGACCCCCAAAAGGGCAAAACGATAACCGAAAGTTGACCCCCTCAGCCAGCACTCTGGTAAGGATGATCGAACGAAATCCTAAACCGGAGGGAAAAGGATGCTG
>JAKAFO010000491.1 GCA_021819735.1 Deltaproteobacteria bacterium
TTCTGCTCGTGGGTGCCATTTCGGTTCTGGCCGCCTGGGCCATTCCCAGGATCGCGATTCAAAACGACCTCTCTTTTATGCTTCCGGACGATAATCCCGCCAAGATGGCCTTTCGTGCGGCCGAGGAGCGCTTCGGCAACTCCGGGGGCATCGTCATCGCCATCTTCTCGCCGGAGGGCATCTATCAGCCGGAACTGCTCCAGCGCGTCCGGCAACTGGCCATGCGCAGCCGGGAACTCAACATCCGCATTCCGGCCGAGGAATTGGCCGCGCGGTGGCAGCTTTCCGCGGAACAGGGGTTGGCCCTGGCGGGCCTGTTGCAGAGCCTCTCGTCCGATCCCGGATTCAGCGCACAAATGCTGACCGAGAGCCTGACCACCCCGGATGAGCTGGCGGAAATGATAGCCGACGCCCTGCCCACCTTTCTCGAAATGGAGGATACGGAACGTTTTTCCCGGGAAGTGGCTGAAAGAATCAAGGCCCTGGCCGATGCCCGACCCTCCCTGCCCGCGGAGCTTTTCACCTTTGCCATGCGGACCACGGACCTGTACGGCCATGCGCGCAACATGTGGGTCGATCAGGTGGTGGCCTTGACCGAAACCGATAGTGTCTGGCCCGAATTTACGGACCATGCGCCCATCGTGGCAGCCATGCGCCCTTTTGGTTTTCCGGCCGGCCCGGATTTGGAGCGCTGGGCCGATATCCTGTTGGAAGCCGGTGCGACCAAGGCCGACAGCATCCTGACCTTTCCGGCCGAACGGCTGCAAAAGACCGGACTGCCGGCCGCGTTCGTGGCCGAAGTGACCCGCCGGCTCACCCCGCAGGCGGCCGATGCCCTGGCCCGGGCCATGGCCGAGGCCCCCAAGCAGATCCGCGTGGCCGATTTGGCCCCCCGGGAACTCTCGGCCGAGACCATGGAAGCGATCCGGACCCGGCTGCATGCCTGGCCATTCCTCCAAAAAGGCATTTACTCCCAGGATGAAAAGAGCCTGCTGGTGGTCTTACGCACCGTGCCCAACCTCGATCAACCCAACCGGGCCCTGCTCCAGGAAGCCATCAAGCCCGAATTGCGGCGTTTGTTCGGCGACGGCCGTTATACGATCCACCTGGCCGGCTACAGCGTGGTGGATGAAGCCGTGGCCCGGCTCATGCGCCAGGATGTCGCGCGTCTTTTCCCGCTGGTCATCGCCGTGGTGCTGTTTTTTCTATTCTGCTCGTTTCGCAACCTGGCCGGGGTGTTCTATCCGCTGCTCACGGTCTTGATCGTCGTGGTCTGGACCATCGCAGCCATGGCGCTGCTCGATGTGCCGCTTTCGGCGGTGGGCACGGCCATGCCGGTGCTGCTGGTGGCGGTAGGCTCGGCCTATGGCATTCATCTGGTGCACTATTTTGCCCTGCACCACGGCGGCACCCCTGACCGCCATTCGGCCGCGGCCGATATGCTGGACGTCACCGGCTGGGGTGTGGTGATGGCCGGCCTGACCACGGTGGCGGGATTCGCCTCCCTGGCGTTCAACAGTATCGTGCCCTTGCGTGATTTCGGCGTGTTCACGGCCTTGGGGGTTGCCTTCGCGCTCTTGGTATCGCTGGTCTTGATCCCGGCCCTGCTCGCACGTTTCGGCATCAAGGCACCGGCCCGCAACCCCGGCAAAAGCGCCGCGCTGCTCCAACGGTTCTCCAGGGACCTGCTCGGCGGCATCGGTCGCTTGGCTTCCGACCATCCCAAGTTCGTGCTTCTATGCGCCGTGGCCCTTCTCGCGGGCGCGGCCTTCAGTTTCGCCGAAGTTCGCGTGGAGATGAACAATGTGGCCTTCTTCAAGCAGGATTCGGAGATTCGCCGGGCCGATACCTTTATCAACCGCAATTTTGCGGGCACCGTGGATATCCGCATGGTCTTCACGGCCTCCGAAGAGAACGGCGTGATCGACCCCGCAGTGCTCGATGCCATGCAGGCCATGGGCCGAGAGCTTCAGGCGCGCCACGCGCAGATCGGAAAGACCCTGTCCATCGTCGACTTGATCCGCAAGATGAACCAGGCTTTTTACTTCAACGATCCCGCCTATTACCGCCTGCCCACACAAACCGATCTGGCCGGGGAGCAGAGCCGGGAGGCGTTAAGAGCGCATTTGGCCTCCTACATCGACAAGTATCAGCGCGCCGATACGCGCGCCTTCATCGACCCGACCAAAAAAGAAGCCGTCATGATCCTGCAACTGAATACCGCCTCGAGCGCGGTATCCAAGCAGATCCTGACATCGGTGCGGGAAATGCTGGACGGCCCCTCCGGAGAACTCCTGCGCCCAAAAAAGGTCCGCGTGCACTGCACCGGTATCGGCGCCCTTTACCTGGAATCGGAGCATATGATCGTCAATGGCCAGATGCTCTCCATCGCCGGTTCGGTCTTGATCGTGTTTGTCCTGGTGGCCCTGATCATGCGCTCGCTGCCCTATGGCCTGCTCTCCATCGTGCCGTTGTGCGTCTCCATCGGCATCAACTTCGGCATCATGGGGCTGCTGGATATCCCCCTGGATGCCGCCACGGCCATCTCGGCCTGCGTGGCCATCGGCATCGGCATCGACTACGGCTGCCACTACCTGAACCGGTACCGCATGCTGCGTGCCGAGGGTCAGGCCCACCGGGAAGCGGCCGTGTATACCGCCCAGACCACCGGCGGTGCCATCGTCATCAACGCCCTGGCCGTGGCGGCGGGCTTCGCCGTGCTGCTCTTTTCGGCCTTCGTGCCGCTCATGCACCTGGGTTTTTTGATCGCCCTGACCATGTTGACCTCGGCCGCCGGGGCGCTGATCCTGCTGCCGGCCGTGCTGTCATTGTTCCAGAAGCATTCGACATCCGCTCGCATACAAAAGGAGTAAGCCATGCGAAGAAGAATCATCCTGTTTGCCCTGCTCATCCTGGCCTTCACGCT
>JAKAFO010000149.1 GCA_021819735.1 Deltaproteobacteria bacterium
GGCCGGGATTTTGCCGATACCCCGTTGATCGCCCAGGTCTCCACGGTGAACGACGCCGAGGGGATCGCCGCCATCATGCAGGCCCAGGCCGTGGATGTGGTCTTCCACGCCGCGGCTTACAAGCACGTACCGTTGATGGAGGAGACGCCCCTGGAGTCGGCCTATAACAACATCGAGGGGACCTATAACACGGCCCTGGCGGCCTTGAAGGCCGGCGTCCGGCGCTTCGTGATGATCTCCACGGACAAGGCCGTCAACCCCACCAATGTCATGGGGGTCACCAAACGCATCGCCGAGATGATCGTCCAGAGCATGTCCAACGAACGGACGCGCTTCATGACCGTGCGCTTCGGCAATGTACTGGGGTCGGCGGGCAGCGTTATTCCCATTTTCAAGCGGCAGATCGCCCTGGGCGGTCCCGTGACCGTGACCCATCCGGAGATCGAGCGCTTTTTCATGACCATCCCCGAAGCGGTGCAGTTGGTGCTCCAGGCCGGCTGCATGGGCCATGGCGGCGAAATCTTCGTTCTGGACATGGGGCAGCCGGTCAAGATCCTCAAGCTGGCCGAACGGCTGATTACGCTTTCCGGTAAAACGCCATACGAGGAGATCGATATCGTCTTCAGCGGCCTGCGGGCCGGGGAGAAGATGTACGAAGAGTTGTTCAACGACCATGAACGGCTCTGCGCCACCGGGCATGCCCGCATCCGGGCGGCGGAGTGCCAGGTGGCGGACAGGGCGGTGATCGAAGCGCACATCCGCCGGATCCATGACCTGATCCGCGCCAAGGACCCGGCGGCGCTGCTCGGCAAATTCCGGGAGCTGGTACCGGGCTACCATTGCCCTGCGCCATCGGATGCCGGGCTGCTGGCCTGCCGGCCGGAGGCAGGGAGAGAATCATCGGCGTCACGGCATGGGCCGATCAAGGCCGTGGGCGTGACCAAGCCGATCGCGGAACTCAATTGAAACAGGGGGATCGAATGTCGAACGCAATTAAATGGGGATGGCTGTTGGGCGGCCTGTTGATGGCCGCTCTTATTCTGACGGGCTGTTCGTCCCAGGAAGACAAGATGCGCAAGTTCTACAACCAGGGGCAGAGCTATCTGGAAAAGGAGGATACCGTCAACGCGCGGCTGGCCCTGAAGAACGCCATCCAGATCGAACCCAAATACGCCGCGGCCTATTACTTGCTCGGCAAGGTGGAGCTGCACGACAAGGAGCACCAGAAGGCCTACGGCTATTTCTCCAAGGCCGTCGAACTGGACCCCAATCTGCTCGATGCCCAGCTTGCTTTAGGGAACCTTTATCTGGCAGCCAGGCGGCCGGACGATGCCAAGGCCAAGGCTGTATTGGTGCTCGCCAAGGAACCCGACAACCAACGCGCCTTGCTGCTAAGCGCCGCGGTGATGCTGGCCCAGGGGGAGACGGCGACGGCCCAAAAGGAGCTGGAAGCCTTGATTGCCGGCGGTTTCGGGGAGGCCGAGGCTTACATCCTGCTGGCTTCGGTGCACCTCAAGGAAAAGCGCTGGCCCGAGGCCGAGGCGCTGCTGGACAAGGGCATGGCGGCCAATCCCAAGGATTTGCAGATTCGGGCGATCACGGCCCTGCAACTCATCGAGCATAAACAGATGGATAAGGCCGTGGCGGTGGTCCAGGAGATGATCCAACTCGAGCCCAAGACGGTCTCCCATAAGCTCCAACTGGCCGCCCTCTATTGGGCCCAGGAGAAAAAAGACGAGGCCGAAAAAGTACTCGAGAAGATCATGGCCGACGAGCCGGCCAACGATGCGAACCGCCTGGAAGTGGTGCAGTTCTACGCCCTGCGGCGGCAGATGGGCAAGGCCTTGGCCACGCTCGAAGCAGGGATTGTCCAGCGACCGGAGAGCTTCGATCTGCGTCTGGCGCTGAGCCGTATGCACCTGGGCGCCCGCCGGCCGGAAAAGGCATTGGCCGAGGCCCAAAAATGTCTGGCGTTGAGCAAGAACCCCGCCGACCCGAACATCCTCAAGACCAAAAACCTGCTGGCTACGATTCATCTCTCCTCGGGTGACATCAAGCAGGCCACCGCCTACGCCGACCAGGTGATCGCCGAGAGCCCCAAAAATGTGGAGGCCCAATTCATGCGCGGCCAGATCTATTTGCGTGCCGGCGACGGACTCAACGCCATTTCGGCCTTCCGGGTGGTGGTGGGCGAAAAGCCGGACGAGGCCCGGGCCCATCTGTTCCTGGCCCAGGCCCACCTGGTCAACAAGGAGAAAAGCTTGGCTCGGGACACCCTGGTGGCGGCCGTCAAGGCCAACCCCAAGAACGCCATGCTGCGCAAGGCCCTGGCCCGGCTCCACGCCGGCAACCAGGAATATGCCGCAGCCGAAAAAGAGCTGCGCGCCATCGTCGCCGACAACCCCAAGGACCCCCGGCCCATGGCCGATCTGGTGGACTTGCACCTCTCGTTCAAGCGCAACGACGCGGCGGCTGAAGCCTGCCGGGAGATGATCGACACATGGCCCATGGTGCCGGCCGGCTACCTGAAGCTGGCCCAGGTGCATGCCCAGGATAAGGCCTGGGACAAGGCCGCCGAGGTATTGAGCGCCGGCTATGCCAAGATGCCCGGCTCCACCGATTTGATCGCCGCCCTGGTCAAGGTTCAGGCGTCGGCCGGCAAAACCGAAGCCGCCCTGAAATTGGCCGGGGAGTTCCAGCAAAAGTATCCGGAACATCCGCTGGGGCCCAACTTGGTCGGGGAGCTGGAACTGGGCCGGAAGAAGTATGCCGAGGCCGAAGCCGCCTTCCGGGAGGCCATCGGGCGCCAGCCGGCGTGGCCGGTGGCGCACAATAACCTGGCCCGGGCCTTCCTCGTCCAGGGCAGGAAAGCCGAGGCCGTGGCCAATCTGAACGAGGCCATCGCCAAAAATCCCAACAACGAGACAGCCTATATGACCCTGGGCTTTCTCTACCAGCAAAGCCATGAGACGCCCAAGGCCATCGACATCTATGAAAAAGCCGTGGCCGCCTTTCCCAACTTGTGGGGCGCGGCCAACAACCTGGCCTTTATGCTGACCAATACTTCCGAAAAGAAAGAAGATCTTCAGCGCGCCCTGGAACTGGCCGAAAAGGCGGCGGCTCTCAACCCCGGCGAGGCCAGCGTCCAGGACACGCTCGGCTGGGTTTATTTCAAGCAGGGCAAAGTCGAGCAGGCCGTGGTCGAACTGGAGAAGGCCATCGCCAAGACGCCTGACAGTCCGGATATCAACTACCACCTGGGGATGGCGTTGCTAAGTTCCAACCGGGTGGTGGAAGCCCGGGAGCATCTGGAAAAGGCCTTGGCCAAGGGCGAAAACTTCCCGGGCCGGGAGGAGGCCCAGAGAGCCTTCGACAAGATCAAGGCGGGTTGATTTCTGACACTACAAGAGTGGAATTGCCAATGAACCGTCAATTATTCAAGGATACGCCAATCGCTTCAAGACGCCGATGGTTTTTACTTCTTGCCATGGCACTGGGGGCTATTTTCACGTCGTTCCCAGCCTGGGCCGCGGAGCCCGGCGCCGCAAAGGAGAGTGCCCCGGTTGCGGAAAAACCGCTCGCCGATGTCTACCGCATCGGCCGGGGCGATGCCCTTTCGATTTCGGTGTGGAAAGATGAGTCCCTGACCCAGCAGGTGGTGGTACTGCCCGACGGCACCATCTCTTTCCCCCTCATCGGCGAGCTGCGGGCCGATGGCCGCACGGTGGCCGAGCTGAAAACCGAGCTCACCGGGCGGCTTTCGCGCTATATTCCCGATCCCACGCTCTCGGTGCAGGTGATGCATGTCAACAGCCAGGTGGTGTATGTTATCGGCAAGGTCAACGGGCCGGGCCGCTTTCCGCTGGAGGGCCGGCTCAACGTGCTTCAAGCCCTGGCCCTGGCCGGTGGGCTGAATCCCTTCGCCAAATCCGGCCGCATCCGCATTTTCCGGGAGAACGGCCAGGGCACCCGCATGCTGCTGTTCGACTACGATGCGGTGGCCAAGGGCGAACGGCCCGAGCAGAACATACAGCTCGAACGGGGCGATGTCATTGTCGTGCATTGAGGGGGCGGCCTCCCATTCAAAGAAAAGCTGGAACGGCTTCGGGCTTTTTCTTCTCGCCGCGACGTTGCTGAGTTGTGCCACGGCGTGGGCCTCGTCGGTGGACCTTTTCTTCTCCGGCTATGCCGAGGAGCGCTACGACGACAACGTGCTGTTCAGCACCCAACCCACGGAGGATTGGGTGACCATCGCGGCGCCGCGTCTGCTGGCCAAATACCTGACGGAGCGGGCGGACCTGGGTCTTTCCGCGGCAGCCACGTACTATGGCTATAAAGAGAACCAAGACCTGGACACCGTGGACCAGCGCTACGACGGAGTATGGCGGCAGCAATGGAGCGAGCGGTTCGCGGCCAGCCTGGAGGGTGTGTATCTGGACGATCAAAACCGCGACCGGGTGCTGGAAGAGAGCGGCCTGCTGACCGCCGAAACCCACCGCCGCAGGGTGGATGCGACCCTGGGCGGCCAATACAGCTTGTCCGAGCGGAACTTTCTGACCGCCTCCTATGCCTTCCTCGACGAAATCTACGATGCCCCCCGCATCGACGATCTGGTGGGGCATATCTTCCAGGCCGGTCTGAACCGGCGCCTGGGCGCGCATCCGGAGCGCACCACCGCTTTTCTCCAGGCGAGTTACTATGTCTATGAATACACCAATAGCTATTCCGAGGCCTGGATACCCGGCCTGGAACCGATATCCGTCGATAGCGAGCGGGATATCCGGACCGGGGCGGCCTATCTGGGGGTGGAACACCATTGGACCGAAACCCTGACCCTCAACGCCAATGCCGGCGCGCGCTACAGTCGCTACCGAATCGAACTGCGCCAGGGCAACAGCTATGTTCAATTCGAGGAGACGGACAAATCCGATCCCTGGGGCTTCGTAGGCGGTTTGGGCTTGAACTATGAGGGGCTTTATACCCATGCGGGCCTGAATCTCAGTCATGACCTGGCGCCGGCCTCGGGCCGCAACCGTCTGACCGAAAGAACCAGCCTGCGCCTGGACGGTTCCTGGCGGCCCACCCAGGAGTGGCTGCTGGGGGCAAATGCTTCCGCCTTTTTGAATCGATCGGAAGAGACCGGGGCGGTCGGCGACATCGACGAACTGTCCACGGCCATGGCGGCCACGGTGCGCTATGAATTCGATCGCCGGTGGAGCCTGGGGTTGCGATACACGTTTTACTGGATCGACGACCGGGAGAACGACATCGAGCGCAACCGCAATATCGTCGGATTGGTATTGGGGTGGAACTTACCTGTTTGGGAGTAAAAATGGACTTGAAGAAAGAGGTGATGACCGATGAATGAAAATCGGGACCAATGGGCGCGGCTCCCGGAGATTTCCGGCGGCAACTCCGCCGAGGCGGCCGGCTTGAATCCGGGCGACATCCTGCGCATCGCCAAGCGGCGGCGTTGGAGCATCATCCTGGGCTTCGCGGTGGTGTTCGCCATCGCCGCGGCGGTGGCCCTTTTACTGCCGCCCGTCTACCGCGCCAGCGCCACGATTTTGATCGAAGAGCAGGAGATTCCGGCCGATTTCGTCATGGCCACCGTGACCAGCTTCGCCGAGCAGCGCTTGCAGCAGATCAACCAGCGCATCATGAGCACCACGCGCCTGCTGGAAGTGATCGAACAGTTCGACCTTTACAAGCAGATGCGCGCCAAGCGGACCAACGAAGAGGTGATCGAGCAGATGCGCGCGGATGTCAAGCTGCGCCAGATCAGCGCCGAGGTGATGGACCGGCGCACGGGCCGTCCGACCACGGCCACCATCGCCTTTTCGCTGGCCTACCAGGGCAAGGATAGCCCGGCGACGATTCAAAAGGTGGCCAATGTCCTGGTCTCCCTGTTTCTGGAGGAGAATTTGCAGGTCCGGGAGCGGCAGACCGCCGAGACCTCCAAGTTCCTCGAAGATGAGCTGCGCCGGGTCCGGGAAGAGTTGGCCCTGGTGGAAAAGGCCCTCTCGGATTACAAGGAGCAGCATATCAACGACCTGCCCGAACTGCTGCAGCTCAATGTCCAGCAGCTCGGCAACACCGAGCGCAGCATCGAGCGCATGGACGAACAACTGCGCAGCCAGAAAACTCAGGTGGGGTACTTGCAAACCCAACTGGCCAATCTTTCTCCGTTTCTGGAGAACACCGACCGCGGCCAGTTGCGGCTCCTGGAAACCGAATTGGCCACCTTGCGGGCGCGATTTTCCGAAGTCCATCCCGATGTGGTCAAGACCGCCGGCGCCGTTCGAGCCCTGAAAGCCAAGATCGCCGACAAGTCGAATGGCGCGCCCATCGATCCCGAGGAGCCGGACAACCCGGCCTATGTGACCCTGTCGTCGCAGCTTTCGGCCGCCCAGTCCGAACTCGCCTCCCTGACCAATCAGATCGCCGAGCAGAAAAGGGTGGCCAGGCGCTACGAGCAACGCATCGAAGCCACTCCCAAGGTGGAGCGCGAGTACCGGCTGATCGCCGCCGAGCAGGCCAATCTCAAGGCCAAATCCGATGATTTGATGCACAAGGTGATGGAAGCCAAGGTGGCCCAGGGGCTGGAAAAGGGGCAGAAGGGTGAACGCTTTACGTTGATCGATCCGCCCCGAATGCCCGAGCGGCCCTTCAAACCCAACCGCATGGCCATCGTGCTCATCGGCCTGGTACTGGGCATCGGCGCCGGCGTCGGCTGGGCGGCCCTGCGCGAGTTCAACGACCGTTCGGTGCACGATGCCGCCACCCTGGTTGACGGCACGGGATGGCCGGTGCTGGGCGAAATTCCGGCCATCGTCACCCGCCGGGACCGGCAACGGATACGCATCCGGCGCATGGTCTCGGTGTCGGCCACCTGTCTGCTCATCGTCGCGGGCTTGATCGTGTTTCACCTCTGGGTCATGGACTTGAACGTCTTCTGGGCCAAGGTGGGCCGTCGTCTTCCCATATAAAGGAATCGCTCATGGTTGAATTGCTCAAACCTTTTCATAAAAATATCGAAGAAAAGAATTCGCCCCAGTCCGCTCCCGGCAAGGCCGAGATCGTGGTGCGCGCCCCGGCGGGCCGCGTGGTGCCGCACTACCTCACCACCCGTTCGGTGGCCCTGGACCTGGAAACGCTGGAAAACAACCGCTGCATGGGGCTGTTGCCCGAGGCCCCCGAGCACGAGGCTTACAAGATGCTGCGCATCCAGATCGGCCAGCGCATGCGCGCCAAAGGCTGGAACACCTTGATGGTCACCAGTTTGCACCCGGGCGAGGGCAAGACCCTCACGGCCATCAACCTGGCTGCCATGTTCGCCCGGGAGTACCAGCGCACCGTTCTATTGGTGGACACCGACCTGCGCCGCCAGCCCATTCAGGCGCTGCTGGGGTACGAGCAGGACAAAGGGCTGGTGGACCACCTGTTGGACGGCTATCCCATCCGGGATATCATCGTCTGGCCCCAGGTGGAGAAGTTGACCCTGATCTCCGGCGGCCGCAAGCTGCAAGAGAGTGCCGAATTGCTGGGATCGCCCCAGATGGCCGCGTTCGTGGAGGAGATCAAGGGACGCTACGATGACCGGCTGATCATCTTCGATACCCCGGCGCTGATGGACTCGGCCGACACCATGGCCTTCGCCCCCCTGGTCGACGCCATCGCCATCGTGGTGGCCGCCGGCCGGACGGCGCTTTCGGAAGTCCAAACCGCCCTGGGCCGGATTCCCAAGGAAAAAGTGGTGGGGTTCGTGATGAACCATCGGCGTTGACCGCGAAGCGCGCTTTCCCCCTGCGGCAACCCGAAAAGGCCGTACGCTTTACCGCGCGCGGCCTTTCGTGTTTTCAGCAGGCCGGGGGGCATGGCCGACCTCTTAACCCTAAACTCATCATGCCCCCATCGGGACGATTTTCCTACAATCCGAAGTCTTCCAAGAGCAGTATGCCTCCATGGGATCTGGCTTTATTGAAGTACTTTTTATCGGCGGTGACAAGAACGGTGTCTTGTAGAAGAAGCGCTACGGCATGATAGAGGGTGTCAAACAAGTGATGGTTCAATTCCATCGACAATTCACAAGCCTTCAAATAGACCTCCCGCGTATCGACGATTTCGAAATTGATCTCGTATAGATCCTTTATATCCTCCTTGGCCGTGGCGGGGCTGAGCCGTTCGATCACGGCGGCCGCTTCCGCCAACCAATGCGGAGGCTGATGAACGACAACCCTCGAATCTTGGATATAAAGGAGAATACCCAACGCCTTTTCGACATGCTCCTCTTCGTCACGCATAGGCAGCGCCCATTTCACCACGACGCTGGCATCCAGAACCAGATGTTTCATGAGCGCAACGCTTCCCGGGTCGAAGCAATACTCGAACCGCTCACGGGCCTCTTTGTTTTTCGCCGCGCCAATAATCGATCAATGGCCTTGACTCTTCTCCGCCGGTCTTTTTCCTCTTCGATCCCACGCAACATAAGTTCTGTGATGACGGCGCTTTTGTTGCGCCCCGCGAACATGTCGTTAAAGGCTTGCTTAACCTCGTCGGGAACGCTGTAATTGACGGTCGCCATGACAACCCCCCCTGACTTATTGTTGAAATTTTCAACAATACTATGGGATCTCCTCAATAATGTCAACGCCGGGATGCGCGTCCCCTTACTTCGCCCCCCTGAAAAGGCCGTGCGCTTGGCAGCAGCGCGCGGCTTTTTATGTTTTCAGCGGGCCGGGGGGTAAAGCCGGCGTCTTAATCATAAACTCATCATGCCCTCATCGCGGGCGAACACGATTTGCGCAAATGTCGGACAACGCGGTGCCGCCGGGGTCAGGGAGGGCGTGTCTCTCTGACCCTCGGACAAATCCAAAAGGAGTGCTTCCATGGCCTTGGCTCGTTCGACGCTTGCTCCGCTGACGCTGCTCCAAGACCAACCCGGGGACCATGTGACCCTTTTAGAGGCCCTGGGCATCGCGGATTGCGCCGCGGGCCATTGGGCCGAGAAACTGCCCTTTGCGCCGGCGGACGTCACGGCCGGAACCGAGAACGAATTGCAGGTGGCCGTGGCCGGGCGCCGCGAGGCGGTGGATTTGGCCCAGGCCATCGAAAACGCCAATTACTACAAAAACATCGTCAAGCGGGTGGCCTCGGGGGATGCCCCCCGCAAGATCCTCTCCTCGCTGGAGAGCTACCTGGCCGCGTCGGACCCGATCTGGGAGAACAGTTGGGTGCGGCTGCCCCTGGCGGCCCTGAACGCTTATGCCCGTGGGGTGCTCGACAACGACATCCTGGCCGACAAAAGCTGCCGCCAGGGTCCCCGCCGCCAGGACTGCGGCCGTTTTTTCATCACCCACCGATCCCAGCCGTTCCTGCGCATCCCCATCTCCTATCTACTGAAGCTCTCCCTGGCCCAAGCCATCGGCGGGCAGGGGGTGCCGGACCTGGTGCGCCGAAGCGGCGAGAAATGCTTCGATCATTTCATCAACGACAACACCTCGCCCGAGACCCACTCGTTCGCGCCGGTGGACGGCACGGCTCCCCAAGGCCTCGGAAAGGCCGTGGCCGACGAGATGGCCCTGCGGCTGCTGCTCACCCAACTGCTGGTGCAGCAGGCCAACCGCGGCCTGGGCCTCGCGGCCCACGGCCAGCGCGCTATCGTTTACTTTGCGCCCCATCCGCCCGTGCGCCAGAAGCAGCTCAACGACCTGATCCCGGATTCGTTTTACCGGGAGTTGTTCATGAGCCCCTGCTTGAGCGGCTGGGCCCGGGGCGAAGCCAAAAACCGCTACATGATCCTGTGCCACGAAGTGCTTTCGCGCAGCCAGCTCAACGCCCTGGGCAAGCTGAAGGAGGCCGGCATCATCGCCAACAACCTGGTGGTGCTGCCGCGTACCTCCAACGTCTGCCTGGCCAACAACGGAACCCACCTGAGCCTGGGCAGCCGCAAGCTCTCGGCGCTCATGGCCGCCGGCCGAGCAGGCTTCGGCGCGGCCGAGGAGAAGTACTTCGGCGATCTGGCGATCAAGATCGGCGAGCACTTTTTGCCCCTTTTCGTGGGCACTTACTCGGCGGCCCCCTACCGGCTGGCCTTTGCCGATTTCCATCCCGAAAAGGTGCTGGGGTTCCTGCCCCACGAACTGGACTACACCCACCTGCGCATGATCTGGCGGCGCTGGCGGCAGAAGGCGGACATCAAATGCTTCAACCAACCGGTGACGCCTTTCGGGCCGGAGTGGCTGGACCGCCTCCTGAGCCGGGTATTGGGCCTTAAAGGCGACCTGGTGCACGACTACCGGCTGATCGACTACCTGGTGGCCGTGCTCGGCACCGACGAGAGCCCCGCGTTGGATGGGCGCCTGGGCAACGACCTGCGCCTGAAGAACGATCTGGCCGACATGGGGGTGTTCGACCGTCGCATGGCCCTTTACTTGCCCTTGCGTCCGCGACTGTTCCAGGCCATGGGGTTTTCGGGATTCGAAGGCCGGCACTACAGCCTTTTCGAAAGCTTCCAGCGCGACTTGCGGCCGGCCGTGGACTTGCAGCAGTTGATTACCTTGCTGGCTTATCAATACATCCTGCAAGGCGTGGTGGGCCATGGCGATATCCCCGACAATCCCACGGTGGAGAGCGAGCGCCGGCAATTCTTCTTCGGCGCCGCCATCGGCCTGCCCACCTTGTATGTGAATCAAAGGAGCCCCAATCGGTTCATGCAACGCATCCTGGCCCATTGCCACGACACCCGCCCCAGCCGCCGTTACCCGGGTTATCTGCGGGTACCGGCCGTGGCCTACCAGCGGGCCTTGCTGCGATTGCTGCGCCAGGACGGAAAGCCTCTGGTGGCCATGCTCGGGCTCGAAGGGGCGCTGGCGGATCTGGGTCAACGCATCGAAAGCCCCGAGGCGCACGCGGTCGCCCAGCGCCTGGTGGGCCGCGTCAGCGGCGGGGGCAAGCGCTCGGCCCTGAAATGCGAGCCCCAGGCTTTCAACCAGGCCATGGAGTCCTTCTACCGCGAAACCCTGCGACGAGAGCACCTGGCCGAGGCCTACGCCGTCTTCCGCCAGGCGGTGGCCGACCTGGACGGCTGGCAAAGCTGGCGCGACGGTTTCTACAATCAGGCCCTGTTGGCCATTCTGGACGGACAGAGCGCCGCCGCCTTCGCGGCCCGGGTCGAACGTGACCTGCTGGCAGAAGAACTTGCCGACGCCGATGGCCGCAAGCTGATCCATCTGCTGCTACTGGTGCTGGACCACCGGCTGCGTATTAAACGAGAGGCCTGAATTGGATATGACCGCCATGCCTTTGCACCAATTTGTCGACCGCCGCAGCGGTCGGGTTGTCACCGAGTCCTTGATCGCCGACCGCCTGGTGAAGCTGCTCTATGGCCCGGTGCGCGAGAGCGCGCCGCTGCTCTTCAAGGCGCTGGTCTCGGCCCGCGGCAGTCAACTGCTCAGCTTCATCCAGTTCGACCGGATGTCGCGTCGAAATCCCGTGGCAGCCCGCCAACTGGCGGCCGATTTGAACATCGACTTGGACGAGTGTCTGGACCCTGACGAGTGTCTGCGTTCCGCGCGCCATCTTTTCGAGCGCCAAATCCAATATTGGCAATTCCGGCCCACCCCCGCCGCGGCGGAGCGCGTGGTCTCGCCGGCCGACGCCAGAATCCTGGTCGGTTCCTTAGATGACGCCGACCGGCTCTTTCTTAAGGAAAAATTCTTTACCTTCGAGGAACTGTTGGGCGCGGACAAAGCCCAATGGCGCGCGGCGTTCAGCCATGGCCGGTTCGCCTTGTTGCGCCTGACACCCGAAAAGTACCACTACAACCACACCCCGGTGGCCGGCCGGGTGGTGGATGTCTACGCTCTGGACGGGGCCTACCACTCGTGCAACCCTGCAGCCGTGCTGGCCGCCGCCGCGCCTTTTTCCAAGAACAAGCGCGTGGTGACCGTTTTCGACACCGAACAGCCCGGCGGCACCGGGGTGGGGCTGGTGGCTATGGTGGAGATCGTGGCTTTGATGATCGGCGATATCGTCCAGTGTTATAGCGCCTGCGAATATGACGCCCCCGTGGACGTCGTTCCCGGCCTGACCGTGCTGCGCGGCCGGCCCAAGAGTCTCTTCCGGCCGGGCAGTTCGGTGGTGGTGCTCTTTTTTCAGAAGGATCGCATCCACTTC
>JAKAFO010000492.1 GCA_021819735.1 Deltaproteobacteria bacterium
TCGCGGCATTGTCCAGCACTCCGCGCACCAACTTGGCCAGGTCGGCCATGAGGATCGGTTTGTGGGCCACGGCGCGGATGCCCAAGGCCGAAAGGTCCTTGTTCTTGACCTGATCGCTGAAACCGGTACACAGCACGATGGGCACATCCGGGCGGATCTTGATGACCTCCTGGGCAAACCGGTCGCCGAGCATGTGCGGCATGTTCAGGTCGGTGATGACCAGGTCGAACTTCTCCGGTTCCTGGCTGAACAGCTCCAGCGCCTCGATGCTGTTGCTGCGCACGGTGACGCGGTAGCCCAGGGCCTTGAGCATGGCCTTGATGATGCCCACCAACTCCGGTTGGTCGTCCACGCATAGAATGCGTTCATTGCCCTGGGGCATCTGGGGGGGAGGCTCTGGGCCGCGAGATTTGGCCCGATTTTCGAATTTGGGCAGATAGATCGTGAAAACGGACCCTTCGCCGGGCCGGCTGTCGGCCACGATGGCCCCCTGATGGGCCTTGACGATGCCATAGGTCATGGAGAGCCCCAGGCCCGTGCCTTCACCCTTGGCCTTGGTGGTAAAGTAGGGATCGAAGATCCGACCCAGGGTCTCCCGATCCATGCCGGCGCCGGTGTCGGAAACCGTCAGCTTGAGGTACTCCCCGGGTTTGAGGTTGTCCATTTGAGCGGCCGAAGATGTCCCCTCCAGGCGCACTTCGCACAGATCCAGGCGCAATCGGCCGCCATCCGCGCGCATGGCTTGAAAGGCATTGGTGCACAGGTTCATCAGCACCTGATGAAGCTGGTTGGCGTCGGCCAGCACCGCGGCCTGGGTCGTCAGTTCCGAAACCACCTCGATGGAGGCCGGCAGCGTGGCCCGCAGCATTTTGATCACTTCCATGGCGATCAGGCGCACTTGCACGGGGCCGAATTCCGAGCGGGTCTGCCGGCTGAAGGTCAAAATCTGCGACACCAGGTTCTTGGCGCGCTGGGAGGCTTTCAAGACCTCGCCCAGATTGCGGTGCACCGTGCTCTTGGGCTCGGTGCTCATGCGCGCGATTTCGGTGTAACCGATGATGGCCGACAGGATATTGTTGAAGTCATGGGCGATGCCGCCGGCCAGGGTCCCGATGGATTCCATCTTCTGGGCCTGGCGCAACTGGCTCTCCAGTTCGGTTTTTTCGGCCTCCGCCACCACGCGGGCGCTGACGTCCCGGATGGCGGCCACATGCACCTGGCGGCCCTTCCAGGTGAAATGGCGGGCGGCGATCTCCACGGGAAAAACTTTGCCCGCCTTGTTTTTGTGATAGCGCACCGGCACGCTGGTTAAGCCCGCCGCGGTGGCCTGACGGGTGGCCTCCGGCTCGGCGGACAGATCGGTATTCTTCATGGCCAGCAGTTCTTCGCGCGAATAGCCGTACAACGTTTCGCAGGCGGCATTCACTTCCAGCAGGCGGCCGCTGCCGCTGTCGATCATGAAAATGGCGTCCGATTCCATATCGAAGAGCTGCCGGTACTTCTCTTCGCTTTCGGCCAGGGCCTGCTCGGCTCGTTTGTGGGCGGTGATATCCATGGCCAATTCGAAGCGCACGTCGCGTCCGTCGGGCCATTTGACGATCTGGTCGGTGAGCATGAAGTTCTTCTTGAGGTGGGGATTGTAGTACTCCCATTTGTACGGCTGGTACTTCTGTTTGAGGATGATGGGGTTGGTGCAAAAGTCGCAGGGCGCCGACCTTCCCTGAAACTCCCGGTAGCAGATGCCGCCGAGCACATCCCGGCCTGCCATGCGCCGGGCCTTGGCGTTGACGAACAGAATTTCGTAGGTATTCGGATCGGCGACGTAGATGACCTGATCGATGCCCTCGAAGATGGAGAGGAGCTGGCGGCGCTCGAACGACAAGGCCTCGCTGGCGCGGTTGCGGCTGATCCAGCCGCTGAGGATCTGGGCGACGGCTTTGAGCAGACTGATGTCTTCTTCCTGCCAAGACCGTTGCCGCCGGCACTCGTCGAAGCCCATGAACCCGAAAAAGGTTTGGTCCACGAACAGGGGCACCGCCAGGAGCGACCGGATGCCTTGCGACCGCAACAGTTCCCGCTCCGGCTCCGCCGGGATCGCCTCGATATCGCGGAAATCGATGATTTCATCGCCGCGCATGCGCGCCATCCACCATTGCATCGCCCCGCAGGGCACCCCCTGCAGCGCATCCTTCTGGGGTGCGACCCCCTCGGCGCACCATTCGAAGGTGTTGTCCATGACATCGGTGGGCTGGCGGTATTCGAAGATATAGCTGCGACTGACATCCATGGCGTGGCCGATGGTTCGCAGGCAATCGTCTAAAAATTGGGTTGGGTTTTCGGATGCGATGGCCCGCGTGGAAATGTCCGTCAACATCTTTTCCAACCGCAGCCGGCGCCGTAACTCTTGCTCTACCGCCTGGACGTCGGCGGCACGATTCATCGCTTCGGTCACCTTTTCCGCTCCTCTCGATGCGCTTTCCAGAATCAGATCAGGTCAAACCCACGTTTACCTTAATCCAAGATGGCTATAAAAAAAAGAGGAATAACGGGGTAAAAGACAGGCATGGGATGGTTTTTTCGGCCAATGGTCTTAATCGGCTTTCCGGTTTTCGCTTGAATCGGCAATAGGCGCATCCGTTTCGCGCGGTGCCGAAAAATCCACCGCCGGCAGTTCCCGTTGGGTCGCCAGGTCGAGGGTGAAATACTTCTGCTTTTGAAATCCGGCTTTGTTGGCGATCAGGCGGGCCGGAAAGGATTCCACCAGCGTGTTGAAGCGGCCCACGTAGCTGTTGAAGCGGTTGCGGGCCGCCTGGATGTCTTCCTCGACCTCGTTCAGGCTGTTCTGCAGGGCGATGAAATTGGCGCTGGCCTTCAGGTCCGGGTAAGCCTCGGCCAGGGCCAGCAGCCCGGT
>JAKAFO010000493.1 GCA_021819735.1 Deltaproteobacteria bacterium
CGTCAAATACTGGCTGCTGGCGGCCCTGCTGGCGATGGCAGCCGGGGGCCTGATGCAGTGGATCTTGAGCGGTGTTCCGGGGCCATCCGGCGCGCCCCTAAGCGCCTGGCTGGCGGCCGCCCTGCAAACCGGCTTGCTGGACCCTATCGCCCTGATGCACCGCACCTTCAACCTGGTCGTGATTCCCCTGGCCGAGGGCCGGATCTACCCCGGCGCGATGCCCATCGGCGCGATCTTTCTGATCTTCACCCTGCTCTGCCTGCGGGTGCCGCGCTTTTACTGCCGCTTCGTCTGCCCCCTGGGCGCCTTGCTGGGGCTGCTCGGCCGCTGGAGCGTGTGGCGCATCGGCAAAAAGGAAAACCGCTGCGCCGACTGCCGGTTGTGCGAACGGGATTGCGAAGGGGCCTGCGCGCCGGCCGGGACCATCCGCGTCAGCGAGTGCGTGCTCTGCATGAACTGTCTGGACCGGTGCCGCCATGATCTGATAGGCTATCGCCCACAACCCTCGGCGGCCAGTCAGCACGAAAGCCCCGATTGGACCCGGCGCCAGGTGGTGGCCAGCTTGGCGGCCGGATTGGTGGCCGCGCCCATGCTGCGCCTGGATGGCGCCGCGGCGGCCGGCTGGAATCCGGAGGTCGTCCGTCCGCCCGGGGCCCTGGCCGAAGCCGATTTTCTGGCCCGCTGCCTCAAATGCGGCCAGTGCATGCGGGTCTGCCCGACCCAGGTGATCCGGCCGGCCGGTCTGCAAAGCGGGTTCGAGGGCTTGTGGACCCCCATGCTCGATTTCCGCGTGGGCAGCAGCGGTTGCCAGCATAACTGCGTGGCGTGCAGCACCGTCTGTCCCACAGCCGCCCTGCGGCCCCTGGGCGTGGACGAGCGTTTGGGCCGGGGCGCGTTTGCCGAGGCCGGCCCCCTGCGCCTGGGCATGGCCTTCGTGGATCGCGGCCGCTGCCTGCCATGGGCCATGGATACGCCTTGCATCGTCTGCCAGGAGAACTGCCCGGTGAGCCCCAAGGCGATCTTCACCCGGGAGGTATGGCAGCCGGTACGCGGCGCCCGGCACGCCGTGCGGGCGGTGGCGGCCTCCCGCGTCGTGCTGGCGGCAACGCTCATCCCCGGCCGCTACGGCACGGGCGATTACTTCTGCCGCGGCGCAGATGGAGAACCGCTGGCCATCGCCGCCAACGATGCCGAAGCGCTCGTGCTGACTTCGGCCGCGGCCGAAAAAATGCCGGCGGCGGGCGGTACCATAGAGATCCTGATCCGCTTGCAGCAGCCCTACGTGGACCCGGCCCGCTGCATCGGCTGCGGTGTGTGCGAGCATGAGTGCCCCGTGCAGGGCCGGCGCGCCATCCGGGTGACGGCCGAAAACGAGTCGCGGCAGCGAAACCACAAGTTGATTCTATTTTGAGAGCGGCTAAAGGGGACATGCCCCCTCAGCCTGATTTAGCAGGAAAGCAAAGGGAGGCGACCATGAGTGCAGAAAAAAAAGGGTTTTCCCGACGTCAGTTTCTAAAGAGCGCCGGTGTGGCCGGAGCGGGCTCGCTCTTGGCCGGCTATGCCGTGGCCGCGCCTTCCGGGGCGCAACCCGCCGTGCCGGCCCCGGCGGTCCCCAAGGCCGGCGATTTCAGGGTGCCGACCCGGACCTTCGGCAAAAGCGGCCGGGAGGTTTCCATTCTCGGACTGGGCGGCATGTTCGATCTGGAAGCTAACCAACTGATGCTCAAACAGGCGGTCAACTGGGGCGTCACCTACTGGGATACGGCCGACTGCTATCATGCCGGCAGCGAAGTGGGCATCGGCAAGTATTTCAGCAAGTACCCCCAGGAACGCGAGAAGATCTTTCTGGTGACCAAGTCCTGCGCCCGCAATCCCGAAGGCATCACTAAGCTTTTAGACCGCTCCCTGGAACGCATGCAGACCAACTACATCGATTTGTACTTCCTGCACGGGGTCAAGAGCCTGTCCGAGCTCAACGACGATGCGCGCCAATGGGCCGAAAAGGCCAAAAAGGACGGCAAGATTCGCCTCTTCGGCTTCAGCACCCATTCCAACATGGCCGAACTGCTGATGGGTGCATCCAAGCTTGCCTGGATCGACGGCATCATGCTGACCTACAACTACCGCAACATGAGCTCGCCCGAAATGACCGCGGCTGTAAAGGCCTGCGCCCAGGCCGGCATCGGCCTGACCGCCATGAAGACCCAGGCCAAGGGCTCCTGGTACGATTGGAGCAAGGGCGATGCGGCCAAGGAGGCCCTGGCCAATCAATTCCGTCAGAAAGGCTGGAGCGAAGAGCAGGCCAAGCTCAAATCGGTTTGGCAAAACCCGCTCATCGCCTGCCTCTGCTCCCAGATGGACAGCATGCGCCTGCTCAAGGCCAATGCCGACGCCGCCGTAGACCCCACGGCGCTCTCGTCCGGTGAAATGCGCCTGCTCGAGCAGTACGCCTGCGCCACGGCCGCCAACTACTGCACCGGCTGCGGCCGGATCTGCGAAGCGACCCTTTCGGCCCGACTGCCCATCAGCGACATCATGCGCTACCACATGTACAGTCGCGGCTATGGCCGCTCCGAATGGGCCCGGGAGCACTTCGCCAACCTGCCTGGGTCCATGCGCCGCGAACTGGCCAACGCGGACTTCAGCGCGGCCGAAGCCCGCTGTCCGCAACGCATGCCCATCGGCCGTCTGATGCGTGAAGCCTTGGAAGATTTTGTTTGAAGAGAGAACTCTTTCAACCATCCGTCGAAGATAGCCAGCGGCGGGCATCTTCCAAGGTCCGGAAGACCCGGTTTTCCACCAGCGACGCATCGGCGAACATCTCATACATTCGGGAGAGGCCGAATTCGATATCCCGGGGCGCCAGAAACGCGGCTTTGTAAGGGACCCC
>JAKAFO010000150.1 GCA_021819735.1 Deltaproteobacteria bacterium
GAGCGCTTGCTGCGGCAGGAGACACTCCGCACGACGGCGGTCAGCGAAGCCGAGATGCAGGCCTTTTACCGGGATCATCCGGATTTGTTTGCCGCCAGCGACATCATCCGCGCCCGCCACATCCTCATCGCCCCCAAAGATGCAAGCGCTGGCGCCCAGACCGAAGCGCTCCAGAAAATTCAAGCGCTGCAAAAAAGAATCGCCCAAGGGGAGGATTTTGCCATTCTGGCTTTGGAGTATTCCAATTGCCCCAGCCGGGCCAGTGCCGGCGACATCGGCTATCTGACGCGCGAGGAAATGGTGGCGCCGTTTGCCGAGGCCGCTTTTGCTTTAGCCCCGGGGCAGGTAAGCGACGTGGTCGTCACGCGCTTTGGCTATCACCTTATCAAGCTCCTGGAGCGCATCACCGCCGACCCGCCCAACTTTTGGGAGGCCCGGGCCGAAATCGAACGGATTCTTCGACGCGACAAGGAAAATGCCGTCGTCAAAGCCTACGTCGCAACTCTGAAAAATCAGGCGGTCATCGAACGCCTGGAGCCTGCGCCGGCAGCGGCTCCGGAATCAAGCCAATGATGAAGCCAGGGTAACAAAATGAAGCAAGTTTTTTTCTTGACCAACCCTCAAGGGTTCGCTTATTGTGATTCTGAACGATATTCAGGAAATGGCTCTGTAATGGTTATATAAATGAGCCTGCCCCCACCAGCGTGATATCGTTCCAGGGCGGGTTGCATCGCTGGAGTGCGAACGATCAAGACAGGAGGACAATGCTTTGGCAAATGGTACTGTGAAGTGGTTCAACAACAAAAAGGGGTATGGTTTCATCAACGAAGAGAACGGTCGGGACATTTTCGTGCACTTCTCGTCAATTACGATGGAAGGTTACAAAACCCTCAACGAAGGGGATCAAGTAACCTTCGACATTGAAGAAAGCGCCCGCGGTCCGGAAGCCAAAAACGTTCGTAAGCCGTAACGCTTCAAAGCGAAGGAAAGGCATCATGCTCATCGAGCGCATGATGCCTTTTTTCTGAAGCGGTAGCCGACTCAATAATCCACTTGTGACAACCCCTTGAGGCCGAGCATGCTCCGGGCCTCCTCGGGAGTGGCCGGTTCGATGCCCAGTTCACGGCCGATGCGGATGATTTTTGCTACCTGCTCGGCATTGCTTCGGGCCAGAACCCCCTTCTCCAAATACAAATTATCCTCCAACCCCACGCGGGCATGGCCGCCCATGATCAGCGACTGCGTACACATGGGGAACTGGGCATTGCCTGCGGCGCAGACCGAAAATTCGAAGCGGCCGATCTGTCTGCGCGCCGTCTCCACCAGGAACACCAGGTTCTCCGCCGTGGCCGGAATGCCCCCCAGAATTCCCATGACAAACTGCAAATAGACCGGCGTCTTTACCATTCCCTGACCGATGAAGTAGGCCAGATTATTGATCATGCCGACGTCATATATTTCGAATTCCGGCTTGGTGCCCGTGGTGTGAAAGATTTCCAGAAATTCACGCATGGTCTTGAAAGTGTTGGGAAAGATAAAGTCTTCGGTCGCGCGCAGGTAGCTCTCCTCCCAATCGAACTTGAACTCCTTGAATTTGCCCAGGGTTTGAAACAAGGCAAAGTTGAGCGAACCGGCATTGAGCGAGGCCAGTTCGGGCCGTAGCGTGGTCGCCACCTGAACCCGTTTGCTTACCGGTTCTCCCAGGCGCCCGCCGGTGGTGGTGCATAGGATGATGTCACAACGGGATTTGACCTCCGCGGCGATTCGCCTGAAGCTCTCCTGCTCCGCGCACGGCATCCCATTGGCCTCCTCGCGCACATGCACGTGGGCCACCGTTCCGCCGGCCGCGTGCACGGCCAGGACTTCATCGATGATCTGCCTTTCGGAAACCGGCAGGTAGGGGGACATGCTGGGGGTATGGACAGACCCGGTGATGGCCGCGGTGATGATGGCTTTGCGCATCTTCGCTCCTTGCTTCCAAGATTGACGTTCCGATGTAAAGAAGTAATTGAGCCATGTGGATCGGCGACTTTCAGTTAACTTAACGGAAGTTATTGAAGAAGACAATCCTTTCGATCCCGATGGGTTCCGGCTTGACAAATGGGGCGAGGTCCCTAGCCTTCTTCTAACGTTGTGCTCCACTTATACGGCTCGTAGAATGGAGCGCCACTGAAATTATAGGAGGGTCACATCATGAAAAAAATGCCCAAGCGAGATACCACCGGAAAATGTCAAGGCGAATGCCGGGATCGTGTTTTCGAAGGCGAGCAGGAACGCCAGAATAAAATAAACAAGATGAGCATGAGTTACAGTTCACCGGCTGAAAAAAGCCCCGAGTGGACCCACCAGCGCAACGATCCGCCCGGCAGCTTGGGGGGACGCGTATGATGCCACTATAACGACATCATTGAAATCGGCATTCGAATGAGGAGGGCGCAAGTCCTCCTCATTGTCGGGCGGGTTCCCCTTTCAGCAGATCATCGGCGGTTTTTCAGGGTATTGAACTCATACCAAAGGTTGGCTGACGCCCACAGCAGCGCCGATACCATCAACACGATGCCGACGCCATGGGCCAGATAGGCAAGGGCATGGTCCATGTCGAGCATGCCGAGGGTTCTGAGATTGCGCCACCGCCGCACCGAAGGCATCCCGGGTGCGAAGCAGCAAAACGCCGAGGCAAACGGCCGGCATCAAAAGCTGGCCCAAAGTGCCTCCCAGCACCTGAATGAAACGGCCCAAGAAGCTGAAAATGATGTGCCGGCTTCATGGAACGGCAAATTCACCAGGTGCATGAAACTTTCGCCCACCCGATTGGATTGGATCGAAGCAAATATGAACGTGACACCCCATACCGCGAGGAGCGCGAGCAGCATAGCCTTGGCGGCAGTGAGGATCGGATTGGGGTCGGTCGGCACCGGGAAAAAAATCCCTTTCCAGGTCATCCCGGGGTCGTCCGGAATCTCGACGGCCGCGGGCGAAGGTCTCCGCTCCACGGGGTGCGGCCCACGCAATTTGGCGAAAATGACCCCGCAGCGCTGGCACTCCGTCCGACCGCTATCCTGCTCAAAGTGGCATTTCGGACATTCCATGATCCTCTGTATCGACCGTCCGGAGGCGATGCTTGAGCGCCCCCAAAGTCGGAGCGTTTGTCTCCCGACCCACATAATGGTATACCCTGCCCATGTCCGATGATCGCCTCGTCTATTCCACGGAATCCGGTCGCATCTGCCCCGCTTGCAAGCGGCCCGCGGCCCAGTGTGCCTGCCGAAAGCGACCGGCTAAAGAAACAGCTCAGCGCCCTTTCCCCGCCGACGGAACGGTGCGCATCCGGCGTGAAACCCAGGGCCGCAAAGGCAAAACCGTCACCATCATTCACGGACTATCCTTGACGGTTGACGCCCTGGAGGATCTGGCCCGCGCGCTCAAACAGGTTTGCGGCAGTGGCGGCACCATCCAGCAGGAAACCATCGTCATCCAGGGTGACCACCGCCAACGAATCCGGGAGCTTCTCGAAAAAAGGGGTTATTCCGTCAAACTGGCCGGTGGCTGAATGGAGGGGTGGCCCCCACCCAGCGCCTCCAGGCGCTGATGCGCCGGTTCACGAGCGGCCTGGTGGACATGAACGCGCTTAAAACCAGCGCGTTCCTGACCCTGGAAGGTTATTCGGCGGTGGAGAAGCATCGCATGGCGGATAAATAGAGTTGCGCTGTGCGCAGATGGCGTTACCTTGTGAGCCCAATCAGATCAATGGAGACGAGGTACGCCATGAACCATATATCCGCGATTCACCACATTACCGCCATCACGCCATCCGCAACGGAAAATCTGGCCTTTTACGAAAATGTGCTGGGGCTGCGGCTGGTCAAACAAACCGTCAACTTCGACGATCCTTACACCTACCACTTGTATTATGGCGATACCCGGGGGACCCCCGGCACGATCCTGACCTTTTTCCCTTGGGAAAACCTGCCCCAGGGCCGGCCCGGCGCCGGCATGGTGACCGCCATCGCCTTCGCGGTTCCCCTGCGGGCCATGGATTTCTGGAACAGGCGCCTGCGGCGACTGGCTTGCGATCTCCAGTCCGGAGAGCGCTTCGGCGATCCGGTCCTGCGCTTTAGCGACCCCCATGGCCTGCCCCTGGAACTGATCGGGCAATCCGAACCAGCGGCCACCGCCCACTGGCACGCAGGCCCCATCGCCGACGAGCACGCCATCACCGGTTTTCACTCGGCCACCGCAACCTTGCACCATTTGACGGAAAGCAAAACGCTTTTCTCTGCGTTGCTGGGCATGACCCTTTTAAAACAGGCGGACAGCCGCTATCGCTTTGCCTCGGCCGATACCAGGGCTCCTGGTCATTTCTGGGATATCGTCATCGATCCCCAAGCCCCTCTCGGGCAGCAGGGCGGCGGCACCGTGCACCATATCGCCTTTCGCACCGCAAGCGATGATGACCAGTTGCGGTGGCAATCGCGACTACGAACTGCGGGGCTTGGGGTGACCGAGGTCCGCGATCGCAAGTATTTTCGCTCGATCTATTTCCACGCGCCCCAGCGTCTGCTCTTGGAAATAGCCACGGATGGTCCAGGATTCGGCGTCGACGAAGAAGAAGCAATATTGGGAACAAGGTTGAGGCTGCCGGAATCTTATGAACGGATGCGGCCGGACATCGAACGCCGCTTGCCGCCCCTGCGGCCGATTTCACCTTCGCCAACCGACACCTGCAGACCGATCGCATCAACGGAGGCGCTATCTTCGGCCTGATGTTTCCTTTGGGCTTAGCAGATTGTTAAAATCCGATGGTCTCGCAGGCCGTTAACATTCGGGCTGCAATGCCGCGCCAGGCATCGCCGGCGCAGGCGTCGGCCAGGGCCACCGCCAGATGTTGGGGACGTGTCAGGGCCTGGCGCCCCAGGCCGTTGAGACACGCCGGGCAGTTGGTCAGCAGCAGGTGACGGGGAGCTTCTTCCAATCGCGGTGCCAGCGCCGATCGCTTGCGCGCGAGCATTGCGGCGGAGATATCCGGGCGACTCAGGGCCAGCGTTCCGGCTTCCGAGCAGCAGTGCGGGATGGATTCGACACCCTGGGGCGCCACGGCGCGCAGCAGCGCTTCTCCCCTGCCCTCCAGGGAATCGTGGCAGGGCGGGTGATAGAAGCATTTCTCCGGCAACGTCACGTCTACCCCGCGCGCCAGCACGAAGGCGGCCACATCGCTGAGGGGTGCGTCGAAAATCTCGGGTGCATGAATGTGCTTCAGGGCTTCACGGCAGGTGCCGCAACTGACGATGCAAGCGTCGAAATCCATATCGCCCAGCATGGAACGGATCTGGTTGAAGATGATCGTATTGCGCAACTCCTGCCGGTGGGTCAGGTCCCGCTTGGCATTGGCGTGGGCCGGATAGCCGCAGCAAAGATGTTTGGGCGGCAGCACGACGCGCATCCCGGCGTGCAGCAGTAAAAAGACCGTGGCCAAGGCGACGTCGCCGTGCAGTCGTTCCGAGCCGCACCCCGGGAAGTAAAAAACGGTGCCGGCCGCGGATTGCTCCGGCCGCACCAGCAGGGCGTGGTTCAAATCGTGGGGCCGTGGATAAAACGCCGTCAGCGGCCGCGCCGAGATCGGCGGCGCGGGCGCATAGAAAGAGGCCAGCATTTTCGAATGCCGCCAGCCATGGCCCATCAGCCGGGCGCCGACGCGTTGCAGCGTGCCGCCCCATTGCAGGAGACCGCGGCGCATCAAGCGATTGGCCGTTTGGGAACGGGTGGCGAGATACCCCAGCACCATGCGCGTGGGCCAGGCGGTCTGCCGCAGGCCCCGGGCGATGAGGACTTCGCGCTCGAGAACCGACACATCGGCCGTATCGATGTTGACCGGACACGGCGCCAGGCACTTGTGACACAGCGTGCAGTGATCGGCGATCTCCTTGAGCCAGCGCAGGGGGCGCAGTCCCATGGCCTGGGAGCGTTGGGCATCGTAGAGCAAGGCTTCGATAATCGCCGTCAAGGCCATGTTCTTGTTGCGCGGGTGGTAGAAGAGATTGCCCGCCGGAAAGAAGGTGCAGCAGGCGGTCTTGCACCGTCCGCAGCGCACGCACTGGGAGATCTTCTCGGCCAACTGTTCCAGATGGCCGTAGCGCAGGATGCGCGCCTCCAGCTCGATGAGGTTGAACGAGGGGGTAAAGACCCGCTCGACCACGCTGCGGTCGGTCAGTTTGCCCGGGTTGATCAGATCCCCCGGGTCGGCCGCCCGCAAGTAGGCCTTGAAATCGGCCAGGATGTCGGCATCCAGGTGTTTGATCTTGGTGAACCCGATGCCGTGCTCGCCGCTCACCACCCCCTCCAGGTCCACGGCCTTTTCCATGATGATGTCGGCCACCTCGGCGGCCCGCAGCATCATTTCGCGGTCGTTGGAGAATACGGGGATATTGACATGCACGTTGCCGTCGCCGGCATGCATGTGGGTGGCCACCACGATACGACGGCCGCGGATCTCGGCGATGTCGCGCTGGATCTCGGCGTTCACCTTGCTGAAACCGCGCAGCAGCTCGGCCAGGGCCTCCTGGATGTAGCGCAGATGGGTCTCGCTGCGCAAATGATCCCGGCCGGCCAGTTCGATCTGATCCAGAGTTTCCTTGAGCAGTTGCTGGGCCCGGGGCAACTTGGCCGTCAGCCACTCGGGGTCCTCGATGGGCACCGCCTTTTCCAGGTAGGTGCGCAACTGCCAGATCACCTCCTGCTGGTTGGCCCGCTCCTCCTCCATGTTGAGGGCATCCACGAAGGCCGCGAACTCGGCCAGGGCCCTCAGGGGCAGCACGATATCCTCGTTGAGCTTGAAGGCATTGGTACGCGCGGCGATGGCCCCCAGGCGCTTGCGGTCGCGCCAGAAGCGCTGGGCCTCCTGGGCGCTCTGGGCCACGGCCATGCAGGTGTTGGGATAGCCTTGCAGCAACGCCGTCAGACGGCCCAGGCCGGCATCGATCTGGTCAGCGCCGTGGCCCACGATGTCGATGAGCAGCACGGCCTTGGGACTCTCGCTGCGCGGCGCCTTGGCTTTGTACTGGATGGCGCGCACATACTCTTCGTCGAAATGCTCCAGCGCCATGAGCGCTTCGCGCCCCTCCTGGGGAAAGGCCGCCACGATCTGCTCGATGACCTCGGCCGCCTCTTCCATGTCGTCCCCGAAAAATTCCAGGCACACCGTGGCCTGGTGGGGATAGGCATGATGCAGGATGAACACCGCCGAGGTGATGATGCCGTCCGTGCCCTCCTTCTGCAGGCCGGGCAACCCTTCCAGGCTCTTGTTGGTGATGTCCTTGCCCAGGCCCGGTTTGCGCAACTGCCGGCCGTGCAGCGAGATCTGCTTGAGCGGTTCGCCCGTGGCGCTGTCCGTCACGCTAAAGCGGATGGTTTCATGGGGATCGATGCGCCGGCCGTTGGGCTGCATGCGTCGTACTTCGAACAGGCGGCCGCCGGGCACCGCGATGCGAAAGCTCAGCACGTTGTCGATGGCCGTGCCCCACAGCACGGCGCGCTTGCCGCCGGCATTCTCGGCGATATTGCCGCCCACCGTGCAGGCCCAGGCCGAAGTGGGATCGGTGGCAAACACCAGATGCGCCGCTTCGGCAGCCTGCATGGCCGCTTCGGTAATCACCCCGGCGCCCAAGGCAATCGTGGGAATGGTCAGGGTTTGTCCGTCCGGCTGTTCGAAATCCTCCATGCGGATGGCGCCGATGCGGTCGAGCTTCTCGGTATTGACCATGACGCAACCGGGGGCCACGGGCACGGCCCCGCCGGTCAGCCCGGTGCCGCCGCCCCGGGGGATGGCCTTAAGCCCCAGATCCGCGATGGCTTCGAGCAGCCGCGGCACCTGTGCCTCCTGGTCCGGGTAGACCACCGCCACGGGCAGGTGCAGGCGCCAGTCGGTGGCATCGGTGGCATGCGCGGCCAGCGCAAAGGGAGTGAAGAAAAGGTTCGCTTCGCCCACGATGGCCCCCAGATGCTGCCGCATCCGCTCGCGCAGGGCAAGCACACCGGCCAGTTCCACGGCCAGAACGTCCAGCTTTTGGCGGCACTTTTCCAGAACCAGGATCAGATCCGGTTCCTGTTGCCCCCGTTCGGCGATCCAGGCCAGCTCTTTTTGGGCCGCTTCCAGAAAGCCCCGGCGCCGCCGTTCGTCCTCGACCAGTTCCTGATAGAGAAAAGGGTTGCGTCGGTGGATGAACAGGTCCCCCACGAAACGCATCAACAGCCGCCAGGAACGCCCGGTCTGACGCCTGTACACCAGCCGCTCCAGGGGTGCCAGTACCTCGTCTCCCAGCAGCATGGCCAGGATGCGCCGGTCGTCGGCGGAGGTATAATTATAGGGAATCTCCCGGGAGGCGCTGCTGCTCATGGTTTCCTGCTAAAAACTTCGGGTCCGAACCACGCATCCAAGAAACAAAAACGCTCCCGAGAACCGAATCGGGCGCGCCGTGGCTTTTTCACATGCATATCGCACGCTTGTTTATTGACCAAGCCTAACGCCTTTGCAACCTAAATTTAAAGCTGAGCCGCTTATCCGCTTTCACAGCGCCCCATAAACCGGACGAATCATGTGCTGCGACTGCGGACAGTCGATTTATTCCCTGCACAACGACCTTTATTGCTTGTGCCAGATCACCTGGGGTGCTAATGACGATCCGCTATTATCTTACCTAATATCAGTCAGTTGGTGTACATTTTGGGCATAAATAGGGGGCTTTGGCACCTCGCATGCCCAAACACGCCACAGCAGACACACGGAGTGCTTGATGATCAGCCCGATAGAGAACAACGGCGCGCCGGCGGCGCCATCGTTTGCAAAAGCCCTGATCGTCGAAGGCGGCGCCATGCGTGGCATCTTTTCCACCGGGGTCCTGGACAGCTTCCTTGCGGCCCAATTCAACCCTTTCGATCTATTGCTCGGTGTCTCTTCCGGTGCCGCCAATCTGGCCGCATATCTGGCGCGCATGCCGAAACGCAACTTCAACATCTATACCGATTATTCCTTGCGGCCGGAATTTATCAGCCTGAAGCGCTTTGTCCGCGGCGGTCACCTCATGGATCTGGACTGGCTCTGGGATAAGACCATTGCGGAAATCCGACTTGACCTGCAGACCATTTTTGCCACGAACAAACTCTTTTTGATCGGCCTGACGGATGTCGCCACCGGAGAAGCAATATACAAGCAAACGGATGGGGATCGATTGGAAGATGTGTTGAAGGCATCCAGCGCGATGCCGATCGTGTATCGGACATTTCCCTTGATCGATGGCCGACCGACGGTGGATGGGGGCATCTCCGACCCCCTCCCTGTCGAGGCGGCCATTGAAAGGGGCGCGCGCAAAATCATGGTAATTCGATCGCGGCCTAAACATTATAAGAAAAGAGAAATGCTATCCAATGCGGTACTGCGCTGGAAGCTGAAACCCTATCCTGCTTTGAGAAAAGCCATTGCCGGCCGCGTGCGCAAGTACAATGAAGCCCTGAGCCTGATGCGCACGCCCCCTCCAGGCGTTTCGATCCTTGAGATATGCCCGCCGGACGATTTTCGATCCGCCCGTTTCGGCCGGAATAAGGGCATCTTGGTGGATGGCTATCAGCAAGGGCAACGCATGGGCGAGCTTGCCATGCGCTCTTGGGCGCATGGTATGGATTGACTTGGAAACCCGCGCGTGGCAACGGCAGCCATGTTCGAATTCGACAAATAGTGCTAAATCATATTCAATAGACAGCCATTGCACATGATCACTCCGATGACGAAGGTGGGTGCTTGAGTGGGTGGACATGTCGGTTTGGGGTGCGGGTGCATTTCTAAGTCAACCCAGGAGTGGAAAACCTATGAATAACAACGCGAAAAGCCCGGCCGACCGCTCCATCCAGAAAAGGTTCAATATGCCGCTTCCGGCCCTTAACTGGCTGCGATCCTACGACCGGACCTGGCTGCGGGGGGACCTCGTCGCCGGCATCACGCTGGCGGCCTATCTTCTTCCGGCCGGGCTGGGGGATGCCTCGCTGGCCAACCTGCCGCCCCAGGCCGGACTCTACGCCTGTTTGTTCGGCGGGCTGGTCTTCTGGCTGTTTTGCAGCTCGCGGCATACGGCGATCACCGTTACTTCCGCCATCTCCCTGCTCGTCGGCGCCTCGCTGGGAGCGATCGCCGGCGGCGACGTAACCCGGTTCAGCGCGCTGGCGGCGGGCACGGCCTTGCTCGTGGCGCTGATCGCGTTTGTCGCCTGGCTGGCCAAGGCGGGGTCGATCGTCAACTTCATCTCGGAAAGCGTGATGGTCGGCTTCAAGTGCGGTGTGGCCCTGTTCCTGGCCAGCACGCAGTTGCCCAAGCTGTTTGGCATCCACGGTGCCCACGGCAATTTCTGGGAAAACAGCGCCAACTTCCTCAAGCGCCTGGGCCAAACCAATCCCACCTCGCTGACCATTGGCCTCGCCGCGTTGGCGGTGCTCGTGTTCGGAAAGATTTTTCTCAAGAACAAACCCGTGGCGTTGTTCGTCGTGGTCGGCGGCATTGTGGCTTCGGGCTGGTTCGGCCTGGAAGCACGCGGCGTGAAGCTGCTGGGGGTTGTGCCCCAAGGCCTGCCGGCCATGGGTCTGCCGGCGATTCACTGGTCCGACCTGAACGAGCTGGTGCCGCTGGCGCTCGCCTGTTTTCTGCTGGGGGCAGTGGAGACCGCGGCCATTGGCCGCACCTTCGCCGCCAAGCATGGCGGGCGCCTGAACGCCAACCAGGAGTTCCTTGCGCTGGCCGCGTCCAACCTCGCCGCCGGCCTGGGAAGCGGGTTCCCGGTCAGCGGCGGCATGTCGCAGTCGCTCGTCAACGAAGGTGGGGGCGCGCACACGCCATTATCCGGCGTCATCTCGGCAGGGATCATTCTGGTAGTCGTCCTTTTCTTCTCGCACCTGCTGGCCGCGTTGCCCCAGCCCGTGTTGGCGGCGGTGGTTTTGGTGGCCGTGGCCAGCCTGTTCAAACTGGCGACGCTCAAGCAACTCTGGCGCAGCGACCGCCCGGAATTCGTGGTGGCCATGGTGGCCATCGTCGGCGTGCTCGGCCAGGGATTGCTGCGGGGTGTGATGATCGGCGCGATTATCTCCCTGGTGCTGTTGATCCGGCGCGCGTCACAGCCGCACGTCGCCTTTCTCGGCCGCATCGCGGGCACGCGGCGGTTCTCGGACCGCGAGCGCCATCCGGACAATGAGTTGATCCCCGGCGTGCTGGTCTTCCGCCCGGAGTCGAGCATTATCTATTTCAACATGGATCATGTGCGCGATACGATCCTGGATCGGGTGCACGCCGAAGCCACGCCCCCCATTCTCGTCGTGCTGGACCTTTCGGCCTCGCCCCACGTGGACATGCACAGCGCGCACATGCTCGCGGAACTGGCCGACGAACTGTCCTCTGCCGGTGTCCGCTTCCAGGCAGTCGAAGCGCGCGCATCCGTGCGCGATCGATTGCGCAACGAAGGGGTGGACGCCAAACTCGGCATGGTCAACCGGTTCACCTCCGTCGCCGACGCGGTGGAGGCATTTCAAAAACAGGCCATGGGCTGATACTTCCCATGGGCACATGAAGTCGACCACATGGGGGCAGCGTCTGCTTATTGTCTTTGTTTCAGAGGATTGCCCTTCTTTGAAAGCCGAAGATATTTATGCGTGTTTGGACTATGCCGCATCTATGGCCGAAGAGCAGGTAACGCCCATTGCATTTAATTAAAACCATAGCTAAAAAAGACTTCTAATAAAATTACAAGGTGCCTACATATGGAAAGAATCATCAATATACACATCAAAAAGCTTCCCGGAGGCACATATCTCGCTACTTCGGATGATGTGCAAGGCCTGGTGGCCCAGGGGCGAACGGCTACCGAAACACTTGAGATTGCTCGCGATGTAGCTCGCAAATTGATAGAAGCACGAACCCAGCGCTCTGGCGGCCCCAATCTATCCACGATATCTGATTCATTTGACTATCCTTTGATTGTCAACGCCTGACATGGGACGATTATCGGGATTTAATTATC
>JAKAFO010000151.1 GCA_021819735.1 Deltaproteobacteria bacterium
ACACACATATACTTTTAAATAACAATAAGATAGATATGGTGCGGTTGAGTCCACGCTTTGTTTTTTTATCTTGGAACTCAATTGCGTTAATGGTAGGGATATCTTCAAGATATTCGTTTTTTGTGTCTTCTCCTGCGCAAGGCTTCCCGTGGCCCGCACAAAGCTTGCGGGTCACGGTAAAATAAGATTTCTCTGCTTCATATTAATTCTTCAATGGTTGTGGACCGGCGAGCTGAAGTTGCGCTTCTCTCACGGGTCCCCATGCAGAGTGCGTTCGTTCAAAGCAAGCGGGGCCCGGCGGTCGCCGCTGCGTAGCGGGGTAGTAGTAATTCAATCGTAACACGCAAAAGGTAAGGGAGGGAACATGAAACGTATCGGCTGGACATTACTATTTTTTTTACTTTGCAGCAGTATGGCGGCGGCCGGACCTTTGGAGCGTTTTTACTCCGATAATGACGCCGATAAGTTGATCGATCTGGATGAAGACTCGGTGGCGGTGATCGAGTTGCCGAGCAATCCATCCACCGGTCATGGATGGCGTGTCAAAGGCGTCCTGGGAAAGAATGTGGAAATTCTGGGTTCGGAATTCGAATCTTCCCAACCCGGGCTGCTGGGTGCTCCCGGAAAAGAGAAGATCTATGTGGTGGGCATGGCCAAGGGGCGTTCCGAAGCCAATTTCGAATATCGCCGCTCCCATGAGCGATCGGCCCTGCGCTCACTGAGATTCAATTTCAACGCAAGGGGAAAATTCAGGCAAAACTTCAAATTGCCTTCGCAGCAACTGTCGGCCACTGCAGATACCCAGGCCGCAACCCAGCCCCAACTGTCCGCCACCCTGGGGCTGCCCACCAGCTTTAACTGGTGCACCCAGAACGGTGGCTGTCCGCCGGTGCGGGACCAGGGCCAGTGCGGCGGTTGCTGGGCGTTTGCAACCCAAGGCCCACTGGAATGCCTGATCAAGGCCAAAGATAAAGTGACCGTGGATTTGTCCGAACAATACCTGCTATCTTGCAATGCCGAAGATTGGGGCTGCGATGGTGGATTCTGGGCCCATGACTACAACATGACCAAAAAAGTATCGGGTGAACAGCAGGCGGGCGCTCCCTTGGAAAGCACCATGCCCTATAAAGCCCAAGATACCTCCTGCAATCCGCCGCACGCCAAAGCTTACAAAATCACCTCGTGGGGCTATGTGTGTGGAAACGATCAGTGCACACCTACAACCGACCAGCTCAAGCAGGCCATCTTCGATCGTGGCCCGCTCTCGGTGGCGGTGTGCGTCGATTCGGCATTTCAAAATTACACCGGCGGCGTCTTTACAGGCGGGTTCTGGGGTTGCTACACAGTGAACCACGGCGTCTTGTTGGTGGGCTGGGACGATAACAACAGTTGCTGGATCATGCGCAACAGTTGGGGCAGCGCTTGGGGTGAATCCGGTTACATGCGCATTCGCTATGGCGTCGGCAAGATCGGATCCACCGCTGCCTATGTGGTCTATCCGGGCAGCAGCACCTCGTCCTCTTCATCCTCTTCGTCCTCATCTTCCTCCTCGTCTTCATCCTCGTCATCGGGAGGCTGCAACACGTCGAGTTCTTCCAGCTCTTCTAGCTCCTCCAGTTCGTCGAGTTCTTCCAGCTCCAACGGCGGTTGTTACTAACCTCGTTCATGGATAGTTTCAGGCAGATCCGGCTTTCGGATCTGCCTGATCCTTATCTATAGGTCCCAGGCGGCTTTGGCTCCCTCTTCGGTAGCCTCCATGATGCGCCGTACCTTGAGGGCATCGCCCACGATGGTGTGGCAGATATTTTTTTGCTTCAACATCTCTTTCATATCGCTTCTGGGTTTCATGCCCACCGCGATGACGATCTGGTCGAAACCGGAAAGTTTCTCCTCCCGGTCGGCACTGAGCAGCGTTACCCCACCGGCGTCGATCTTTTTGAGCGTGCAGCCGAAGCGCAGCAGGCAACCCTTTTCGCGCAAGTATTTGTGCAGGCTGTAGCCGTGGGACGTGGCCTTAAGCACCGGCGATGACGGCAGTTGCTCGATGAGTGTCACGCTGGCGCCCCGGGCCGATAGAAAGCAGGCCGTTTCCATGCCGATCAGGCCGCCGCCTACGACCAGCGCGTTCTTCCCGGGGGGAATCGTCTCGCCCAGGATCTGCCAGGCGTCGTAAACAAGGGGGCTCGCGAGTCCTTCGATCGGCGGCACGATTTTCTCACCGCCCACAGCCAGAATGACGGCCTCGGGTTGGTCGTCGGCCAGCATGCGATCGGTCACCGGCGTACCCGTGCGGATGGTCACACCTGCTTTTTCCACCTGCCGGATCAGCCAATCGATCCAATCCCCATAGATCTCTTTATGCGGCGCTTTGCAGGCATAGCGGATATTGCCGCCGGCCAGGGGTTCTTTTTCGAAGAGCGTCACTTGGTGACCCAGGCGCTTGGCTTCAAAAGCGGCGATCAGTCCGGCGGGGCCGGCACCGACAATCCAGACCTTCTTCGGTACCGGCGCGGGAGAGCGTGGGTAAATCAACTCCTGTCCGGTTTCCGGGTTGATGGCGCAGCGAACGGACTTGCCTTCGTACATCTCCCGCTCGATGCATCCCTGATTGCAGGCGATGCACAGGCGGATATCCTCATACCGGCCCGCTTGGGCCTTCTTGAGGTAATCCGGGTCGCACAACTGCTGGCGGCCGAAGGCGACGAAGTCGGCCTCGCCCCGGGCGATGATCTCATTGGCCGCCCGGGGATCGTTGAAGCGGCCCACGGCAATCACCGGCAACCCGGTGGCCGCTTTAATCTTCTCGGCGCGCCAGACATTGAACCCAGTCGGATATTCGGGCGGGGCGCTGGTGATGCCGCCCGGGCTGCCGTGGGTGCCCACCGAGGCGTGTAACACGTCCACCCCGGCGGCTTTCAAGGCCGGCATGACGGTCAGCACATCTTCCACTGTATACCCGCCCTTAATAAACTCTTCCGCGGACAGTCGCAGCAGCACGGGGAAATCGTCGCCGACGTGCTTGCGCACGCATTGAACCACTTCAACGACAAAGCGCGCACGATCGGCGAAGGCCCCGCCGTAGGCATCGGTGCGATGGTTGGATATGGCTGACATGAATTGGGTGAGCAGATAGCCGTGGGCGCCGTGGATCTCGACAGCATCGAATCCGGCCTGTCGCGCCCGGGCCGCGGCGGTGCCGAAGGATTCGATAATCTCCTGGATCTGGTCCGGCGTCATCTCCTTGGGTGCCTGACCGTAAACCAGACTGGGGGCAGCGGAGGGGCCCATGGCCAAACCTTTCTTGAGCAGGTAATAGCTTTCCCGGCCGGCGTGGTGCAATTGCATGGCCGCCCGACCACCGCCGGAGTGCATTGCATCGGATAATTTTTTCAGGCCGGGGATGAATTTGTCGTCCCAGGCCCCGAGTTGGGCCGGTGTGACCACTCCGGTGGGGTGGACCGCGGTGATTTCAGAGATCAACAAGCCAACGCCGCCGGCGGCTTGGCGCCGCATATAGGCCAACAGCGCCTCACTGACTTCGCCCCGCTGTCCCAGGGCTGTTCCCATGGGCGGCATCACCGCCCGATTCGGGATCTGTGTATTTTTGATCGTGATGGGTGATAACAAATCTTTGAGGTCAAGCATGGAATCCTCCTTCAGAATAATATTCGCACGTGCTAAAGCAAAATAGTGACCCAAGTGCAACATTCATTTTCAGGCTTCAAAACACAGACCCCGGGCCGCCGGCGTGCGGAGAAAGGAAATACATGGCCCCCCTTACTGCCTCTCTGAGTCACGGTTTCGCGAATTTAAATGAAATTCGTCTGCATTATGCCACCGCTGGGAAAGGGCCGTTGATGCTCTTTGTGCATGGATTCCCTGAGTTTTGGGCAGCCTGGGAGAATCAATTGGCGGAATTCGGTCGTGACCATCAGGCTGTTGCTCTGGATTTGCGCGGTTTCAATCTTTCATCCAAACCAGCCGATCCGCGGCAATATCATATCAAGCTGTTGGTAGAGGATTTGAGAGGTTTGATGGCGCACTTCGGGCAGCGCCGGATGGTCCTGGTCGCTCACGACTGGGGAGGCGGCGTGGCCTGGGCCTTTGCCAATCGATACCCGCAACTCGTGGAAAAATTGGTAATCATCAATTCACCCCATCCGGCGGTTTTCGCACGTGAACTTCTGGACAATCCGGAACAACGACGTGCCAGCGAATATATGAACCTGTTTCGCTCCGCCGATGCCGAAGAAATTTTATCTGCCGACAATTATGCCTACCTGGCCGACATCCTGTTCAGATGGGGCAGTCAATGGCGGCTCACACCCGAAATGCGCCGGCGTTACATTGAGGCCTGGTCGCAGCCGGGAGCGCTCACTGGTGGTCTGAACTATTATCGGATTTCACCGCTGCATCCGGCCACATCTGAACCGGAGGAAACCATCATCCGGCAAATCGCTCAGGCACCGCGCCAAATGTTTTCGGTGCCGGTCCCCACGCTGGTGATCTGGGGCGAGTTGGATGAGGCGCTGCTGGTCGGCAATTTGAATGGCCTCGAACAGTTCGTCGACCACCTGACCGTGCAGCGTCTCCCGGATGCCACCCACTGGGTGGTGCACGAAAAATCGGTTCAGGTCAATTCCCTGATTCGTTCGTTCCTGGACAGTGGGGTGCACTGATTTATAGAGGGCACATTATTCGGATGGAGATTTTTCGGTCGGGGTCGTGGCCTCTGGCTGAACACTCTGTTTCTCTGGTGTTGTCGAAGCTGGATCCAAAGAGGGGGAGATGGCCTTTGGTGCGGGGATGGTAGCATCCCAAGCGTTATCGACCTTACCCGATTGCGTCGCGTTATCGGCGGGAGTTGAGGACGGTGTCGGCTTGCTCTTGGGGGCCGGAGGCCGCCGGACTCTCGGGGTGGCTGGAACCGGCGGTAAATTTTCCAGATTGGGAGTAGCCGGGGGAGCTTCATCCGCTTTCAATGCTGCTTTGGCCTGGGCGGCCGAAAGCTGGCGCTCCAAACTGTTGAGCATTTGCTGCATGCGCTCCACTTTTTCCTTTTCTTCGTTCAGTTGCTGCTGGGATGATTTGAGAAATAGCTTGGTCTCTTTTAATTCTTTTTGAACATCGGCACTTACTTGACTGGTGGTCAGCGTTTGGTTCTCCAGGTTTTGGGCCTGAGACTTTCTCAAATTATTCAACTGAATTCCGGATATTGCCGCTAAAGATGAGGCGATAAGCGTCAGCACGGTGCAAGCGATGGCGAAGATCTGGTATTTTCTGTAGATGGATTGCATGTATTTCACGGTTTGAACTGTCGTCATTCGGCCCCCTGCTGTGCGTTGATCCGATGCCTTCTATATTTACCTGTCTGATAAAAGATGCGTGACCTTCGAGTGAGGGAGAGTTATTAATCGCGTTGTCCCACAATCAAAGAAATAGACCATTCCCGGTATTTGTTATTGATTTGGGCGGAAACCGAAAATCCCATGGTCGTCAAAGTTCTTTGTAGAAATTTGGCGTAGGATGGTGCCGTTTCCTTGCTGTGGATCACCAGTACGAATCCTTCTGGCGCTTGCGAAAAAGCATTCTGAATGATTTCAGACGTGGACCATCCTTGATCGTCGAAGATTTGTTTCATCTCGAGAGCCATTTTATGGGAGTTCGGGTCGTCCAGCACCGATATGATATCCAGTTCACCTTTGGGCCCGGAACTGAGCAATTTAGCAAGCATTTTGCGCTGTTGCACATCAAGGGCGCCCGTTTTGGGGGCGGGCTCAACGGGTTGTGTGGTGGTAGCGCCTCCCTGGGTCTGGGTGATGTTCATGTGCTTAAGTTCGTCGATACGATCCTTGAGCGCACCCTCGGCTTCGGAGTAGCGCTTTCGAGTACGCTCGACTTCTTTGCGAAGGGCATCGGCATCCATTTCCGCAAGCCGGCGGCGTTGGTCAGCGATGTCTTGGTTTTGCTGAGTGGCCAAAAGCTCTTTGCGGATCTGTTCCGCTGCTTTCTCCACGGCTTTAATTTTTTTATTGGCGCTCTGTTCTCTCTCAGTAAGATAGTTACCCATCCGATTGCCGTTCCACCAAAGCAATAGGATGCTGATCGTAGTCAGGGCGGCGCCCAACATGGCGAACAACTGCATCCAGGTATTAAATGCGGCGGTTGCCTCTAAGCTATTCCACCACGCAAACATGAAACCCCCTTTCGCCTGTGGGCAAATATCCAGCCACTGAATAAATTAACGAACAATACCGATGAATTGAATGATAATCAAGGACTAAATTGTCGGATCAGTGCCTGATGACAAAGCTTCCAAAGCCCAGATCGAGCAATATGCCATACCTTACAGTTTGCGTCGCATATTGACAATCAAGGGGATTTAGGTTAGCAGAGATAGTTAAATTTTATATTATAATAAAGTGGTTATCGTTCCTATAGCAAATGATATCTCCTGGCTTGAAACTTGTAATGCGACCCAACCCCGGGACAGGCACCCGGCCAATTCTGGTTTAAGAGGACCGACGGATGATGCTCGTGATGAAACGTGAGGTTTTTGTTCTGTTTCGCATTATAGTAAGCTGCTTGACTGCCGTGGCCCTCATTTTTTTTATTTCGGCATTGTCAGGTGAAGATCTGCTCAAAAACAACAACGAGATAAAGAGCAACGCGGCCTTGATCTCGGAGATCAACGCCGAACTGGATGAAGGAATCGCCCGGCGTCTGGCGCAACTGGGTGAGGTGCCTGAAAAGAACCCTTTTCGTAAATTTTATTCAGTTGAACTGGCCAAGGAGATTCATGACCTGTCGGCGCTTACGGAAAAGCAGCGCATGCTTTTCGATACCTATAATGTACGCAGTTTCGAAGTACAACTCAAACGCATGATGGAGTACACCGATAAGTCCGATGTAAAGAGCTTGATGGATGAGTTGGAAGTCGTCCGGCGGGAGCTGAAAAACTCAGCCAATCTGATCGAAAAGAAACGAGCTAAACTCGTCCGACAACGAACCGCTTATGTTGTTTTGTTTGTTGTTTTTTGGATCGTCATTTACCTCTATTACAGCCGCGGGATAATTTTTAAAAAATCGGACGACTGACATCGCTGTAGTGAATGTGCCAGGGCCGGATGAAATTAATGGCACCACCCGATAGAATCGGATAAAGCCCATACCTGAAGCAAACGGATAGAGATAACTCACCGCAAACAATGCACCCTGCGGTTCATTGAACGGATACCCCATGTATTTAAAACATTTCCAACTCAACACAAAACCTTTCCAAATAACAGCCGACCCGAAATTCCTGTGGTTGGGCGAAAAGCACAAAGAGGCTTTGGCGACCTTACGCTACGGAATTGTCGACAATCGCGGATTTTTGTTGCTTACTGGTGAGGTCGGAACCGGCAAAACGATCCTCATCAACAGACTCGTCTCCATGCTTGATCTCGATACGGTGGTGGCCACACTCCCCGACCCGGATTTAGTAAGCATGGATTTTTACAATTTGCTTGCGGATGGCTTTAAGATGAATCGCACCTTTGACAGCAAAGGGGCCTTTCTCATCCATCTGCGCGACTTCTTGCACCAGAGCTACGCCAATCGAAAACAAGTGCTTCTGGTAATAGACGAAAGCCAGCGATTGAACCATCACCTCATGGAAGATATTCGCGTGCTGTCCAACATCGAGCTGCACGATCGTAAACTGATCAATATCTTTTTCGTGGGGCAACAAGAGTTCAACGCGATCCTTTCCGCGCCTCAGAATCGCGCTCTGGCCCAAAGAATTACGGTTCGCTACAACATTTCACCGCTGGATAAAGAAGAGGTCGGTAAATACATCACCCACCGACTCAAGGTGGCCGGAAGCACACAAGCGTTGTTTACTCCCGCAGCCATCGATGAGGTCTTCCAGTTTTCCGGGGGCATTCCACGACTCATCAATATTCTTTGCGATCATGCCTTGCTGACCGGTTATGCCCGTGGGACAAAGGAAGTCGATGATCGGATCGTCAAGGAATGCGCCGAAGAGTTGCGCATTCCCGTGAAATCCGCCTCCGCCCGCGGGACTGAAACCGAACACGCCCAGGATAGCAAATCCATCGCCAATGCCGCCGCCAGGAAAACCAGCGAAGATTCAGGCAAATCGGGGCCGCCAATGGTCGCCGACAGTAAATTCGCGGAGAATCAAAAAACGGACGCCGAGTCATCCCCAAGATCTCCTGCCTGGAAAGTTCTTTATGCCGGAATCGTGCTTCTATTAGTGGCTCTTGGTGCCTATGCCATTAACAATTATACCGGTCAGGAGAGCACCCGGTACAACGCAGACGATCTGACCCCCCAAAAATATAAAACCACGCTGGAACAGGAAAAAGAGACGCTCACGAAGAGAATGGAAAAAGGGGGCGCCGAGGCCGAGAGCGAAACAGCGCTTCCCCAAGGAGATCAGAAAAAGCCGGATAAAGCGCAGGGCGGCGATCAAGGCGCAGTTCAGGAATCCACCGGACAAAGGATGGCAAACCCCTCCAATGTGCCGGCAAAGGATCAGAAAATGGGGGCCATTGCGCCATTACCCTTGATCAAAGACAAAACCATCATTTACTTTACCTTGAATTCCAACGAGATCGATTCGAAATCATACGCAGTGCTCGATGGCATCGCAGCTTATCTTGCGGACCATCCTGATCAGGTGGCGCATGTAAGAGGATATACCGATTCACTAGGATCAGCGTCGTATAATGAAAGCGTTTCGCGTTTTCGTGCCAGCGCCGTAAAATCCTACTTGATGGGCAAGGGGGCGCCGCCCGATAACATTCAAATCTTTGCCATGGGTGACAGCGCTCCGATCGCTTCCAATGAGAATGCCCAAGGCCGCGGGCTGAACCGCAGGGTTGAGATTGAATTTCCCAATATCAAAGCTTCTGGCCAGTAGCTTTTCACAGGTGACATGTCGCGACATGGTGACAACACCTTTCAAAAAAGCTTTTCTACTAATTCTTCTTGCCGGCGCCTTGACCGCTTCGAACGCCTTTGCGGATAAGGTCGTGCTGAAAAATGGCACGGTGGAGGAGTCCACCCGCGTCTGGGAAACCGATAGATACGTGCATTTCATCCTCAAAGGCACCCGCTCGGTTGAAATCCGGTATGCGAATGAAATTGTGGACCACATCGAGAGCGCCGATGGCGCTATTCGCTCTGTCAATGCAAAGAAGACCGATGTCACGCCCCAGCCACCTCCAGCGAGTCCGACACCGCTTCCAGCAATAGAAGCGAAGAAAGCAGACTCATTCGCAACTCCGGTGCCCAAGGCGCAAGGGGCGCAAGCCGATCAAGGTAAACCGATTCGTTTGGAGCGCGGCTTCATCGAAAGGAACCGCAACCTGACCTTTTATGACCCCCGCCGCCCGCAGCGGTACTGGGCCGATCGTCAATCCCAACACCACAGCTATGCGGCCGCAATGGCCGTATTGGCTTCCCAATATGATCATTCGGTTGATTGGATTGAGAAAAACATGGGGCAGGAAAATGATCTCGGGACTATTCACGCCAACCTTATCGCCGCCGTAGAGGCGGAAGCGCAGCAAGACTCGACAGCACCTTTGAATGCGCAGGCTACCCCTGCGCCCGCTGAGAATCAAAATACACATGTGGCCCAAGAGCCTTATCCGGCGTCCAACCCGGTGCACACAATAACCAGAGAAGGCGCTCAGTCACCTGTTCCAGCGATTCCTCCCGGAATCCCTTTTTATGATCCCCGCCGTCTCCAAAAATATTGGGCCAGTCCCAAGGACCATTGCGCCAGCCTTCAAGAAGCCATTCAATTTTTGGCCAAGATCTATGACGTCCCAGTCGCTCATATCGAATCCAATCTGGGAGAATCGAACGATCTTTCTCAGATTCACGCCAGCATCCAAAAAAGTTTGGGCATGATTCCAAAGTAGCTTTAGTAGAAGGTTAACGGTCTCCTCCCGGATGATGAAGCGCACCTGAATGGGCGGATAAGTTGCTGCCGCTTGTGATGCATTAAAAGCTATTGACAGGTCCTCAAAACGAACGCGAAAATATTAGGCTAAGAGTGGGCCGAAAGGGCGAACAGGCTTTTCGAATGCTCACGGCCCGGCACGATTCTGGGTGGCTGTATGTTTGGTGCCTTTGCCAGGGTACAGCATACATAGAGATGGGGGATTTGTGTCATGTCCCACTGCATTTTGTTGAATGCCGATTACTCATTCATGAACATGGTCGACTGGCGGCGCGCACTGCGACTGGTGGTCAAAAACAAGGTGACCGTCCTGCGCTATTCGGAACGATGGATAAAAGGGGCCGAAGGATTGGTCGTGCGCATCCCGGCGGTTATGAAACTGATCAAGTTGATCCGATCAGTCTACCGGTCACGTGTTCCATTCAGCAAACGCAATATCTTGGTTCGTGATGGTTTCGCGTGTGCGTATTGCGGAACGCGCAACGGTAAGATGACCATTGATCATATCATCCCCAGAAGCAGGGGCGGCGCTTCAACGTTTGAGAATTGCGTGGCTTGCTGCCGCCCGTGCAATACCAGGAAGGGAAGCCGCACACCCAACGAGGCACGTATGTATTTGCGCGGACGGCCGCATCAACCCACTATTTCCGAATTTCTGCGATTACGGCTTCAACGGCTTGGTATCCATGATTTTTGGGAACAGTTGGGCCTTTTTGAATAGTTCATTAACCCGGTGACATACTCCAGCGTAAGAGTGTCGCTCCCCAGGTCAGACCGGCTCCGAAGCTTACCAGAAGAACATGATCTCCTTCTTTCATAAGTCCGCTGCGGAAGGCTTCATCCATGGCGATGGGGATCGATGCGGATGAAGTGTTGCCGTATTTATCAAGATTGGTGAAAAATTTATCCATGGATATTTTGAGCTTTTCGGCGACGGCCTGCAGGATTCGGATGTTGGCTTGGTGCGGGATTACCAGATGAATATCCTCACGGGTCATGCCGTTCTTTTGCAGGGCAAGTTCAGCGATATGGGCCATGGAAGGGACCGCTTGCTTAAAAAGCCGGTTGCCCTCCATCCGCAGGTGAAAGGGCGTGGTGGCAAGGCCATTGAGGCTCTCCGGAGGCGGTTGATTCCCTTTCTCGCTGTAAAGCAAATCCCACAGCCGGCCATCCGATTTGATGTGGGTGGATAAAATGCCGCCATGCACATCGCTCGCGCGCAATACGACGGCCCCCGCACCATCGCCCAACAGTACACAGGTGCCGCGGTCTTGCCAATTCACCAGAGAGGACAGGCGCTCGGCACCAATTACGAGCACGGTTTTGGCCATGCCTGCTTTGATGCTGTTGTTCGCCATTTCCAAGGCATAGATAAAACCCGAACAACCGGCGGAAACATCAAAGGCGGCCGCATTTTCAGCACCCAACTCCCTTTGGATCATGCACGCCGCAGATGGGAATATCCGATCAGCGGAAACCGTCCCCGTGATAATCGTATCGATTTCATTCGCGGGCACATTGGCCATCTCGAGGGCACGACGTGCCGCAAGAGCACCCAAGTCCGTTGTCGATTCATTTTTGTCGATCATGGCGATGCGACGCTCTTTGATGCCGGTACGCCGGGTAATCCACTCATCGGTGGTGTCAACGATCATTTCCAGTCCGGCATTGTCTAAAATCCTTTGGGGAAGGGCCGAACCGGTGCCAGTGATGTGCGCAAATGCCATAACTCAATCCACTCCAACGTTACGAAACGATGAACCTCATTGGGTTTTCCAGGCTATCGAGCTTGTACGCCTAAAAAAAGAATTCACTTATAAATCATAATCCTGCCAAGGAGTCAAAAGCGAATTACACTTCGATTCCTTGGGATTGGAAATGATAGATATTATTAGGCGTTAAGTCGAAGTGTCCGCATCGGGGCCGGTTGGAGGGGGAAAATTGTTTTTTCGCCGCTCCAACGCAGAGTCGCCCTTTTGGCCGATGGCGCTTCGTCGGTCAAAGCCGCTGCGCCGATCACACCCTGAACGGCGCTCGGCATGGGTGATGGGGAT
>JAKAFO010000152.1 GCA_021819735.1 Deltaproteobacteria bacterium
CCGTAGCGCTGGTAGATGGCGGCCTGGGAAGCGATCAGGGCGGCCAGCGGCTGCTCGCCGGCCGTGTGGAGCTGCTCGAAGTGACGGGTGATCACCCGGCGCAGGCAGCCCAACTGGCGGTACTGGGGCAGGGTGCCCACGAAGGTGATGCCTGCCGTGGGTGCGACCTGGCCGTTGAGGCGCATCTTCAGAGGCCAGGCGGCATAGCTGGTGGCCAGGTGGCCGTCCACGAAGGCGCACAGGGTCAGGGCCGGCACGATGGCCTGGATGGCGTTGGGCGGCGCCTGTTCCGGGGAGAGCACCAGGCTGGCCAGGGCCACGCGGCGGTAATCGTCCATTTCCTCAGGGCCGGCGGGTCGGATTTCTATGGGCATGGTCGCGTCTCATTTCTCCAATGGGTTGATAATTCAAGCGCGGGTTCAATCTGCTTTGAACAAGCTTAGAAACCGGACGATATCCAAGGTGCCGCCTTCCTTGTCCATCTCCGTGACCAGGGCCACGGCCGGATTGCGCGCCCCGGCGGCGATCTCTTTCCAGACATTGCTGTCGATGCTGATGGCGATGGCCGGGTGTTCTGGAAACTCAGGACGGATCTCGGCCACCCCTCTGCGGACATGCACTGTATAAGCCTCGCCCGTGTCGGGAAAGCGGAATCCGGCCACCACGTCTAAGCCGGCCGATTTTTCGGGGTCGAGCTTGACGGCCATGCCCTCGAAAATCGCCGCCAGGGGCACGGTATGGATCAGTTGCGGGTCGCTGATCTTCAAAGACCCGATGGTTAACTTCTCTTCTACTTCCAACGCCTGGGTCAGGTAGTAGTTCCGGGCGGTGGCGGCCGTCTGCCGATGGCCCAATGCGCGCAGGGCATCGGCTTTTATCTGCCGGACATCGGGTGCGGACGGATCCAATAGCAGCAGTTGATCGGTCAATTCCAGAGACCATTGATAGTCGCCATCGGCCAAGGCTTTGCGGGCGTGGTCCAGCAATGCCGTTTGCCCGCCGGCCAGCGTGGCGAATCGTTCGGCGCGCACCTGTTGGCCGAGCGGAAACAGGTCAGTGGCATTGCCGCCGAACCACCCCAGGTAGCCGTCGAAGATGGCCTGCACCGACCAGGCCACAGTGCCGTAATACTCCTGCAGGTAAGGCTGCGCAGCCAGATGTTCGGGCAGTCGGACACGCTCGACGATGGCTTCGGGCGTCAACCCCCGGTTCATCCAGCGGATGGTTTGATCGTGCACGAATTGAATGGCGTCGCGGTAGTCGGTCAAGGTCGTATAAATCTTCTGCTCGCCGACGATGGGCCGGGTATGTTGCGGGATGAGATATTCGGCTTGAAGCGCGCGCATTCGGTCCAGGCTTTTGACCCACAGCATCACATCCCGATAGGCCGTTCCGCGGATGGCATAGAGATTGGGAAAGGAGTGGTAGAAATTGTCGGCCGGCAGCAGCACTCGCTGCTCGGGCAGCCAGACGACGATCTGATCCGGCGTCTCCCCCGGGGCGCGCATCAGCACCAGTTTCACGCCGGCGATTTCCAGATCCAGGCGCTCGCCTTCAAAGGTTCGGGTCGGCGGCAGGAGCGCGAGGGTCTTTGTCTCGTCATACAGCAGCCGCGGCCCGATGCCGGCGTTGATCCGGCCGCCTTCGGGCAGCAACGTGCCGAACTGGCGCATGGCGCGGCGGTAGGTGGTTTCCCGCGTGACGGTGGCGGTGCGATTCATATGGGCCAGGGTCTCGGCATGGCAATAGACTTCGGGCCGGTCGTTGCCGGCCAGGATTCGGCCGCCGCCGATGTGGTCGGAGTGAAAATGGGTGTAGATCAGGGCTTTGACCGGTTGGGTGCTGATGCGCGCGAAGGCGCTTTTGACCGCCTCGGCCGCCTCGGCGCTCTCCATGGCATCCACGATGATCAGCCCGTCGCGGCCTTCGATCAGGATGGTATTGGCGAGCCCATATCCGATGGCCACATGGATGCCTGGAAGTACCTGCACCACCTCCTGGCGGAATTGGGCGCTATGGGCTTGCAAGGCCGCGGCAGCCTCGCCCCCTTGGGGCGGGGCGGAGACATCGCCTTGGGAACATGCGGCCAGGCATACCAGCGCGACCATGGCTGCTGTCTTTTTCCAGGTGTTCAGAATGTATGCCGCCATGATTATTCCTGTCAGGGGTTGAGCCGGTAGACCCTGGCCGCCGTGTCATGGAACAGTGCCGTCTGTTCTGCCTGGGAGAGGGCATGCGTCATGCGCTTGAAGGCGTTCCACAGCACCGTGTAGCCGCAGGAGACTTTGTCCACCGGAAAATTGCTTTCGAACATGCAGCGCTGGACGCCGAATTGTTCGATGCAGTATTCGAAGTAAGGCGCCATGGTCGCGGCCAGCATTTGGGACGTGGGCGGTTGATGCGCCTTGTGCCAGTCAAAGCCGCACACCTTCATGGCCAGCCCGCCCAGCTTGACCACTACGTTGTCGCAGGCTGCCACGGCTGGGATGGCTCGCTTCCAATCCTGGAAGACCGCCGCCCGTTGGCCGGCATACGGCCCGAGTCCCAGGGGCGTGCCGACATGGTCCAGGACGATCTCGGTCTGGGGAAAGGCCCGGGCCAGATCGGCCAGCTCCTGGAGCTGGGTATGGTAGATCCAGGCATCGAAGCTCAGGCCGTGGGGGTGCAATTGGGCGAATCCCCGGCGGAAGGCCGCATCGGCCATCAACCCCTGGGGCGGATGGGTGTGGGCGTTGGCGATGGATTCGTCGGCGTGCCAGGCGGCCGCATGGCGGATGCCTTTGAAGCGGCCGCCGCCGGCTTCGATGTGGGCCGCGAGCACCGGCGCCACGGCCTCGCCCAAGGTTAGATCGGCAAAGCCCACGATGCCGGCCGCCACGCGGGTGGGACCATATTTCCCGCTTTCGCTGGCGGCGGCAATGGAGGTCACGAATTCGCTTTCGCCCACCGGCCGCATCTGCGCCGGTCCGTCGGTCCGGTACTTGGAGAGGCACTCTATGAAGACTGTCTTTACCACGTTATGCCCGCTGCCGGTATCGGCCAGAATATCTTCGAGCAGGTATCGGCTGGTGGGGTAGTCCCACAGATGGTGGTGCGGGTCGATGATGGGGCGCTCCGGATCGATGGGATCTTCTTTGGTCAATTCCTGCCACGGGCGGGCACCGGTGGTCATACTCCCTCCTCCTCGTGTTTTTCGATTTTACTTCTGGAACGCGCCATCACGCAAAAAGCGGGTGGTTTGGGCGATGGTCTCTTCCTGATCCATGATGAACGGATGCGCATACGGCAAAACCATAAAATCGGTCATGCCGGACACCTTGGTGCGTTCCACCGCCACTTTGCCGTCGTCTTCGCCCGGGATCATTTGCGCCAGCCAGCCGTCGAAGAAGAAGTGCACGTTGCCGGTGAGCACGCCCACCGGATAGTGTACCGGGCCTAAACGAGCGGGCAGATCCTCGGAACCGGTGCCCAATTGCTGCCCGGCCGGACCGTTGTACCAGCGGTAGAAAAAGTTGTCGCGCAGGCGGTCGCACACCTCGCTGCCCTGGTTGGGCGGGCTGAGCATCACCACCCGGCCCAGATTCTCCAGGCCCTGTCGCGCCAGGTAATAGCGCACCAGCAATGCCCCCATGCTGTGGGTGACAAAGTGAATGCTGCGCGCGTCTGTCCGGCCGCACCGGTCGAGGGCCGCGGGGATGGCCTGCATGGCCAGCGCTTCGACGGTTGCCTCCCGGGAGGGGTAGCCCATGTTGACGGTGCGGTATCCGGCCGCCGCCAGCGTCTCGGCCATGACCGTCATCGAGCGGGGCGTGCGGCCCAGGCCGTGGAGCAGAATCACGCACTCCTCGCCCGTTTGGGCCGGGGCTGAAAATAGCGGCAGGACGGTGGCGGCGAGCAACAGCACGCCCATAAGGGTGACCGGTACAATGCCGGGCCGGAGGTGGCAAAGATCGCGGGGGGCAGGCAACACGGCAAAATATCCCATGCTTGGCGTTGGTTAACTCCGGTCGTCATACTAACCAAGAACCATGGCCCTGTCCATGTCAAAAAGGCGGGATCTTGATGCCGCCGGCGCGGGCCGGGGCAAAAATAGAATCGGCCGGGAAGGGGCGAAACCCCTTCCCGGCCGATGGTATTTTCAGGTTGATGGACCTGGAACGACCGTTAGCAGAAACCGGCCATGCGGAAGGCCAGCATCAGCATCTTTTGAGACTGCATGGCTTCGGGCGTGGTCGGGTTGCTCAGATCCATGCGCTCGAAGAACGGCTTCAATCCGGCCGGTACTTCGGCGGGCAGCGTTTTCATGATCTCCGGAATCTCGGCCGCGCCCGGTCCTGCGGCTTTGGTCTTCATCACCCGCAGGGCGTAGGCCAGCAGCAATTCCACATCCGTGAAGGCCGATCCGCAGGGGAAGTCCTTGAAGAGGCCCTGGGCCTTGTACGGTTTGAGGATTTCGGCCAGTCGCTCGGGCGTGTTGTTCCGGAACTGCTCGGGAATCTGGTAATCCTCGGGAATCTTCTTGTACTTCTTGGCTTCGGCCAGCAACTCTTCCTGGAAGCGCGAGTCGGCGACATTGAGCATGGCCTTGATGATATCCTGATCGCATTTTCCCCGGATGTCGGCGATGCCGTACTCGGTGACCACGATGTCGCGCAGGTGGCGCGGAATGGTCACGTGGCCGTAATTGTAAACGATATTGGACAGCGTCTTGCCGCCCTCCAGGCGCGTGCTTTTGATCATCATCAGCAGGCGGGCGTCGGGCAGGGCGTGGGCCATGGAGACGAAGTTGTACTGGCCGCCCACGCCGCTGATCACCGTGCCGTCATCCAGTCCGTCGGAGACGATGGCGCCCAGCAAGGTGGCTTTCATGCCGGTGTTGCAGAAGCGGCCGTCTTTTCTCTCCAGGGAGCGCAGTACTTCGTTGCCGTAGAGCTGATTGGCCACATCCACGCCGGTCATTTCGAACTTCTGGCGCTCTTCCTCGGGCATCTTGCGCAGATCTTCATAGAAATCGGTGGGTCCGATGAAGAAGGCACCGGTGAGGACCACGCCTTTTTTCAGGCAGTCGCCCAGGCACAGTTCGTTGACGGCTTCCAGATTTTTCTTGTCGGTGAGCAGCGCCGAAAAGCGCCTGCCGTCCTTGACCAGATAGCCGTTATCGTAGGTTACGTCATCCTTGAAAACGCCGTACTTTTGCAGGGATTCGAAATCCTTGCGGGTCAGGTAGGGGTTGATCAGCTCCGCGTCGATCATCTGCTGGAGAATATCGGCGGGGATGCGTTCTTCTTTGATCTTGCCGTCGTTGACCAGGCGCTGAATGGGTGCGTTGTGGTAGACTTTGCGCTTGATGACGCCGTTCTTGTAGAGTTGCAGGAAACCATCCACCAGCATCTCGGTGGAGCCGTAGAGGCCCTGGGTGAAGGTGTCGGTGCCGCCGAGCGTGTCGATCAGCCGTCCATAGGTGGCGCCGATACCGCTCTCCTTAATCAACTGGTTGTAGATCTCGTTCTGGTTGTGGCGCACGTTCAAGCCATAGGCGATGGCATCGCCCAAGGCGCCGATGCCTATTTGCAAGGTACCGCCGTCTTTGATCAAGGCGCTGATGTGCGTGCCGATCATGAAGTCCGCCACCGAAACCGGCAGGCGCGGGGTGACGAAAAGCGGATTGTAGTATTGGGGATCGTCGATGATCACATCGTAGTCTTCGGCAGTGACTTCGGCATCGCCGTACATGAACGGCAACTGGGTGTTGACCATGCCGATATTCATGCGCTTCTTGCCGTTCTTTTTGGCGTCTCGATAAAGCCGGAGGGTCTCCAGGGTGGTGTCGGCGTTGCAGCTGGTGCTGTAGCGAATGCCGTTGGGTCCGTCGAGCTTGGCCAGCATCTGGGCCAGAACCTGGTTATCGTTGCCGTCGCAGTCCCGCACCGTGTGGGTGTAGTTGGAGCACTGGTAGTTCTGCTGCATCTTGGGATCTTTGCGATACGCGCCGGCTTTGCAGAAGATTTCATGGATGGTGACATTGGCCGGCAGTTGTCCCTTGCGCAGGTCCATCAAATAGTCCAGATCCGGCACATCCTTCCAGGTGCGCCCCACAAACGGCTCCAGAAAGCGTCGTTCCAAATCGCTGGACCAGACCGGCTTCTCCAGGGAGAGGGCCGTGAAGATGGTCAAATCGATCTGGGGGTTTTTCTTGGCCCGTTGGTAGAGCGCGTTGATCAGCAGCGCCGGTTTTCCCAGGCCCAGGGGCATGCCGATTTTGATATTATTACCGAACTCCTGGACGATAAGGTCTACGCATTGTTCAACTGACAGATACTTGGTTTTTCTTTGTTCCATGACCGATCATTCCTCCTCATGCTTCAATTCATTTCCGTTTCTTATGCGCTAGCCCGCTTGGCTATGTCGTTTACCCCTATCGCGATCGGCGACCCTCGGCGCATCGTTGCCGCATGGTCGTCCGTATTGTAAGCGCGCCTTCCCCATTGAATCGCGCCGGCGCGAAAAAACGCCCGGCGATATCCTCTCCAATAGGAGCTCGGTAATGAGCCGGTTGTTTTTTAGGATCGCGGACTATATCAGGTCGCTATGGATCTTGCCAGCGATTATTGCGTTTATAGTTGGTATTTCAACCTCTTAAAACTGATCAAGATTCAGAAAATAGTTGATGATAACACATTGACCCTGGCTTAATGGCAAGCTATTGAATTCATGTATTTTTCGAGCGGCGGGGGTAAAAAAGAGGGGTGCCCCGCGCAAGAAATGCCGTGCGGGGTCACCCTCCATGGATGCACGCGCTGCTTGTTAAGCAGCCGGAGCTGCCTTCTTTTCCTTGGCTTTTTTCTCTTTCTTGGCCGGTTTGGCTGCCTCTTTCTTGGGCTCGGCCTTGGGGGCTGCTTTGCGCTCGAGCTCGGCAGCGGCTTTTTCCTGCTTGCGCACCACCTTTTGCTCGAGCAGCTTTTCCTGGGCCACGACAGCGAGCATGCGATGTTTGCCCTTGCGCAGGTCGGCTTTCAGTTTGCGCACGATGGTGTCCTTTTCCATGACCTTGGGCTCCAGTCCGCGCTCCTTGAGCAGCGCCATGCGGGCTGCCAGCTCTGACTGGGCTCTCTGCAGGTGACTCTCTTCATAACGTTTGGCTTTGAGATTCATTCCATTCTCCTTTGTAATGATCCGTGCCGGATGCGCAATGGCATTCGGGCATGGTTCGCTTGGTTTCACTTTTTGGGTTGCAGCAATTTATCCAGCCCGGCAAAGGGCTTGTTGTCGAAGTCGGTGTCCCGCTCCCGGTCCGGCGCGGAGGTATCATACGCCTCTGCCACCGCCAAGCGGGAATGCTCGTTGTCATGGCAGTAAAGGCAGAGCAATTCCCAGTTGCTGCCGTCGGGCGGATTGTGGTCGTGGTTGTGGTCTTTGTGGTGGACGGTCAACTCCCGCAGCCGCTTGCCGGAGAATTCCCGGCCGCAACGGCCGCATATCGGCGCAAAGAGCTTGAGGGCCCGCTCGCGGTAAGTTTTTTCCAACTGTTCCCGATACCGGCGCGCTTCGGCGACGATATTGCCGAGCCGGCCACTATCCGGCGATTTCTTTGTCGGGGGCATCTTGCGCCTCCTTTCCTACTCCCAGCGATTGCCGCCCTTGTGGGTCAGATCGATGATGTCCACCTGACCCTTACCGTTGATCAAACTGTTGAGGGCAAAGCTGATCACACTGATGATCAAGGCGCCGAAAACGGCGCTCCAGAAACCTTGAACGCTAAACCCATCGATGACACCCGAAGCCATCTTCAACATGACGGCATTGATGACAAAGGTGAACAGGCCGAAGGTCAGGATGTTGATCGGCAGGGTGAGGATCAGGGCTATGGGTCTGAAAAAGGCGTTCAGGATTCCCAGTATGGCCGCGGCGGCCAAGGCCGAAAAAAAGCCGTCCACATGGATGCCGCCCAACAAATAGGAGGCCATCAAAATGGCGGCGGTCAATGTGAGCCAGCGAATGGCGATCCCGCGCATGAAACCCTTCCTTTCGGCGTCTGCCTGCTTTGAGCGCGGGCTACCATAGTACAGTCGGCCGCGATTGGCAAGGCGCGGGCGCTATCGAAAGATGGCGCTTGTTCCGGGAAGCGGTGTACCGGCGGACTTTGGGATCATGCCTGGTTTTTGGCGACCAACTCGGAAACCGCCTGGAGCAGGGCATCGCGGTCCACCGGCTTGGTGAATGTGCGCGCGGCCCCCAGTTTGCCGGCCAGATGCAGATAATCTTCGGGTTTGTTGCGGCCGCCGCCAGAAATGGCGATGATCTTGACCTTGGGATTGCTTTTGCGCAGCTTGGTGATCGTCTCGATGCCTTCCATTTCAGGCATGATCAGGTCGGTGATAACCACGTTAAAAGGTTCCGACACGCTCAGCTTGGACTCGTACAGCTTCAGCCCGGTGGCGCCGTTGGTGGCCGCGGCGACTTCATAGCCGGCGCGTTCCAAGGTCTGTTTGAGCATCTTTTGTACGTATTCGTCGTCTTCGATGATCAAAATCCTGTCCATCTCGATAACTCTCCTGCGTTGGGCGCATGGCGATGCGCAGTCCGGGAATCTGACTCTATCTATCGGCAGGTTCGTTGAAAAGATTAGCCAAGCCGACGTTTTTTATATAAATAGGCCTTTCGGGAGCTTCACTGGAAGTCGTGCTGGAATGCGATGGGGGCGCCGGTTCAAGAACCGAAGGAAATCCGCAGATGTCGGAATTAAATGCCATTATAGAGAGTTATGGTCAACTGGAAATCGAAATGCGGCAGTGCATGCAGCAGGTCTGCGAGCCGTTTTGCGGGCGGTGCCAGGCGACCTGTTGCCGGCCGGTCTACTGCCGCGAATCCCTTGATAGTCCTTTTCTGGCGGAGGTGCATCGCCGTTTTGCGCCCGACGCCCGCTGGGATGCCGCCCTGGGCTGGCTCACCTCCACGGGGTGCCGTCTTGCGGCCGGAAGACCGCCGGTGTGCTATGAATTTCTCTGCCGGACCATCTTGGATGCCCAGCCCTCACCGCAAGCCCGTTCCCGTCTGGAAGCCCTGGCCGTGCTATTGACCGATGCCGGGCGGCGTGCCGCGGGTCGGCGCCACCTGGTGGAATTGACCGATCTGGATTGCATCAATGCCGGACGGCTGACAAAGCAATTGGCCCTGGCGCGATCATTGTTGGATGGTTTGCGAAAGGAATTGCGGTCGAATCAATCCTGACGCTCCTGCCCGGATGAAGCGGGCGGAGCCGCTCCCTTGACGCCGTCCTGGTAGCATTTGCCGGCATACCAATTGATCTGGCGGCAGATGCCCCGGAGAATGCTCACTTCGCCGGCGCGCAGTTCCATGCGGCTGAAAAAGCGGCGCAGCTTGTTCATCCAGTAGTCCGGGTTTTCAGGCTGGATATAGTTGATACGCACCAGGATATCCTTGATCTGGGCGTACATGCCGTCCAGCTCCAGGCGGGTGGCCAGGCGTGGGGTGTGGCTATTAACCGGCGGCAACCCGGCCTTGAACAGTTCGTAGCAGAGCACCATGACCGCCTGGGCCAGGTTGAGGGAGGAGAACTGGGCCGTGGGGATCGTGACCAGGTGGTGGCACAAGCGGATCTCTTCGTTGGTCAACCCGCGGTCCTCGGGGCCGAAGACGATGGCCACCTGGTTCTCCCGGGAGATGGGGATCAACTGCTCGGCCATCTGAGCCGGCGAAGAGATGCCGATCCGCTGGCCGCCTAGGCGGGCGGTGGTGCCCACCACATAGTTGTAGCCGGCCAGGGCCTCGGCCAGATCCTCGAAGTAGAGCATCTGCTCCACCACATCCATGGCCGCATGGGTGGCCAGGGTCAGCACCCGGTCCAGGTCGCATCGTTCGGGCGCCACCACCACCAGTTGGCCGATGCCCATGTTGCGCACGGCGCGGGCTGCGGCGCCGATGTTCTCCGGGTAGCGCGGTCGGTTCAGCACCACGGCCACGTTTTCCAGGCGCACCCCATCGGCGCGGTAGGGCGAATCCATGGGGGGCTTTTTATGGCTCATGTTCTCTTCCCGGGCGACCCATGGATCGCATGCATCTGCCGTTATCAGACCCTTTCCAGGGCATTGAAGAAGTATCCGGTTTCGAAGGCGGCGGTCTCGGGGGCATCCGAGCCGTGCACCACGTTCTTTTCGATGTCGGTGGCAAAATCGCGCCGGATCGTGCCCGCGGCGGCATCCTTATAATTGGTGGCGCCCATCATCTCGCGCCAACGGGCAATGGCGTTTTCGCCCTCCAGGATCATCACCACGCACGGCCCCGAGCTCATGAAGGCGCACAGGCTGCTGAAAAAGGGGCGCTCCTTGTGCACGGCGTAGAAGCCCTGCACCTGGCCCTGGGTCATGTGGATCAGCTTCATGGCTTTGATTTTAAGCTGGTTGCGCTCGATGCGGGTGAGCACCTCGCCGATCAATCCGCGGGCGACCCCATCGGGTTTCACAATGGCAAATGTTTGTTGAATCATCTTGGTTTCCTTTCGGTTGAATTGTGCGGCTGCATAACAGAAGGGCATTTTCAAGTCAATGACCGCGGGCCGCCGGATCGATCCTCGCGCCATCCATACCCAACCAAGCAAAGTAAGCTGATCGCGTCATGCGGTTTTGCCTGGCGGAGGAAAAACTGGATGACAAAAGTATATCCAAAGGCGCTTGGATACGGTTCTCATGAAGGCTGGCGGCCGGTTGAACAGAACGGGCGGCCAACTCAGCCATCGAAGTAAATCGCAATTTGCTTCTTTTGCGCGGGGTATACAAGGAAGGAAGGCGGAATCTTTATGCTCGCCTCAAACGCCGGTGCCAAACGGCACCGGCGTTGCTCATGGGACAAGGCCTCTGAAACTTTTCAGGAACGTTGCTTGGGGGTTAACACTTTATTTTCCGCGCCCTGATTAATGGCTAGGGTAAAGCTGTTCCCATTGTCATCCCAGATTTGCCTGAGGGTCCACAACTCAGGTTCCCCGCCGCCGTTCTGGACTTTCAGATTGACCTTATTTTTGTCCTTTTCAATACTTGCAACACTGACAGGATAGGATTTGCCCTTTACGGTGATGACCTTGGCATCCCCCGCCAACTGAATTTCGATGGTGCCATTGTCTTGATCGTCCTGCCATATCCCACTGACTTCTTGAAGAATGTCTTTCTTGCTCGCGCATCCCACGGTTGCCAAAATGATAGCTAAAAAACCAATTACAAAAAAGAATGATAAATTATGTCTTTTCAACATCGCAGCCTCCTTATACTCGGTTTTATCGAGCTGATGACTTATTACTAGATCCCCAATAAATCGACTGCAAGCATTACAGGCGCCACCTTAAAGCGACAATTCGCTCGACGAAGCGTTGAAGATAACCGAACGCATAGTGGTGTCTGTTCATTCGATCACGCCTGGAATCTTCCGGTGGCGTATCTTCAACAAAGGATGGATTGATGGTGTAGATAAAGCTTGGGCGCCCGGAAAAAAAGGTGCAGAGGCCACCGTCTGGGCAGATCAGGTTGGAGGGAAATCAAGGATGACTTGACCGCATTCAAAGTTAAGGCAAAGTATTCACCCCAATCCCAGGGTTGGTTCAAAAATAATGATTCTGTGACTTGATAGGGATTTGGTGTGTGAGGTTTCGCCTGAGTCAATCCTGACCCGTGCGATGGACGAACGCAGTGACTACAGGTGGATGCGCTCGAAGCATGCGAGTTCCATGATTGCACGCGCCTTTGGCTGATGGTGCCGGCTGATGGGCCGAGGGCCGATACGATCAAGAGGATACAAATGATAGATATACAAAATCTGAATGACAGCATTACATTGCAATCCAATTAAATAAAATGAATTGCATTCAAAATACATATAGCTTTACCATTTGTCAAATAAATGCTGATTGGCTGGACGGTCAAAATTAAGGCAACTGAGTATCCTCCCAACCCGGCGAATCGAACAAGTCTGATTTTGACTTGCAAATTTGCATTCCAAATGCAAAATTGCGAGTCA
>JAKAFO010000153.1 GCA_021819735.1 Deltaproteobacteria bacterium
TCAGCCCCAGGGGCTGACAGGTCTGGGGGTCGCTTTGAAAATCGCAACTGGCGTGGGCCAGCGGAATGAGATCGTCGGGATCGGTGGAGGTGGCGGCCAGCGCCAACTGCAGCGGCCGGGGCAGGCGACATATCAGGTCGTCCGCCTCATCTTCCCGGGTATGGTCCCGCAACGCGCGGGTCAGCGAAACCGGCGGCCGACCGGGAATGGCGATCCGGGTCAGATTGGCCGCGGACCGCTCGGCCCAGGTTCTGCCGATGTAGGTCGTGCCCCGGAAGGGGAAGGGGTTGGGAATCTCGTAAATCCAGTCCGCGGAAGGTTCTTCCACGTCGCCGGGCGGAAAGTTGGCCGTGTTCAGGCAAACCGTGCCGTCGGTGGTCAGGCCCAAGGGCTGGATGTACTCCCGGGAGCGCAGGTTGGCCACCGCGAAATTCGGCTGGTGCACGCCAAAAACAAAGCGCCCCTCGGGCGCCACGCAGGTGCGGAGAAGAGTAGCGGAAGGCCGGTCGCTCATCGTGTCCTTTTGGAGATCACTCGCTGTAGATGACCGCCACGATCCTGGCCCGGCCCCCCTTGGCGGTCAGCAGGTGGGGCGTGGTCGAAAGATAATAGGCGCTGTCGCCCGGGGCCAACTCGAAGCGTTCGGCGCCGATGTCCAATACCACGGTTCCTTCCAGAACGTAAATAAACTCTTCGCCGCCGTGCACCGAGCGCTCCTGGTCCGGCACCTCTTCGAGTTGAACGACCAGGGCCTCCATGTGGCGGCCTTTGACCTCCGGCGCCAGGCTCATGTAGGTGTAGGCCGCCTTGCTGCCTTTGCCGGTGGACGAGCGCTCGACCACATGGCGTTCGTTCTTGCGGGTGATGGCCCACAGCCGCTGGCCTTCGCCGGCGATCAGGCGCCGCAGGGCGCTGTCCAACGCCTTGCTCAGCTTGATGATCGTGCCGAGCTGGGGGTTGAGGCGGTTGTCTTCGATGGCGCGCAAGGTCTCCTCGTCGAACCCGGTGAGCTGGGACAAGGCGGTGATCGAAAGCCCTTTTTCTTCGCGCAGCCGCCGGATGCGGTCGCCGATGTGCTCACGGCAGGGATCGTCACAGGTGGTAATGTCTCCGGTCAGGTCGGCAAAGTAATCTACATTGATCGGCGGCTTCTCTGCTGCCATGGTGAGACTCCTTTTTCTTTTTGCTTTTAGTGTCTAGGGCCGCAGGTGGGCCGGCAGCACCGCTTCGGCTCCCCAGCCGGCCGGCAATTTCTGGCCCGGCGCCTCTCCGTTTTTGGATTTGCGCTTGGCCAGCCCCGGCCGGGCGTACTCCCGATGGCCCTCTTTGAGCGTGCGGCCGTTGATGATGGCTTCGGAGCGCAGGCGGTGGCCCACGGTCTTCTCCATCTGGCGGCCCAGCCACAGGATGCGATCCACGTCATAGCCGTGGCGGATGCCCATCTCGTCGACCTGCACCAGCATATCTTCCAGGCACATCAAGCCCACGAAGCGCGGATCGTCGTAGTAGTACTCGCCGGTACCCGGCACCGGGCAGTCGTCCAGGAAGTTGGCCGGCTGGCCGCCCATGCCGCCCAGGGTGGCTTCGAAGTTGCGGATGCCGGCCTGCAGGGCCGCCAGCACCGAGGCCGACCCCACGCGCTTGGTCTCGTGGAAGTGGGCCAAATGCACGGCCGGATCGGGAATCGCGTCCAGGATCATGGAGAAATAGCGGTAGACCTGGGCCGCCGAGGCGCTGCCGTCGTGGTCGGCGTGCTCGATGTCGTCGGCGCCGATTTCCAGCCAGCGCTTGGTGAACTCCACGGCGTCTTCCAGGCGCGTGGCACCGCCGATGGGGCTGCCCCAGATGGTGCTCACCGTGCCGCACATCTTGATGCCCGCGTCCTTGCACTTGCGGATGGCGCGCTCGCACTCGGCCCAGTATTCGGGCAGGGTGCAGCCCGAATTGGCGAAGTGGTGTTCTTCTTCGGTGGAAACCATCATCAGCACGCGATCCGGGCCGATGCCCTGTTCGCGCATGCGGATGGCGCGGTCCACGGCCGGTTCGCGGATGGTGATGGCCGTGAGCACGATCTGATCGTAGGGGATGCCTTTTTTGGCGCAGCGCTCCTTGAAGCGGTCGCTGCGCAGGTGTTTGAACAGCTCGTCGGCATCGCTGAACTGGGGCATCAGGAAAGGGTTGCCCAGGTTGGTCACCTCGATGTTGCGGCAGCCGGCGAAGATCAACTCTTCCAGGTAGAAGATCTTGGCCCGGGTGGAGATGAACTTCTCCAGATGCTGGAAACCGTCGCGGATCGTGATGTCGCCGATCATGACCTCGCGCGGCATACGCGGAAAAATCTTCCAATAATCATATTCGCTCATGCGTTATCTCCTGTTCTCGATTTTCTGCGTTCAGCCCTCTACTATGGATTACTTGCCTTTATACACCGGCTTGCGCTTCTCCCGAAACGCCGTCAGGCCTTCCAGCCGGTCTTCGGTAGGGATGCAGAGCCAGTAAGCGTTGGATTCGATGGCCAGGCCGGTTTGCATGTCGGTCTCCAAACCGCGGTTGATGGCGTACTTGGCCTGCTCCACGGCAATGGGACCGGATTGGCCGATCTCGTCGGCCAGACGGCGGGCAGCGGCCGGCAACTCCGCCGGCGGGTACACGCCATTGACCAGGCCGATGCGCAAGGACTCCTGGGCGTTGATGCGCCGACCGGTGAAGATCAACTCCTTGGCGATGCCTTTGCCCACCAGGCGCGGCAAACGCTGGGTGCCGCCGGCGCCGGGGATGATGGCCAGGCGCGTTTCGGTCAAACCCATGGTGGCCGTCTCGGAAGCCAGGCGGATGTCCGAGGCCAGGGCCAGTTCGGTGCCGCCGCCCAGGGCCACGCCGTTGACCGCGGCGATCACCGGCCGGGGGAACAGCTCCACGTCGTCCATCAGGCGCCGGATGTTGAAGATGAACTCCTTGACCTGCTCGGGGGTCATGCCCGCGCGCTCCTTGAGATCGGCGCCGGCGCTGAACGCCTTGTCGCCGCTGCCGGTGACGATCACCACGCGCGCGCGCTTGTCGAAACGCAGCTCGGCCAGGCGCTCGCCCAGGGCCCGCACCATGGCCACGTTGAAGGAGTTCATGGTTTCGGGTCGGTTGAGGGTCAGGGTGGCTACGTGGTCGTTGATCTCTAACAGAACCAATTCTTCCATGACGAGTTCTTCCTTAAGTTGGAATCGATCCGTTTTCAGAACAATCTGCTAGCATCCGATATGCCGCGAAATCACGATCCGTTGCACTTCCGACGTGCCTTCGCCGATCTCCAGCAGCTTGTGGTCGCGGTAGAAGCGCTCGACGCCGTACTCTTTCATCAATCCATAGCCGCCGTGAATCTGCACGGCGTGATCGGCCACGCGGCCCATCAGCTCGGAGCAGTAGAGCTTGGCCATGGCCGCTTCCTTGGCGAATGGCCGGTGGCGGTCGCGCAGCCAGCAGGCTTTATAGAGCAGGTTGCGGCCGCACTCGATTTCGGTGGCGCTGTCGGCCAGCTTGAAGGCGATGGCCTGGAACTTGGAGATGGGCTGGCCGAACTGCACGCGGTTCTTGGCATAACGCATGGCCGCTTCGTAGGCGCCGATGGCGCCGCCCAGCCCCATGGCGCCGATGGACAGGCGCCCGCCGTCCAGGGTTTGCAGCATCTGGTGAAAGCCGTCGCCCGGCTTGCCCAGGATGTTCTTTTCCGGTACGCGCACGCCGTCGAAGAAGAGTTCGGCGGTGTTGGAGCTGCGCCACATCATCTTGCGCTTCATGGGCCGGGCCTGGAACCCGGGCATGCCCTTTTCCACCAGAAAGCAGGTGTATTCGGGCTTGCCGCCGGCGCGGGTGCCGGTGATGGCCTGGACGGTCACGCCCAAGGTCATGTCGCAGGCGGCATTGGTGATGAAGATCTTGCTGCCGTTGAGAATCCAGTGGCTACCTTCCTTAACGGCCGTGGTTTTGCTGCCGCCGGCGTCGGAGCCGGCCCCCGGCTCGGTGAGGCCGAAGCCCCACAGGGCGTCGCCCCGGCACAGGGGCGGCAAAAAGCGGCGCTTTTGCTCTTCGGTGCCGAAATACCGGATCGGGCCGATGCCCAGAGAATTGCCGGCCGCGATGGTGGCGGCCTGGGAGCCGTCCACCCGCGCAATCTCTTCCACGGCAATGATGTAGGCCAGATAGTCCAGACCCTGGCCTTCGTATTCTTCGGGCACGAACATGCCGAACAGACCGATTTGGCCCATCTTGCGGGTCAGTTCGGACGAGAAGGTCTCGCTTTCGTCCAAATCGGCGGCCACCGGTGCGATCTCCTTTTCGGCAAAGGCGCGCACCTCCCTGCGGATCATCTCCTGCTCCCGGGTCAAATCGAAATCCACCGCCACCTCCTTCTTGGGCTTCGGCGGGATAACGGGGCGCCCCGACCGTCGGATCGGTCCGGACCCCGCTGCCGCACGGGTCATTGCCAAGCAATATCTCATCCACTTCGAGAAAGTGTCAAGAGCGGCGGTTGTAACTTTGATCGCAGGGCTGCATCGCGGGTTAACAGTTGACGCCGGCGTCAAATTTCATAATGATTGGACAGCGTGTCCCCCTCGGCCGGGCAAGGACGCCCTGGGCCGCCATGGAGGGCGGTGACAGGGAGATGCCGCGAACGTCCCATCCCGGACGACACGCGCTTCAAAGGAGGCCTCATGTCGGTTGCCAATGAACGCTACGTCCCCCAGCATCCCATCCGGGTGGTCACGGCCACGGCGCTTTTCGACGGCCACGATGCCGCCATCAACATGTATCGACGCCTGTTGCAGAATGCCGGCGTCGAGGTCATCCATCTGGGCCACAACCGCTCGGTGCGCGACATCGTGGACGCGGCCGTGCAGGAGGATGTCCAGGGCGTGGCGGTCTCCTCCTACCAGGGCGGCCACATGGAGTTTTTCAAATACCTGGTGGACCTGCTGCGCCAATCGGGCGTGCCCCATGTCCAGGTCTTCGGCGGCGGCGGGGGCGTGATCGTGCCGGCCGAGGTCCAGGCCCTGGAGGCCTACGGCGTGGCCAAAATCTACACGCCCGAAGACGGCGCGCGCCTGGGGTTGCAGGGCATCATCGAGCACATGGTGCGCCGCCTGGACTTTCCCCGGGCCGGACGGGCCGAACTGGCCCTGGACCGGCTCTCGCCGGACAACCCGCCCCTGGTGGCCAACTTGATCACCACCTTGGAGCAGAACGGCGCGGACGACCAGTGGGCCGACCTGCGCGCGGCCCTGGGCGCCAAGGCCGCCGGACGGACGGTGCCGGTGGTCGGTATCACCGGCACGGGCGGCTCGGGCAAATCCTCGCTTACCGATGAACTGATCCAGCGCCTGATGCTGGATCAGGACCGGATCCACGTGGCCGTGCTCAGCGCCGATCCCTCGCGGCGCAAGAGCGGCGGCGCCCTGCTGGGCGACCGCATCCGCATGAATGCCATCGGCGACCGGCGCGTCTTCATGCGCTCGCTGGCCACGCGCTCGGCGGGCGAGATTCCGGCGCGCCTGGCGGATATCGTGCGCGTGCCCAAGGCCGCGGGCTACGACCTGATCATCGTCGAGACCGCCGGCATCGGCCAGGGAGACGCCGCCGTGGTCGAACACGTGGATCTGTCCATCTACGTGATGACCAGTGACTTTGGCGCCGCCTCCCAACTGGAAAAGATCGACATGCTCGATTTCGCCGACCTGGTGGTGGTCAACAAGTTCGAAAAACGCGGGGGCGAAGATGCGGTGCGCGACGTACGCAAACAGGTGCAGCGCAACCGCAACGCCTTTGACCGGCCCGTGGAAGAGATGCCGGTCTTCGGCACCATCGCCGCCAAGTTCAACGACGACGGCGTCACGGCGCTGTACCACGCCCTGCTGGAGAACATCGCGGCCAAGACCGGCGTAAGCCTGGTCTCGGGCCTGAAAAAGCCGGCGGGCCGTACCTCCAGTTCCCAGACCATCATCATTCCGCCCGAGCGCACCCGCTACCTGTCCGAGATCGCCGAAACCGTGCGCGCCTACCACGCCCACAGCGAGCGCCAGGCCGAGGCCCTGCGCCGGGTGTGGCACTTGGAGCAGAGCGCCCAGGCCATCTCCTCCGGGGGGCATGACGGCTTGCTGGCCAGCCTCAAACAAGAGATCGCCAAGGCCCGCGATCAGGTGGACGCCAACTGCGAGCGTCTCGTCGGCCAGTGGCAGCAGATCCGCCAGGCCTACACCCAGGAGCAACTGGTCTACACGGTGCGCGACGAAGAGGTGCGGACCCCCCTGTCCGTCGAATCGCTCGCAGGGCAGAAGATCCCCAAGATCGCCCTGCCCCACCTGGACGAGCCCGGGGCGCTGCTGCGCTGGCTGCGGCGCGAGAATCTGCCCGGCTACTTTCCCTACACGGCCGGGGTCTTTCCCCTCAAGCGCACCGGCGAAGATCCCATGCGCATGTTCGCCGGCGAAGGCGACCCGGCGCGCACCAACCGTCGCTTTAAAATGTTGTCGGCCGATAGCTCGGCCAAGCGCCTCTCCACGGCTTTCGACTCGGTGACGCTCTACGGCTACGATCCGGACCGGCGGCCGGACATCTTCGGCAAGATCGGCAATGCCGGCGTGAGCATCTGCACCCTGGACGACGTCAAGACGCTGTACGACGGCTTCGACCTGTGCAGTCCCAACACCTCGGTCTCCATGACCATCAACGGACCGGCGCCGATCATGCTGGCCATGTTCCTCAACACGGCCATCGATCAGCAACTGGACCGCTTCCGCGCCGAACAGGGCCGCGATCCGGACCCCGGCGAAGCCGCAGCCATCAAGGCCCAGACCCTGTCCACGGTGCGCGGCACGGTGCAGGCCGACATCCTCAAGGAGGACCAGGGCCAGAACACCTGCATCTTCTCCATCGATTTCGCCCTCAAGATGATGGGCGACATCCAGGAGTACTTCGTCGAGCACAAGGTGCGCAATTTCTACAGCGTCTCGATCTCCGGCTACCATATTGCCGAAGCCGGGGCCAACCCCATCTCCCAACTGGCCTTCACCCTGGCCAACGGCTTCACCTACCTGGAGTACTACCTTTCCCGCGGCATGCCCATCGACAGCTTCGGACCCAACCTGTCGTTCTTTTTCTCCAACGGCATGGACCCCGAGTACACCGTCATCGGCCGCGTGGCCCGGCGCATCTGGGCCATCGCCCTGCGCGAGCGCTACGGCGCCGGCGCCCGTTCCCAGATGCTCAAGTACCATATCCAGACCTCGGGCCGCTCGCTGCACAGCCAGGACATCCAGTTCAACGACATCCGCACCACCTTGCAGGCCCTGTGCGCCATCTACGACAACTGCCAGAGCCTGCACACCAACGCCTTCGACGAGGCCATCACCACGCCCACCGAAGAGTCGGTGCGCCGGGCCCTGGCCATCCAACTGATCATCAACCGGGAATGGGGCCTGGCCAAGAACGAAAACCCCTTGCAGGGCAGCTTCATCGTCGATCAGCTCACCGACCTGGTGGAAGAGGCCGTGCTGGCCGAGTTCGACCGCATCAGCAGCCGCGGCGGCGTGCTGGGCGCCATGGAGACCGGCTACCAGCGCAGCCGCATCCAGGAAGAGTCCATCCACTACGAAACCCTCAAGCACACCGGCGAGCTGCCCATCATCGGGGTCAACACCTTCCGCGATCCGCACACCTCCCAGGAGCACCACGCCGACGACTTTTCCATCGAGCTGGCCCGCTCCACGCCCCAGGAGAAAGAGTCCCAGCTCGCGCGCCTGGCCGCCTTCCACCAGCGCAACGCCCACGCCGCCCCCCAGGCCTTGCGGCGCTTGCAGCAGACCTGTCTGGCCGGCGGCAACATCTTCGAAGCCCTGATGGATTGCGTACGGGCGTGCAGCCTGGGCCAGATCACCCAGGCCCTGTACGCCGTGGGCGGGCAGTATCGGCGCAACATGTAATCCTGCACTTGCATGCCATCTTAGCTCTTGCAAACGCCTGCGAGGGTTGATATGGCCATTCTCATGCTGGCAAAAGAGCTGATTGGTCGTTTCGGGTTTCTCCGCAGTTCCAGCACTCCTTAGACCGCGGATTGGCCCACCGGCGCCGGCGGCTCTGATCGACAATCCCCAGAAGGTTTGGCTTTAGGCAATTATGTAGTTGCCAACATAGGTGTTAGGTATTCCTTTTAACAGGCCGAGCGCATATTCCGGGCGTTCACGGGAAGCCGGGAGGCGCTGGCCTGAAGGTATGTACCTGTAATTAAAAAGGCTCGTTCGATCAGAGGGAGGCTTCAAAATAGACCGGCACAGATCTTGCTCTTCCAGTTGCCATGAAAGCTGAGAGGTGTTCGATGATGAACCAGGGCGCGATAGTTACCTACAGAGAATTCAGTCGTAAAGTGGCGGGCTACTGCGGGATTGTTGAAGGGGTCGTGCAAGACAAGCCGAACCATGTTTTGGTCAGATGGGTCGGCAATACTTCTGAAAGCGAAGAATCGGTCTCCGATCTGGAAGAAGTATAGTTATTCCCGCGCGACAAGGCTTCAACAGACCGTCGTAAGCCAACACGGTTCTGCCAAACCGGACTGAAGTATACACTGGGCCAGTAGAGAACTCGGCAATCGGCGCCGTCGTCAATCGCGTATGGCATGGCGGCCGGCAAGCAATCCCGAGGCGAGGAAGGACCGTCCCAGGATACCCAAGAACGGGCCGAAGCCCCGCCTGCCTTTAGAACAAACCGAAAGGGCCGGTTGCGAATGCAACCGGCCCTTTCTTATTTCAGAATCTTCTTCGCGTCGTCGCGCGCCGTTCGGTTGAACCTACTCCTGAGCTGTCTTAGGGTGGCACTCCTCGCACTTCTGGGGCGCGCTCTTGCCTTTGTCTTTATTCTCTTTGTTGAACTTCTTGTGGCAACCCACGCAATTGTCGTGCACGGCATTGGCATGATACGCGCGCAGCTCCTTATCGGCCAAGCCCTTGGCCTCCTTGCCTTTGAGCTCCCCGGGTTTGTTGTGGCAATCGAAGCATTTCTTGACCGGGTCCCCGTCTTTAAGATTGGTCAGCGGTTGACCCTTGTCGTCGTGGTGGCACTCGCCGCAGGTGATTCTATGATCCACGGCATGTTTCTGGTGGGTAAAGACGGCGATGGATTTTTTGTGTTCATAGGGAGACGCCATCTTGATCTCCGCCGGTGCGCTGGCCGCGTAAATGGCGCCGGCCGACAGCAGGATCAAGGCCATAACCGATACAATCAGCAGTGCCCAAGAACTTTTTCTCGTCATTTTCCGCCTCCTTTGCCAAGGGTTGGTAACCGTTCGGCTGAATTTCTATCAACTCCCCGAGTGGGTGTCAACGTTGCGCTTCGTCATCCGCTTTCTGGCGGCCGACCAGGTGCGCACCGAGGATACTGATCTCGTAAAGCAGCATCATGGGCAGGGCCATGAGGATCTGGGAGATGACATCGGGCGGTGTCAGGATGGCCGCGACGATAAAAAAGAGCAGGATGGCATAGCGCCTGAACTTTCTGAGCTGCGCCACCGATAAGATGCCCAGCCGCGCCAACAGGGTGATTACCATGGGCATCTCGAACACCAGGCCGAAGGCCAGCAACAGCTTGGAAGCAAAGCTCAAATACTCGCGCATGGCGGGCATGGGCCGTACGGTCTCGCTGGCAAAGCCCACGAAAAACTTGAATCCGAAGGGAAACACCACGAAATAGGCAAACAGGATGCCGCCGCCGAAGAACAGGGTAGAGAGCAAAAGAATGGGCAGGGCCAGCTTTTTTTCGCGGTCGTAGAGCCCGGGCGCCACGAACATCCAAAATTGGTACAACAGCACCGGCGAGGCCAGCATGATTCCGGTGAAGAAGGCGGTCTTCAGAAAGGTGAAAAAGGCCTCGGGCAGATTGGTGTAAATCAGGTGATCGCCGTGTTGCATTACCCGCATCAGGGGCGCGGTGAGAATATCGAAGATCTGCTCCTTGAACGCGTAAGAGAGCAGAAAACCCAGGCCCACGGCCATGCTCGACTTGATCAGCCGCGACCGCAACTCCTCCAGATGGGCGGTGAAAGGCTGTTTGTCGTGATCGCTCATTCCGCTTTTTTTACCTTGGGATCGTTGGCTTCGGGCGTATCGCGCTTGGGGAGCGCGTCCGCGGCATCGACCGCCGCCGCGGCTTCATCGGCTAACGCTTCGTCGTCCGTCGGCGCAGGGGTCTGTCCGCCGGCCAAGGGGCCGGGGGTGGCCGCCGGGGCCGGTGCGTCCGTGGGGTCGAACGAGCGCCGGACATCCCGGCCGGTTTCGCGCAGGTTCTGGCGCACTTCGTCCAATCCGGTATCTTTTTCGATGCTCTGCTTGAGATCGTTGGTGGCGCGCTTGAACTCCCCCAAGGCCTTGCCCAGGGACTTGGCCAGGTCCGGCAGCTTCTTGGGGCCGATCACGATGAGCGCCACCGCCAGGATCAACAGCAGTTCGGGCATGCCGATGCCGAACATAACGGACTCCTTTCAACAATGGTGAACTCTTGTATGGTCTTTGCCAACCCTTGTCAAGCATGGCGCCGCTGGTTCTGCGCCCGGGCGGCTCAAGGGGCCGGCGGCTCCGGAGCGAGCACCAGAAAATAGAGCCGGCCTTCGTTCTTCATGTGGCCGGCCGCGAGCTCAGCCTCGGGACCATGCCCCCAGAACAGGTCCACGCGGCCGGCGCCGGTGATGGCGCTGCCGGCATCCTGGGCCAGCACGAATGCGTTGCGGGGCTCGAAGCGCGCGATGCGGCCCTGGGCGTCGACCTTGGGCACCGGTACGGAAATAAACGCCAGGGCTGCCGACGGAAAGAGGCTGCGGTCCACGGCGATGGAGCGCAACGGCGTAATGGGCACGGCCAGGGCCCCCACCGGGCCGCTCTCGGCCAGGCGGAAAAAGATGTAGCGCGGGTTGTGATTCAAAATGGCCGGTGCCTCGGACGGATGCTGGCGCAGATACTCCCGGATGGTCTGCATGGAGATCCGTTCGGCGCTGATCTTGCCCTGGTCGATTAGCAACCGGCCGATGCTGCGAAAGGGATGGCCGTTGGAGACATCGAACTGGATTTGCAGCAAGCGGCCGTCGGCCAGGGCCACCTTGCCCGAACCCTGGATCATGAGGTTGGACAGATCGACCTCGTCGCGCACCCAGGCCAGCGGCGGCGCGAGGCGCTCGAAATCGGGCTCCCGGCGGATTTGCTCGCGCGCCGGATAGGGCGTGACGCTGCGCCCGGCGTAGCGGCCCACGATGCGCCGGCCCTTGAGATCGTCGGCGAACAGGGAGAGATCGATCTCCACCAGGTCGGCCGGCCGGGAGTTGATGGCCACCGGAAATTCGGGGGATGCGGTCAGGCTGCCCTGGAGCAGGGGCTCGTAGTAGCCGGTGAACAGTACCTTGCCCGTTTCGGCATCCCCGGCCGCGGCATAGACCCGGTAGCGCTCGCGGATGACGCGGTTGAGAGTCTCGGCCGCGGGATTCTCCTGGGCGATGGCGGCAAAAGTTTCCAGGGAACGGATCAGGTGGGCCACCGTGTAGCTGTCCGGACCGAAGATGACCGGACGGTCGGCCGGCAGCTTACGCAGGTAGGTCAGGCTCATCTCGACGGCTGGGGCCAGTTGGTCGAAGCGCGCGTCATCGCCAAAATCGGGATAATCGGATGGCGCGAGCCGCTCCAAGGCCGTTTCCAGGGTAATGGGCTTGGGCGGACAGGCCGTCAGAAGCAAACCGGCGGACAAAAATCCGGCCCACAACAGGAACACGCTGGTTCTGGATCGGATCGTCATGGAACCCTAACTTTCATCTTTTTTGATCTCCCTTACCCACCGCCCGCTCTTGCCGCCGCTTTTTTCCAGCAAAAAGATATCGGTAACGACCATGGCGCGGTCATAGGCCTTGCACATGTCATAGACGGTCAACGCCGCCACCGCGGCCGCGGTGAGCGCCTCCATCTCCACCCCGGTGC